>NZ_JBNPUO010000006.1:0-493930 GCF_051168215.1 Bradyrhizobium sp. HKCCYLRH2015 | reverse complement strand
GCAAAACACGATGCGATGACTTTACCCATTGTCACTGAGATTATCGTGTCTCACTTGAGGGGTGCAGTCCAGTGCACGAAACGTCAATCTTGATTAGGTCGCCGCGGGTAGTTTTGTGCACTGTCACCTAAACCCCACCGCCACCGCCCAGCACCGCGAGAATGCTCCAGCCGCTGTGAATGCCTCCGGGCGCGAAGTTGAGGGCAAGGAAGCCGATCGCCAGCACCACGTGGCCGAGACTGGCCGCTCCAAGTGCACCGCCCACCAGGGTTGTGACGGCAATGCATGACGCTCGTATCGCTGTTCCCACCGACAATCCTTGCAGCGGTCCCGGAGCAAAACTTATCTCACCAACTGTCGGGACTGGCCAGCCTGCATCGTCCTTCGAGCACACCTGCTGCGCACTTGCAGCGAGCCGTCAAAATCGAGCCAGGAGCAACATCCATGCGGATCACCGTCGAAACCACCGTCGCAGCCCCCATCGATCAGGTCTGGCGCGCCTATACGACGCCGGCCGACATCGTCAAATGGAACGCCGCCTCGGACGACTGGCATACGACCAAGGCCACGGTCGACCTGCGGGAAGGCGGCGCGTTCTCGTCGCGGATGGAGGCCAAGGACGGCAGCATGGGCTTCGACTTCGCCGGCACCTACACCAAGATCGTCGAGCACAAGCTGATCGCCTACGCCTTCGGCGACCGGAAGGCCGAGGTGCATTTCGAACCCGGTCCTAAAGGCGTTGTGGTTCGTGTCGTCTTCGATGCCGAAACGACCCATTCAGTCGAGCAGCAGCAGGGGGGCTGGCAGGCGATTCTCGACAGCTTTGCGCGCCACGTGGAAGCGAAGGCGTCGTGAGGGGCGCGGGCTGGGAAGGGGCCGAATGCGCGTCGTGAGCGGAATCCGAGTCTTTCCGCTTGACATTTTCCGAAAATCAGCAATGATGTGCGCATCCTGCCCCATCGCAGAGGGGCGTACGCGTCGTCACGAACGTCGGGGCAGGGATGCGGTGGCCGTGAGGATGTCGGCAGACGACCGGCGTCCTTGCGGACGGAGAAGTCGTGTGGTCCTGGCCTCTCGACGCTGAGGTCAAGTCTGCGTTGTTGCTTGACGGCACGCGCGGGCGATGGGGGCAAGAAAGCCCGATCCCCAGGGAGAGCACGAAGGACACCGTGAAAACCATCGCGCAGGGAAGGCCGGAATGCACCGGTCGTACCTGTGGTTCCTGCCCCGTGCACTATTTCACGCACGGGGGCCATGGGTTGCGGCCAGCACCCGGTCTTCCCTGCGCCCTCTGTTTTGATCGGAGGGACATGCTTCGCAGCAACTTGGGCGCCATGCGCCGCGAGGATGTTGGCGCACGTCCCCAAGCTGTTTGAGATGTGAAAGCGGTTTTCCCACAGCGTCGTCCCGGCGAACGCCGGGACCCATACGCCGCGGCGGATGTTGGGCGCGAGCAGGTCATGACGAGCCTGCCTCAAACGGCTGCCGGTGGTTATGGGTCCCGGCGTTCGCCGGGACGACAGCGGTGTTTGAGGCGTGAGCACGCCATCTCACCACGCGTCATTGCGAGCGCAGCGACGTGTCCGCCGAAGCCCGGCGGGCGTAGGCGGAAGCAATCCAGGGCGACGCGCGAGACTCTGGATTGCTTCGGCGCAAGGGCGCCTCGCAATGACGGAGTTTGGAGTGGGCGGCGTGCCTCGAGCCAATGGGCTTCAAGACGCCAACAGCGGACGCGATCGAACGCGTCCGTGCAATCCCTACGACGACAGCCGCATGTCCAGCAGCCGCCGGCCTTCGCCGCGCAGCAGCTTCTTCACCGCGCTGGAGGCGACGACCTCGCCGTCATTGGCGTAGGCCTCGTGGTTCTTCTCGATGTCCTCGAGCCGGTACAGGTAGTTCACCATCACGGTCGCGGATTCGCGCTGGCCCTTGGAGGAGAGGTCGCCGAGCCAGTTGATGCGCTCGAGTCTGGCGCCATTGCCGAGGTGGAAGCGGGCGACGGGATCGATCACCTTGCCCTTCGACGTGCGCGCTTTGAGGAAGTAGTGCGCGGCGAGCGGCTCGATCACCGGGCGCAGCTCGGCGGTCATCTCGGCATCCTCGACCCAGCGCGGCTCGTTCAGCAGCTTGAGCACGTTGCGATCCTCTTCGGTCGCATCGGGGGTCGACTTCAGCCAGTTCATGAAGCCGGGCACCGGCGACAGCGTGACGAAGGTGTCGAGCTTCGGCAGCTCGCGGCGGAGCTCCTCGACCACCTGCTTGATCAGGAAGTTACCGAACGAGATGCCGCCGAGGCCACGCTGGGTGTTGGAGATCGAATAGAACACGGCGGTACGGGCGCGGTCGGCGGGCACCGGCGGACGGTCGACCGCGAGCAGCGGCGCGATGGCGCCGGGGATGGTCTCGGTCAGTGCGATCTCGACGAAGATCAGGGGCGCGTCGGGCATCGCGGGATGGAAGAAGGCGTAGCAGCGGCGGTCGACCGGATCGATGCGGCGGCGCAGATCGTCCCAGTCGTGGATCTCGTGCACCGCCTCGTAACGGATGATCTGCTCCAGAATGTTCGCCGGCGTCGACCAGTCGATCTTACGCAGCACGAGAAACCCCCTGTTGAACCATGAGCTCAAGAGATGCACGACGTCGCGATCGAGCGCGGCGAGTTCCGGATTGCCCTTGATGAGATCCAGGAGATCGGTGCGCATCGCCACCAGCTCGGGCGTGCCGCCCGGCGCGCGGTTGAGCCGGCGGATCAGCTCCTGCCGGCGCGGCTCGGAGGCGAAATGCAGCGCGCTCGCGCCTTCGTCCGACGGCGCCGCGCGCCAGTCGTCGATCGCCTTGGCGAGCCTGGCCTTGTCGGGCCCGAAATCATGCACCAGCGCGGTGAAGAACGCCTTGCGGCCCTCGGGGTCGAGATCGTGATAGCCGTCGAGCACGTCGCGGGCCATCGCCGTGCCCGAGGCCTCGCCGGCGCCGGACACCAGCGCCTCGCACAGCTCGGCCAGGCTTTTCGCATCATGCTTGTCGGTAGGGGTGCCGCCGCCGCGCAGCAGCGTCCGGCCTCGCTCGGAAATTGTGGTGATCAGGTCGGTGAAAAAGGCATTGGCCATCTGATGTCAGTCGAATCCCGGAGCGTGATGAGGGCGATGTTACATGGATTTATGGCAAAGCTGGCGACATTCAAACATAACAAATCGTCAACGCCGCCGTCGCGGCGTGCATATGCGGCCGGCGTGTCATGCACCTGTCTGCTCCGCGAACTCGGTCGGAGTGCGGCCGGTGACCTGCCTGAAGGCATGCGAAAACGCCGGCACGCTGGCATAGCCGAGATCGGCGGCGAGCTGCTTGACGGAGAGCTGACGGTCGGTGGACAGCCGCTCGATCGCGGCGGCGATCCGGGCGCGCTGGCACCACGCCTTGAAGCTCAGCCGCGTCTCCGCCGCGAACAGCCGCGACAGAGTGCGGGCCGAGCTGCCGACCTTGCCCGCCAGGGTCGCCAGATCCTCCTCACTCGCGGGAGAGGCGAGGACGAGCTGGGCGGCGCGGCGTGCGCGCGGATCCTGCGGCAGGGGGATGAAGGTCGAGGAATCCTCGGCGCGGCGCAATTCGAGCAGCGCGAGCCGCACCAGCAGCGCGGTGCGCGCACGGTCGCCGTCGGCGGCGAACAGCGCCAGGATCGCTTGGTGCAGCAGCGGCGAGACCTGCACCACGAACTCGCGGTCGAGCCGCACGCCCCGCGTCTCCCGCGTCAGCCAGTCCTGCTCGAAATACAGCGTGCGCATCTGGCTGTCGGCCAGCATGTCGATGGCATGGCCGTGACGCGCCGGAACCCAGACGGCGCGGTCCGGCGGCACCAGCCAGCGTCCACGCGGCGTCGTCACCTGCATCGTGCCGCGCGAGGCGTAGATCAACTGGGACTCGCGGTGCATGTGCGGATCGAGCCGGGCGCCCTTGTGATAGAGGCGCGCGATCAGGTGGACGCCGGGCTCGGTCGTCACCCGGTCGGCGCCGAGCGGCTTCAATGGCGTGTCCACGATGGTCATTGGCGGCTTCTCGTTGGTCGCGTCGACTATAACCGATCTGTCAGGAATCGAGGACAGCTCCCATGAACAGCCCCCGCCGCGTCATCGGCTTCGTCAACGCGGCCCATTTCATCGACCACTATGCGATGCTGATCTTCGCAGCTGCGGTCATCATCATGGGCCCCGCGCTCGGCATGGCCTATGCGGACCTGCTGCCCTATGCGACGCCGGGATTCATCGCCTTCGGCGCCGGCTCGCTGCTGACCGGCTGGCTCGGCGACCGCTGGAGCCGGCGGCACATGATGCTGATCTTCTATCTCGGCATCGGCCTGTCGATGATCTCGGTCGGCCTGGTGCAGACGCCCTGGCAGCTCGGCGCGGCGCTGCTCGCGATCGGCCTGTTCGCCTCGATCTATCATCCGGTGGGAACCGCGATGCTGGTGTCCTATGCCGACCGGCTCGGCCGCGACATGGGGCTGAACGGCGTGTTCGGCAATCTCGGCGTCGCCTCGTCGGCGCTGGTGACCGGCGTGGTCGGGCAATATCTCGGCTGGCGCTTCGCCTTCATCGTGCCCGGCGTGATCACGGTCGGCATCGGCGTGGTGTTCGCGCTGGCGGTCGCGCATGAGGACCGCCGCGGATCGAAGCAGGCGGCGGCGCAGGCCCGCGTCGCGCGCGACCAGATGTGGCGCGTGGTGCTGGCGCTGCTGCTGGTGGTGATCGCGATCTCGACGACGTTCAACGCGATCACCGTGGCGCTGCCAAAACTGTTCGCGGAGCGGCTGGCGGGGCTGACGCAGAGCCCGGCGCTGCTCGGCGTGATCGCGGCCGGCGTCTACGTGTTCGGCGCCATGACGCAGTATACGATCGGGCGGCTGCTCGACCGCCACGCGCTGAAGACGATCGCGCTGCCGCTGTCGCTGGTGCTGGCGCCGCTCTTGTATCTGGCCGCCGATGCGCGCGACTGGGCGCTGATCCTGGCCTCGATCGGCATCGTCATGGGCGCGTTCGGGCAGGTCACCGTCAACGACGCGATGGTCGGCAAGTACACCGCCGAGGAGTGGCGCTCGCGCGCCTATGCCGTGCGTTATTTCATCGGCTTCACCGCGGCCGGCGCCTCGGTCGGCCTGGTCGCCTGGCTGTATGAGCACGGCGGCTTCGTCACCATGCTGCAGGCCTTCGCCGCGCTCTGCCTGGTCGCGGTCATCGCCGCGCTGATCCTGCCGCCGGAGCTTCCGGCGGTGCAGCCGGCGCTGCGGGAGGCGCCGGCGGAGTGAGAATGCGATCCACCCAAATTTTCCCAATTGCCAGGCCTGCGCCGCCGGCGCAGCCTGGGCCGATATGCGCGTGCTGATACTGATGAGACCCGATTGGCCACCCTGCGGGCGACTGCGGTGGCGACAAGAGATTGAAGCACGACACCATTGAGGATCCGCCGATGATCAATTGCTTCAAGAGACTGCTGGTGCTCGGGATGGCCGCAGCGGCCGGCCTCGCAGCAACGCAGGCGCTGGCGCAGAGCGATGCGCAGCGCAACGCGATCAAGTCGGCATGCCGGTCGGACTACATGTCGAAATGCGCCAGCGTGCCGCCCGGCGGCGCGGCGGCGTTCCAATGCCTGCAGAAGAACATCGCGGGCCTGTCCTCAGCTTGCCAGACGGCGGTCAAGGCGCTCGAGCCCGCGGCAGAGGCAAGGCCTCCGGCAGACGCCAAGCCTGTCGTGGAGGCCAAGCCGGCTTCGGCGCCACCGGCCGCGAGCGGGCCGGTCGCCGCCGAGGCGAGCAAGCCTTCCGTCGAACCTCCAAAGGCTGCGGCGCAGCCGGCCGCGTCCGTCCCGGCCGCGCCTGCCCAGTTGGCCACGGCTGCGGCCAAGCCGGCTGCGGCGGCGCCTGCGGGCAAGCCGAGCGAGGCCCAGGTGGCCGCGATCCGAAGTGCCTGCGGCGCCGATTACCGCAAGGTCTGCAGCAGCGTGCCGCCGGGCGGCGCGGCGGCACTGCAGTGCCTGGAGCAGAACAAGGTCAGAGTGTCCGGCCCCTGCGCTCAGGCGATGGCGTCTTCGAGCGGGGCATCGACGGCGACCGCGGCTGTTGCCCGGCCCGCGGCGACAACCCCCGCTGCACCGGCGGCGCCCGCGCTGGTGTTGCGACCGCTGCGGCCTCGCGAGGAGTTGCGCATCGTGAGGGCCGCCTGCGGCGCGGACGCGCGGGCGTTGTGCAGCGGCATCGAGCCGGGCGGCGGCCGGATCGCGCAGTGCCTCGCGGCCAATGCCGGTGCGCTGACACCTGGCTGCAAGGGCATGCTCGCGCAGTTTGCGGCCAATCGCTGATGCAGGGCGGCTGTCGCCGTTCACGGTTACCACTGCAGCGCATGCGGGGATGCACAGGAGAGCGAATCCACCCAAATTGTCCCAATTGTCGGGTGGGGACGTCCCAGGCAAGGTCGCAACAGGGTGGATATTTGACCAATCAGATCATGATCAGGAGTTTGAAGATGAGCGCCATTCTTTCACGTGCCATTATTTCCACGCTGTGCGGATTGTTCATCCTGGCGGTAATGCCGTTCGTGTCGATGTCGGATGCCAACGCCGTGGTCTGCGCACGCGGCGTCGTGCGAGCCGGCTGCGCCGGTGCGGCGGGCGCCGTGGTGGTTCGCAAGCCGCCGGTGGCGGCTGCGGCGTGCCGCACGGTGATCGTCAATGGCGTCGCGGTTCGGCGCTGCGTTTAAGCGACGCTTAATTGGTTTTCGGTATCGAGTTATTTGAAACCGTAATTGCGACGCGCAAGTTTTGCGCGTCGCATGCTGCTTTGCGCAAGCGAGGTAAGCTGTATTTAACGGTGCTCCCGGCAAGGTGCGGCTCGTATCCAACTTGCAATTCGATGGGAGAGGGCCATGGCGTTTTGGCGCTGGCTGCGTGACGCAGCCCTGGCAGCTGCGGTAGTCACGTTTGCCGGCAACGCCGCCGGCGCAGCCGGCTTGAAGGAAGAAATCGCGCCGACCGGCAAGCTTCGCGTCGCCATCGCCGTCGGCGCCGCCGGCGGGGCGTTCTGGTGCGTCAAGTCGGACAGCGGCTATTCAGGCGTTCCGGTCGAACTGGGCAAGGCCATGGCCGCGCAGGTCGGTGTGCCCGTCGAATTCGTCGAGCATCCGAATTCCAATGCGATCACCGAAGATGCTGCGCGGGGCATCTGGGATGTGGCCTTCATGCCGAAGGACGCGGAGCGCGAAACCAAGGTCTCGTTCGGTCCGGTCTACGATTCGGTCGAGACCACCTTCATCGTCCGCGCCGGTCTCGACGTCGCCAACATCGCGGCGCTGGACCAGGCCGGCACCGAGGTTGCGGCCATCAACGATACGACCGTGATGCGCGGCGCCAAGGCCTTCCTGAAGAAGGCGACCGTCACCGGCTTCAAGTCCTACGAGGAAGTCTATGCGCTGCTCAGTGCCGGCGAGATCGACGCGCTGGCCTTGGCCCGCGATCAACTGACTCTCATCGCCAAGCAGATTCCCGGCACCAAGGTGCTGGCCGAGACCTTCAAGAAGACGGACACCGCGGTTGCGGTGCCGCTGAAGCATCCGCAGTCGCTGGCTTTCGTCACCAAGTTCATGACGGAGTCCAAGGCGAACGGTCTGCTCAAGAAGGCCTACGGCGCCAACAATCTGAGCGAGTCGACTTTGCTCACCCAGTAAGCGCACCGACGCTGCCTGCCGGACTCTCCCGCGCCAGGGGCGGGGGAGAGCCATCGTCTCAGCCGGGCTCCTTCGGTATCAGTTCGGCGCCCGCCTCACGATCGGATCAAGGCCGCTTTCCGCGATGACGTGACGCGCATCCGGTGATTGCAGGAACTTGATGAGCGCCTTGCCGGCCTCCGGCTCCTTGGCGGCCGTGGCGATGCCGGCGGAGAACACGGTGATCTTCTGCAGTCCGGCCGGCAGCGGCCCGACGATGTCGATGCCCTTCACCGGCTTGAGCTCGCTGATCTGCTGAAAGCCGATCTCCGCTTCGCCCTGGGCGACGATCTCGCCGACGGGCGTGGCCGGAATCATCCGCGCCTTGCCTTTCATCTCGTCCTTGATGCCAAGCTTGTCGAACATCTCGGTGGAGACATAGACGCCGCTGGCGCTGTCCGAATAGGCGATGGTCTTGGCGGCAATCAGCATGCGTTTCACGGCTTCCGCGTTCGAAATATCGGGATGCGGCGCCCCCGACTTGACCGCGACGCCGATCGGCGAGTTGGCGAGGTCCGCACGGCTATCCGGCGTCACCTTGCCCTTGGTGGTGAGATCGCTGAGCGCGTAGCCCACCATGATGAGCACATCGGCAGGCTCGCCGCGCTCGAGGCGAACGGGAATCGCATTCGTGGTTGTTCCCATCGATGGGCCGTACGCAATCGTGACCTTGTGACCCGAGCGCCGCTCGAACTCCGGCACCAGGGATTTGAATGCAGCGGTCATGCCGCCGGAGATCATGACGTGAACTTCTGCGGCTTGGGCCGCGGTGGTCAGGAGGAACGCGGCCGAAGCGGCGAGACCGATGGTGCGGAGATGGGTCGAGAGGATCATGGCAGGCTCCGAGGCGAACGGCTGGAGGCCGGGGGCGCTTTGGATAGCCCGACTGTGCCGGGAAGGCCAGCGCCCCGCGGGGCCGGCCATCCCTCCGCAATGCGTCTCGCTCGCGGCGTCACTGTGTCTGCAGCGCGGCGAGACTGTTCGCCGCCACCTCAGCCGGCCTGATAGGCCGGCGCGGATGCGAGAAAGTCGTTATACGCGTCCGCGTCGGGCGGCGTGAACATCTCTGCCAATGGATTGCGCCGTCGGCGCCGAGCGCCGATGTCGGCAAGCAGTTCGTCGAAATGCTTGAAGTGATAGGGCGCGACGCAAAGTCCGCCATACACGCCCGCGGCAGGGCGCTCGATCCGCTTGAAATGCAGCATCATCTCGATGTTGTCGCGCATCTCGCGCTCGCTCGGTTGATGCGCCAGCTGTTTGTCGGCGTAGCGCACCAGCCAGTTGGCGGCCATGTCCGCACAGAGCACGGTGCAGAAGCTCGAATTGAAGCCGACGAATCCCATGTCGGGAAGATCGGGATTGGCGATCAGCCGATAGAGCCGGTACTGCCCGTCCGGATCGACCAGTCTGGCGCGGTCGGCATCCGACAGGAATGGGACTCCGAGCTTGTAGCCGATGGCGAGGATCGCGACGTCGGCCGGAATCCGTTCACCGCCGCTGGTCACGATGGTGTTCGGCTCGTAGTGGTCGAAGGTGCCGTAGACCGCCTTGATCCGGCCGTCTGCGACCATCGGGAAGAAGTCGGGCGTGGCGATCGGGACGGAGCAGTTCACGCCGTCCTCGATCCTGCCCTTCGGCACCATGTTGCATTTGGCGAGCTTCAACTGCGTCTTGAGCACGCTCTCCAGGCCGCGCCAATTGGCCCAGACGAGCGGCTTGGCCAGCAGATGGGCAACGCGCGCGAGCGGACCGATGCCCCAGCTTGCGAACATCTGCTCCTGGGCACGGATATAGAGGATGCGCTTGAAGTTGATCAGACCGCCGACGAAGTAGGGAATGCGCCACACCGCTTCGCGAAGCACGATCGTGACCGAGCGCGCGCCGGCGCGTACGGCGTTGACTGCGATGTCGGTTGCCGATTTCGAGCCGCCGAGGACCACCACGTCGCGCCCCTTCGTGAGCGCGGCATTGTTGTATTTCGAGGAATGCAGGATCAAGCCGCCGGCGGCCGCGAACTGATCTTCGCCGCCAAGCGACAACGTCTGCGGCTCGTTGAACTGACCGGTGCAGACGGCGACGAAATCGAAATCCTCCCGGCTCGTTCGGTCTCCGGTTTTGAGGTCGAGGCTCCATCCAGGCTTGCCGTCACTGCGGCGCTGCATCGCAAGCACGGTCGTGTTCAACCGCATCAGGCGGACGAGGTCGTGGGATTTCGCGTAGTCGGCAAGATACGCATAGACCTGCGGTCCCTTCGGCCATTCGGGGTAGTGATCCGGCATCGCCTTGTCGGTGTAGCGATAGAGCTCCTTGGGGCTCTGCGTCTGCACGTCGGGATAGGACCGCGCGGGCTCCCAGACGCCACCGAGATCGGCGCTCCGCTCGACGATGGTGACGTCGTGCCCGCGGGCGGTGAATGCTTTGGCTGCAGCCAGGCCGGAGACGCCGGCGCCGATCACACAGACATTCTTTCGGCTGATCATGGGACCTCCTTGTTGTCGAGCGCGCAGCCGCGTTCGGGCGGCATTCGCCCGCCGCGCTGCAGAAGCCCGCGAGAGTTCGATGGTGACGAAGGTCGCTCGGCGCGACCGAGACGTGCGATGCCGACGGATGGGTCGGCATCGAAATCAGGGCGAGAAGGATCTCGCCGGTCGCATCTCGTCCGAGCGCAGCGGCTGCTCATGCTGCAGGCGCACGGAGCCGACAGCGATGAGCGCGCCGTTCGTACCGCAACAATCGGGGGGCGCTCGCTGGGGCCCGCGCTGTCGCCTAGTCGTTGGCCTCCGGCGGCAGGAAGTCGACCTCGTGCTCCGCCGAGATTCGCACCACTTCGGCCGGGTCGGCGAGATTGTGCAGCATGTTGAACAGCGCCTCCAGCTTCTGCATCGGCGAGACCCAGAACAGCGCGCGCGCCGGCTTGTCGGATTTGTTGAAGTAGCCATGCGGAATGCCGCGCGGCATGCGCACGAGGTCGCCGGCATTCGCCTTGACCCAGACGCCGTCGAGCTTGAGGTCGAGTACGCCTTCCTGCACCAGGATGAACTCGTCCTGGGTGGGATGAACGTGAACCGGCACGAACTGCCCGGGCTCGCTGTTGGTCTCGAAGGCGAACGTGGAGTCGGTGACGGCTTTGGGATAATAGAGCTGACCCAGGATATTCCAGGTCTTGCCGGCATAGCCGGTACCTGCGCGCGTGATGCCTTTTTCGAGTGTGATCATGGCGGATCTCCTTGCTGCACGCATGGGAGGATCGAGCCGGGGCCTGCCCAAGTCTATCCGGAAAACGAATCCCTCGACGTCAGTTGCTAATTATTATAGGTTTCAAACGATCTCGACGGGCGATGTAGGCCATGACTGCAGATGCAGCCGCTGATCGTAGTTGGAAGTCACCGGCGGTGCCGCGGCTGACCGCCTATGGTCGTGTTGCAACGCACGATGTCGATGAGGCCGCTGAACAAATAGGCCGCATCTTCTGTCCGCATGGGCTGCAACCGGAGGCGGATACTGCGCGCGATTTCCTCGCTCTGCATAATTGCGCGGCATTCGATGGCTTTTCCATCAACTACGTCGCCTATGGCGGTGCGGTAACCATTGATCCGGGCTGTCTCGACCGCTTCTTCCTGCTGCAGCTCCCGCTGGCGGGGACCGCGCGGGTCTTCGCCGGGACCGGCGAGGTCGCGACGGCGCCGGATCATGCGGCGTCGCTGCTGTCGCCGACATTGCCCACGCGCATGGTCTGGGAGGGGTGCGCTCAGTTGATCCTGTTGCTCGACCGCCGTCTCGTGGAACAGCGCGCAGCAGCGCTGTCCGGGCGCGCGGTGCAACCGATCGAATTCGATCCCGCAATCGCGTTGTCGGGATGTCATGGCTCGCGGCTCCGGGCTCACATGCTCGGGCTCGCCGACCTCGCCGAGCGTCTCGGCGGTGGGCGCGGACTGCCAGCGGTCGCGGCCGCCAATTGGCGCGAGACGCTGCTGGATATTCTGTTCGCGCAGCCGGGCAATGGCCTGGCGGAGGCGATCAGGCTGCATTCCGGCCGGGTCGAGACGCTGCCGCAGGCCGTCCGCCGGGCGCGTGATCTCCTGGCAGCGCACGCAGCCGAACCGCTCGATCTGGCGCAGCTTGCGGCATCGTCAGGCGTGGGGATCCGGGCGCTGCAGGGCGGCTTCCGCCGCCATTTCGGCATGTCGATCTCCGACATGCTGCTCGACATCCGGCTGGCGCGGCTCAATGCGCAATTGATGACGGCTGCGCCGGAGGCGCGGATCATCGACATCGCCTTTGACCTCGGCTTCACCCATCTCGGGCGGATGGCGGGGGCCTATCGCGACAAGTTCGGGGAGGCGCCGTCGGCCACGCTGCAACGCGCACAGCGTGGCCGCTTCACGAATTGACGTGCACGAAATCCCGCAGCAGCGGATAGATCTCGTTGTTCCACTTCTTGCCGCTGAACACGCCGTAATGGCCGACGCCGGCCTGCATGTGATGGACGCGGCGATAGGCGCGCACGTTGGTGCAGATGTCCTGCGCCGAGAGCGTCTGGCCGATCGAGCAGATGTCGTCGCGCTCGCCCTCGACCGTCATCAGGCCGATGCGCCGGACTGCCTTCGGGTCGACGGGACGGCCGCGGTGCATCAGTCTGCCCTGCGGCAGCAGATGGTCCTGGAAGACGTCGCGCACCGTCTCGATGTAGAACTCCGCCGGCAGATCCATCACCGCGAAGTACTCGTCGTAGAAGGTCTTGATCGTCTCGGCCTTCTCGACCTCGCCTTTGGCGAGATGGTTGGCGAGATCCATGTGCTGCTTGACGTGGCGCTCGAGATTCATCGAGACGAATGCCGTGAGCTGCACGAAGCCAGGATAGACCTTGCGGAAGGCGCCCCTGCATTGAAAGGGCACGTAGTGGATCAGGTTGTCCTCGAACCAGTCGATCGGCTTGCTCTTGGCGAACTCGTTGACCTTGGTCGGCTGGATCCGCGTATCGATCGGTCCGGCCATCAAGGTCAAGGTGGCCGGCCGCGACGGATGGTTGTCCTCGCACATCACGGCGGTGGCCGCGAGCGCGGAGACCGACGGCTGGCAGATCGCCACCATGTGAGGGCGCGGCCCGAGCTGGCCGAGGAAGGTGATGAGATGATCGGTGTAATCTTCGAGGCCGAAGCGGCCATGATCGCGCGGGATGTCGCGCGGATTGTGCCAGTCTGTGATATAGACGTCGTGATCCTGCAATAGCGTCTTCACGGTACCGCGCAGCAGGGTGGCGAAATGGCCGGACATCGGCGCGACAAGCAGCACCTTGGGCTGATCCGGTGCGGCATCCTTCTTGAAGTGCAGCAGCGAGCCGAACGGCGTCTTGAACGTGACCTCTTCGGTGACGGCGAGCTCGCGGTTGCCGACCATCACGCTGTCGATGCCATAGGCCGGGCGGGCGTAGGTCAAGGCCGAGCGGGAGATCAGCTCGAGCGCGGCGGACAGACGCCGCATGGCGCGGCTGGATAGCCCTGATGGGATCAGGTTGAGATAGCGCATGGCGGCTGCCGCGCTCTGGCGCCACGGCTCGGTCAGGTCCATGTGGTTCTGATAGGCTTGGTACAGCAGCGCCATCGCGTCCGATCCATTACATGCATTGGTGTATGCAATATCGAAGCCAGAGCGGCCGAGTCTTGCCTGAAAAACTGGCATGTCGCTTGCTCGATGAAATCTCTCACATATCCGGCTCCGCCATCGCGCCGCTTGCACGAGCGGCACGATGGGCGGACGACAATCGACAATGCGGCAACAGGGTAGGGCGACATGGCCAAAGCGACGTTGACCATCAGTAGCAAGAATTACTCGTCGTGGTCGCTGCGCGGCTGGCTGCTGGCCAGGTTTGCCGGACTGGATTTTGACGAGGTGATCGTCGGTCCGGACGACGCGTCGGCTCGCGCCGAGATCCTGCTGCTGTCGTCCTCGATCCTGGTGCCGTGCCTGCGCCACGATGGTGCGACGATCTGGGATACGCTGGCGATCGGCGAGTATCTCAACGAGACCTTTCCGGAGGCAGGCCTGCTGCCAGCCGACCGCGTCCAGCGCGCGCATTGCCGCTCGATTTCGGGCGAGATCCATTCCGGCTTCACGACTCTGCGGGCGTCGCTGCCGGTCAATCTCAAGGGCCACTTTCCGGGCTTCAAGGTCTGGACGCGGGCGCAGGCCGACATCGATCGCATCTGGGCGATCTGGCGCGACTGCCTGGAGAGATCCGGCGGTCCATTTCTGTTCGGCCAGCGCGGCATGGCGGATGCGATGTATGCGCCGGTGGTGACGCGCTTCGTGACTTATGACGTGAAGCTGGAGCCGCAGCTCAGGGCCTATGCCGACCTGATCATGGCGATGCCGGAGATGCAGCAATGGATCGAGGCCGCCAAGGCCGAGCCCGAGGAGATCGAGGAGCTGGAGGTCGAGTACTAGGTGTCCTGCCGTCAGCGGACCATGCCCGCGGCCGTTGGCAGCCGCCGGCCCCGGCGAGAACGGCTCATGTCGCGGGCAGGTGCTGCTCAATTTGAAGCCGGATTTGCGTCCTCTCGGCGCGTGGCGTGAGCTGTCAGCACGTCACCATTGCCGTGTGGCGTCGGCCAAAACCCGGTTGTTGGCAATCAGTTCGGCGCGCGATGCCGTCACCGCCTGCCGATCTTTGCGTTGCGAACAGGGCGTGGCGTGGTTTTCGCATGGCACAATCCGCTTTCTGACGTGGTGGCCGCTGTGGCCGATCGATGGGCCGCAACGGTCGCCGATGTCGCAATCAACCGGTGGAGGCCGTCATGAACCAGCATGCAGTGGTGACCAAGTTCTCGCACGTGAAGCCCGAGGACACCGACTACAAGGGCGGTGGGTTGCGCGACTTCTTTCTGTATCGCGATCTCGGCATCGCCGACGCCACCGGCGGGCAGGTGATCTGCCACCTCGTCAAGGCCAATCCGGATTGTCCGCCGGTGGATGGCACAGGCTGGCATCGCCATGATTGCGATTTCCAGATCGTCATCATGATGAAGGGCTGGGCCCGCTTCATGTACGAGGACAAGCCGACCCTGGTGAAGGCCGGCGACGTCGTGCACCAGCGGCCCGGCATCGTGCACTACCTCTACGATTATTCCCCTGACATGGAATATATGGAGATCGTCAGCCCGGCCGACTTCAAGACGGTCGAGATGCCGCCGGCGACCGACAACGTGCCGCCGGTCACGCCCTGGACCTGAGCGCCTGAACTCCTTCTCCGTTAGTCTTTGGCATCCGGTTGCGGCAAGCGGCCGGAGGCGTCTCCTCACGATGTGGTGGGTCGTCTCCGATGTGTCCGACATCTAGCGTGAACAGATCGCGCACCAGATGCGGCGTCCGATTCGGACGCGATTCGTTCCGGCAGCGTTCCAAGGATTAAGACTGCAAGGCAGCGCCGTCGCGTTTTGACACACGGCACGCGCGCTGCCTGTCTCGCGCCTTGGTGCTCCACATTGCCCCTTGCGACCGATCTGGTGCCGGTCCATCACCCGCAAGGGGAGCATCGATCATGACCTTGACCACATTGGCTTGGCTCGCGCTCGCGGCCTACGGCGCGCATATTCTCGAGGAATACACGTTCGATTGGCGCAATTGGGCGCGTACGGTGATGAAGCTGCCGGTCGAGTGGAGCGACTTCTACGTGACGAACGCGCTGGTTGTCGTGCTCGGCGCGGTGCAGGCGGAGCTTGCCGAGACATGGCCGCCGGCCGCGCTCACCTACGCGGCGCTGATGATCATCAACGCCATCTTCTTTCACATTCTGCCGTTCCTGCGCAGCGGAGGCAGATTCTCGCCGGGGCTGGCGACGGCGCTGATTCTGTTCTTTCCGATTGCAATTGCAATGTGGCGGCGGGCGTGGGGCGACGGTGTGCTCGACGTTGGAACGGTTGTCCTCGCGGTCGTCGCCGGCGCGCTGCTGATGGCCTATCCGGTCGTGATGCTCAATCTGCGTTCGAAACCATATTTTCGGCAAGACCGGCCCTGAGCAGAACTCAGGGCCCGGCATGATCAATAAGACGAAGCGCGATCGGCAACGAAGCTCGGCTGCGGACGGCGTCCATTGCGCTCGTCAAATCGCGAGCGTGGGAAGCGCCAGCCGATGACGGTGGCTTCGAGCGCGCCGCCGGATTCCTTGTTGTGCCATTTGCCATCAATGTAGAAACAGGGGAACGGTAGTTGGTAGGTGCCGCTGTGATCCTCGCACAGCACCTCGACCGTCTGTCCGGGCGGCGGCTCACCGCTGCCGTCGAATTGCGCCAGCCGTTTTTCGCGCGTAGCCATTCTGTCCATCTCCCTAAAAACGGGTCCCGGCCGGAACTTCAATGCGCGATTGAGGTCTCAGTATGGTATCAATCAGGAAACTCCTTCAGTTCCACGCAAAATCATGTGTTGGGCAAGCCAATGAGAAAATTGTGATGCGAAGAATCGTTGCTGCGGGAATCATTTTTGCCGCGAGTGTGCTCGCGATGTGTGTGAGTTCTGCCGCATATGCGCAGGATATTCCGGGCATCGAGATATGCACTGCAGAAAAGGCGATGGATCGTCGGACATCATGTCTGCAGAGCAACATCGATTTCCTGCAGAAGACGATGACCAAGCAAGCGCTCGATCAGCAGCAGAAGCTCGATGCGGCGAATCGGCAGATCCAGGCGCTGAAGGCTGCGCTGATCTCGCAGCAGGGCCTGATCGACGAACTGAAGGCGTCGCAGGCGAAGCTTGCGGACGAACTGAGGAAGAAGGCCGATGCGCCGGGCGCCAAGGACGCGGCGCCGGCGAAGCCGGCCGGCAAATAGCACGGTCCGCAGCGCAATAACGATCAAGCGCACGAGGACGTCCGCGCGCATGATCGGCCGCTTCGACAAGGAGAGGCGCGTGTCCAACAACCCGGCCGAGAGGGCGCTCTGGTTCATCGAGAGCCATCTGTCGGCGCCGTTGACTTTGGATGATGTCGCTGCCATTGCCGGCGTGTCGCGCTTCCACATCGTGCGCGCGTTCGCGGCGGCGACCGGCGTCTCGGTGATGCGCTATGTCAGGCTGCGCCGTCTCAGCGAGGCGGCACGGGCTCTGGCCTCGGGAGCGCCGGACATTCTCAGTCTCGCGCTCGAGGCCGACTACGGCTCCCACGAAGCGTTCACGCGCGCGTTCCGCGACCAGTTCGGCGTCACGCCGGAATCGGTGCGCGCCAGCTCACGCCTCGATGGCCTGTCGCTTCAGGAGCCGATCATGATGGACCAGACCCCGCTCGCCGATCTCGCCGCACCACGTTTCGTCACGGCCAAGCCGCTGCTCGTGGCCGGCGTGGCCGAGCGCTTCAGCCATGACAACGGGGCCGGCATTCCGGCGCTCTGGCAGCGCTTCCACCTGGTCGAGCAGGATATCCCGGCGCGCGTCGGCGACGTCGCTTACGGCGTCTGCTGCAACGGTGACGACGCCGGAAACTTCGACTATATCGCAGGCGTCGCGGTAGCCGACTTCTCCAACCTGCCGCGCAGCTTCGCCAAGGTTCGGATTCCCGCGGCCACCTTTGCCGTGTTCGCCCATCCGGGCCACGTCTCGACCATCCGTCGCACCGTCAGCACGATCTGGAATCACTGGTTGCCGCAATCGGGCTGCACGGTCGCCGATGCACCGAATTTCGAACGCTACGATCAGCGCTTCGATTCCAGGACCGGTGATGGCGGCTTCGAGATCTGGGTTCCGGTGATTCGCTGAGGCGGTCCCGAATTGTGTCGAGACGCTGCAGGCCAGCCCTGCGGCGCCGGACCCTGCCGATTGCTTGGCAAGCAGCGGCACGTTTGCGATAACCTCACGCCTAACAACAATGCGCCGCAGCGCGGCGACGAAAGCGGGAGGTCGTCCGATGTCCGACATGCGCGTGCTCGCCACCGATCTGGAATTTCCGGAAGGGCCCGTGGTGATGCCCGACGGCTCGGTGGTGCTGGTCGAGATCCGCGGAAAGCGCCTGACGCGGGTGTTTCCCGACGGCCGCAAGGAGATCGTGGCGCAGATTCCGGGGGGGCCGAATGGCGCGGCGCTGGGGCCCGACGGCAAGATCTACATCTGCAACAACGGCGGTTTCTCCTGGATTCCGACCGGCAGGATGATCATGCCGGGCCCGCAGCCCGAGGACTATCTCGGCGGCTCGATCCAGCGCGTCGATCTGCAGAGCGGCAGGATCGAGACCGTCGTCAGCCGCTGCGGCGAGCACGCGCTGCGCGGGCCGAACGATCTGGTGTTCGACCGTCACGGCGGCCTGTGGTTCTCGGACCTCGGCAAGCGCCGCGCCCGCGACATGGATGTCGGCGCGTTCTATTACCTCAAGCCCGGCATGAGCGAGATCGTCGAGGCCGTCCACGGCATTCTGCCCGCCAACGGCATCGGGCTCTCGCCGGATGAGAAGACCGTCTACATCGCGGAAACGCCGACCGCGCGTCTCTGGGCCTACGACGTTCCGGAGCCCGGCACCGTCAAGCCGCGCGAGGTGATCTATCGTGGTGAGCGCGGCCGGCCGATCTGCGGCCTCGGCGGCTACCAGATGTTCGATTCGCTCGCGGTCGAAGCGAACGGCAATGTCTGCGTCGCGACGCTGATCTCCGGCTGCATCAGCGTGATCGCGCCGGACGGCACGCTGGTCGAGCAGGTCCCGACCGGCGACCGCGTTACGACGAACATCGCCTTCGGCGGTCCCGAGCTGAAGACGGCCTACATCACGCTGTCGGGCCGGGGCGAGCTGGTGGCGATGGACTGGCCCCGGCAGGGCCTGCCGCTGAATTTTCTGAACAAGTGAATGCGGCTGGGCATCGTCATCACGGCGCGCCGGTGATAACCAGCTGGCTGGAACGTCGTCGGAATTGCTCCTCATGGTGAGGAGCGCCGCAGGCGCGTCTCGAACCATGAGGCCTCCATCGTGGCCTCATCCTTCGAGACGCAGCGCTTGCGCGCTGCTCCTCGGGATGAGGGGAAGGAGTCTTTGATGCCCTTTCTTGAACCAGTCACCCTTCGCGGCCCGCATGCGAGCCTTCTGCCGCTGTCGGCGGACCATCACGATGCGCTGGTCGAGGCCGTCAGTGACGGCGAATTGTGGAAGCTGTGGTACACCGCAGTTCCGAAACCCGAGACCATGGCCAGGGAGATCGAGCGCCGGCTCGGCCTGCTCGCGGCCGGCAGCATGCTGCCGTTCACGGTGCTCGATGCCGACGGCCGCGTCGCCGGTATGACCACCTACATGAACGTCGATGCCGCCAACCGTCGCGTCGAGATCGGCTCGACCTGGTATGCGAAACGGGTGCAGCGCAGTGCGCTCAACACCCAGTGCAAGCGGCACTTGCTGGCGCATGCTTTCGAGGCCATGGACTGCATCGCGGTCGAGTTCCGCACCCATTTCTTCAACCACCAGAGCCGCCGCGCCATCGAGCGGCTCGGCGCCAGGCAGGACGGCATTTTGCGCAGCCACCAGATCGCGCCGAACGGCACGCTGCGGGATACCGTCGTCTACAGCATCACCGCAGCCGAATGGCCGACCGTGAAGGCGCATCTCGACTACCAATTGAATGACAAGCCGCGCTGACCGCGCTATGGCCGCTTGCCGCCTCGCGCGGCTGATGACGATGAGACCGGGACGAACGACCAGATGGATACCTTCGACTATGTGATCGTGGGCGCCGGCTCCGCCGGCTGCGTGCTGGCGAGCCGCCTCAGCGAGGACCCTGAGGTCACGGTGTGCGTGCTGGAGGCGGGGCCGCGCGACTGGCATCCCTACATCCATCTGCCGGCCGGCTTCATCAAGACCTTCTACATGAAGAGCATCAACTGGGGTTATCAGCAGGAGCCGGGGCCCTACACGGCCGGGCGCAGCATCTACGCGCCGCGCGGCAAGACGCTCGGCGGCTCCTCGTCGATCAACGGCCATGTCTACAATCGCGGCCAGCGCCAGGACTTCGACACCTGGGCGCAGATGGGCAATCGCGGCTGGAGCTATTCCGACGTGCTGCCGAATTTCAAGCGCATGGAGAAGCGCATCGGCGCCGGCGAGGACCAGTATCGCGGCCGCGACGGCAACCTCATCGTGACCACCATGGAGTGGAAGGACACGCTGTGCGAGGCCTTCATGGATGGCGCTGTCTCGCTCGGCATCCCGCGCAACCCGGACTACAACGGCGCGATTCAGGAAGGCGTCTCCTACGTCCAGCGCACCATCCAGAACGGCCGCCGCGTGTCGTCGGCGACCGCATTCCTGCGTCCGGCCAGCAAGCGGCCGAACGTCGAGGTTCGCACCCACGCCCATGCCACCGGCGTTGTGCTGGAAGGCAAACGCGCGGTCGGCGTGCGCTATCATCGCGGCGGGCGCGGCGGCGTGCCGGTCGAGGTGCGCGCGCGTAAAGAGGTGATCCTGTCCGGTGGTGCCTATAATTCGCCGCAGCTCTTGCAGCTCTCCGGCATCGGCGCGCCCGAGCTGCTGCAGGAGCACGGCATCGAGGTGCGTCATGCACTCCGAAGCGTCGGCGAGGGCCTGCAGGACCATTACGCGCCCCGCACGGTGGCGCGTGTCAAGAACATCAAGACCGTCAACGAGCTCGCGCGCGGCCTCAATCTGTGGGGCGAGGCGCTGAAATGGGCGGTGACGCGGCGCGGCATCCTGTCGCTGTCGCCGACCATGGTCTACTGCTTCTGGCATTCCGGCGAGACCGCCGAAAGCTCCGACCTGCAGCTCACCTTCACGCCGGCAAGCTACAAGGAGGGCGTGCAGGGCCAGCTCGAGGACGAGCCCGGCATGACGGTGGCGTCCTGGCAGCAGCGCCCGGAGAGCCGCGGCTATGTGCGGCTGCGCTCGGCGGATCCGTTCGCGCCGCCGCTGATCCAGACCAACTATCTCACCGCCGAGCTCGACCGCCGCGTGGTCGTCGCCGGCATGAAGCTGGCGCGTCGCCTGCTGGCCTCGGCCCCGCTCGCGCCGTACTATGCTTACGAGGATTTTCCGGGACCGAAGGTGAACAGCGACGACGAGTTCCTGGCCGCGGCGACGCAGCGCGCCACCACCACCTTCCATCCCGGCTGCTCCTGCCGGATGGGACCGGCGGACTCGACCTGGGCCACGGTCGACGACCGGCTCCGCGTCCATGGTCTCGAGGGCCTGCGCGTCGCCGATGCCTCGATCATGCCGCGCATGATCTCCGCCAACCTCAACGCTGCGACCTTGATGATCGGCGACAAGGCGGCGGATTTGATCTTGGGCAAGGGCGACGCGGGAGAGCGGCTGTCGGCGTAAGCGGAGGGCTCACTCAGCGCGGAAGCAGCTCTATCCGTCGCTCTCTTGTCAGCTGAATTCGAGCGCTCGCGGAATGGTCGGTGCGCTCCCTCTCCCCGTTCTTACGGGGAGAGGGTCGGGGTGAGGGGCAGACGCGGGGGCAGACGCACGGGTGGTGCTATTGCTCTGCGACCCGGAGCCGTCGTGCTCGTCCGATGGACCGGTGATCCTGGCCGCTGATGTGCCATGCCCCTCACCCGGATTGCTGCGCAATCCGACCTCTCCCCGCAACGGGCGGGGAGAGGTTGCACCGCCCGTGCTGAAATAGTCGGGCCGACAACGCGACGTTACCTACTTCACCAGCCTGAACCTCCCGCCCTCGACCTTGATCAGGAACGCCGAGCGTTCGTCGTAGCCGTTGTGGTCGGTCGGGCTCATGTTGGAGAGGCCGTTGTTGAGATAGACATCCTTGCCGCGCTCGAGTTCGTCGCGCAGCGCGGCGCGGAATTCCGGCGTGCCGGGCTTGGCGGCCTTCAGCGCGCCGGGAATGGCGCCCTTGAGCAGGGTCGCGGTGTCCCACAGATGCGCGGCAAAAATGTTGGGCTTGTCGCCATTGGCGGCCTGATAGGCGGAGACGAACGCGTCGTTGGCGCGGCGGAACGGATCCTCGGGCGCCAGATCGTCGGCGATCGAGAACGCTTCGCCGGCGAAGATCGCACCCTCGACATTCTCCTTGCCGAGCTTGATGAACTCCTGCGTCGCGACGCCATGGGTCTGGAAGATCTTGCCGGCATAGCCGCGCTCGCGCAGTGCCTGCTGCGGCAGCACGGCCGGCGTGCCGGCCGAGGCGATGAACACCGCGTCCGGATTGGTGGCGATCACCTTGAGCGCCTGGCCGGTGACGCTGGTGTCGCCGCGCGCATAGACCTCGTGGGTGGTCACCGTGAGCCCGAGCTTCGGCGCGAGCTTCGTCACCTCCTGATAGTAGCCCTCGCCATAGCCGTCGGACACGCCGATGAAGCCGAGCGTCTTCACCCCGCTCTTGGCGATGTATTTGAGCATGGCCGCGGCCATGATGTCGTCATTGGGCACCACCTTGAATGCCCATTTGCGCTTGTCGTCCATCGGCTGCACGATCGCGGTCGAGGCCGCCAGCGACAGCAGCGGCGTCCTGCTCTCGAGCGCGACGTCGAGCATCGGCATCGTCACCGGCGTCAGCGACGAGCCGATGATCACGTCGACGCCGTCCTGGATCACCAGCCGCCGCGCGTTCTGCAAGCCCTTGACGCTGTCGGACTCGTCGTCGAGCGCGATGTAGACGATCCTCTCGCCGCCGATCTCCTTCGGCAGCGCGGCCACCGCCTTGAGCTGCGGCTGGCCGAGCGCCGAGCCGGGTCCGGTTGCGGACACCACGATACCGACCTTGATGTCGGCGCGCGCGGGCGAGCCGAAGGCCATCGTTGCAGCAATTCCGATCGCCGTGAGCGCGGCTCTCATCGCGTATCCTCCCCCGTTGAGCGTGCTCGGCGCGTTGACTGGCCGAGACCTTGGCTGATGAGCGTAGCCGGACCTGCAGCCCCATGTCTGTCCCCGTGGTTGGTGACGCGGGGCGCGGCGCTTCCAGCCGAGGCGGGTTGCTGCTAGGTTTCGGCGAACAAAAAGTCCGGGAGGAACGCATGGAGGCTCAGGAGCCTGGCATCGAGGCGGCCGGCGCCGTCGGCGCGATGGTGCTCGCGATCGGACAGCCCGCATTTCCGCAGGTCCTGATCGAGACGTTGCGCATTGTTGCGGATGTCGGCCATTGCATGGTGTTCGCCTTCGAGGACCAGCGCTCGGCGCGCTGTCTGCTCAGCACGGGGAACATCGCGATCGGGCCCGACCTCGGCGCGGCGTATTCGGAGCACTTCCACACCGCCGATCCGAACCGGGATACGATCTTTCGCGCGCGCGCGGACACCAACCACATCCTGCTGCCGAACTTCGCCCGCCGCATGTACCCGAAGGGCTACCGCAAGCTGTTTTTCGAGGACTCCGAGATCGTCGACAAGGCCGCCACCGCGATCTGGGTCGGCGAGCACTGCACCTACGTGAACTTCTATCGCACCGCTGTCCAAGGCGGCTTTGCGCCCCATGAGCGCCGGCGCATCGCCGCGGTCGCCCCGATCGTGGGGGCCATCGTCGCGCGTCATTGCCAGGATCGCGCCGCCGCGATGGATCCGGCCGACAGATTTGCTTTGTTGTTCGCCGCTGGCGGACCGCTGTCGGTGCTGACCGCGCGGGAGAAGGACGTCTGCCGGCGCATCCTCGAAGGCTTCACCTCGGAGGCGATCGCCGGAGATCTCGGCATCGCCCTCAACTCCGTCTTCACCTATCGCAAGCGCGCCTATGAGAAGCTCGGCATCGCCTCGCAGAACGAGCTGTTCGCAATCGCGCTGCGCCTGATGGCGACACCGCGGCCGCTGAACTGAGCGAGAGGCGCGCGCATGCTGTCACCCATCGCCGGGACAGACGTCGCCCGCGCGCGCGGCTAGCTTGCGCCGTCCGACTGGAGATCGACAGTGAGCACAGCACCGCGCTTCGACATCGATACCGCCACCTTCTGGGCCGATCCCTATCCGGCGCTGGCGCGCATGCGCCAGGAGGCGCCGATCGCCTTCGTGCCGCAGCTCGGCAGCACGCTGTTGTGCCGCCGCGACGACATCTTCGTCTCCGAAAAGCAGATCGACGTCTTCAGCTCGCATCAGCCGCAGGGCCTGATGAACCGGCTGATGGGTCACAACATGATGCGCAAGGATGGCGCGGCGCACATGGCGGAGCGTCAGGCGATCGCGCCGGCGGTGTCGCCGCGCGCCGTGCGCGTGCACTGGCTGGCGCAGTTCCAGGCGCACGCCGACCGGCTGATCGATGCGCTCGATCCGGCCACGGATGTCGATCTCGTCGGCGATTTCGCTCTGCCGTTCTCGGCCGAGTGCCTGAAGCTGATCACCGGCCTCACCAACATGCGCTTCCAGGACATGAATGCGTGGTCGCAGGCGATGATCGACGGCATCGCCAACTACACCGGCGATCCCGCGGTCGAGGCGCGTTGCAACGCCGCGACCGCCGGCATCGATGCCGCGATCGACGACATGCTGCCGGTGCTGGAGAAGACCCCGAACCAGAGCCTGCTTGGCGTGATGCTCGCCGCGCAAATGCCGATGGAGAGCATCCGCGCCAACATCAAGCTCGCCATCTCGGGCGGCCAGAACGAACCGCGCGACGCGATCGCCGGCACGGTGTGGGCGCTGCTGACGCATCCCGAGCAGCTCGCGCTGGCCATCACTGGCGAGGTGCGCTGGCTCCAGGTGTTCGAGGAATATGCCCGCTGGATCTCGCCGATCGGCATGTCGCCGCGGCGGATCGCCAGGCCATGGAGCATCCGCGACGTCGCCTTCGAGCCGGAGGAGCGCGTGTTCCTGATGTTCGGCTCGGCCAACCGCGACGAGGCGCATTTCACCGATCCCGATCGCTTCGACATCCGCCGCGACGTCTCCAAGAGCATCGCCTTCGGCGCAGGCCCGCATTTCTGCGCGGGCGCCTGGGCCTCGCGCGCGATGATCGCCGACGTCGCGCTGCCGACGCTGTTCGCGCGGCTCAAGGACCTGCGCCTGCGTGACACCGAGCCGGTGCGCATCGGCGGCTGGGCGTTTCGCGGTCTGCTCAATCTGCCGGTGACCTGGGACGCGACGCGGGATTGATCCTGGCCGCGGCCCTCGCGGGGAAGCGCCGCGCTCGGGCGGTCTCTACGCCCTGCCTGCTGCGATCGCCTGCGCCTCTGCGGCTGCGCGCTGCATGCTGGACGACATCTCGCCGGTGACCGTGCTCTGCTCCTCGACGGCGGCGGCGGTCGAGGTGACGTATTCGCTGACGTTCTGGATCTCGACCTTGATCGCGTTCAGCGCATTCACGACCTCGCTGGAGATACCGTTCAGTCCGGAGATCTCCGCGCCGATCTTGTCGGTGGCGGCCTTGGCCTGCGTGGCGAGATTCTTGACCTCCGACGCGACCACGGCAAAGCCGCGGCCGGCATCGCCGGCGCGCGCCGATTCGATCGTGGCATTGAGCGCCAGCAGGTTGATCTGCCCTGTGATGTTGCCGATCAGTTCGACGATGCCGCTCATCGCTTGTGTCGCCTCGCTCAACCGCTTGGCCTGCGAATCGGCTGAGGCGACCCGGTCAGCCGCCCCCATGGCGGTCTCGCGCGACTTGGTCATGGCCTCGGAAATCTCGCGCACCGAGGCGTTCAACTCCTCGGCACCCGCCGCGACGGACTCCATCATGCCGCGAACGCGCTCATTGCCCATCCGCACCAGCACCTGCTTGGTGACGTCGGTGGCGTATTTCACGACCTTGAAGGGCTTGCCATTGAGGTCGAGGATTGGATTGTAGGAGGCCTGAATCCAGACCTCGCGGCCGCCCTTGCCGATCCGCTTGTATTCCGATGCCTGATATTCTCCGCGGTTCAGGGCGGCCCAGAAGTTGCGATAGGCCGGACTGTCGCGCTCCGACGGATCGACGAACATCGAATGGTGACGGCCCTTGATCTCGGACAGCGTATAGCCGAGCGCCTGCAGGAAATTGTCGTTGGCGTTGATGATGGTGCCGTCCAGTTCGAACTCGATCACGGCCTGCGATTTGCTGATGGCGGCGATCTGTCCGGCGAGATCGGCATTCCGAAGCTTCTGGGCGGTCACGTCGGTGGCGAACTTGACGACCTTGAAGGGCTTTCCGTTCTGATCGAACACCGGATTATAGGACGCCTGAATCCAGACCTCCTTGCCGCCCTTTCCGATCCGCTTGTATTCTGCGGCCTGGTATTCGCCGCGGTTCAGGGCGGCCCAGAACTCGCGATAGCCGGCACTGTCGCGCTCCTGCGGCGAAACGAAGATGCTGTGATGCTTGCCTTGGATCTCCGGCAGACTGTAGCCAAGCGCATGCAGAAAGTTGTCGTTGGCGGTGACGATCGTGCCGTCCAGGTTGAATTCGATCACGGCCTGTGATCGGCCGATGGCCGCGACCTGGGCGCTGTAGTCGAGGTTCTGCAGCCGCACGCTCGCGTCGGACCACTCGACGACCGTTCCGGCGCGGGTTCCATCCGGGTGTTTCAAGGGCTGCGCGACCAGATCGAACGTCCACTTCCCGATCTTGATGGTGGCCCGGTGCTCGGACGTAAGGGCCTGCAGCATGCGGCGCTGGTGCGTCGGGTCCTTGTGGAACACGTCGATGTTGGTGCCGATGAGTCCGTCGACGCGGAAGTTCGGCAACTGCGCCTTGAGATCGGCCTCCGCCTCACGCATCAGCGCCCGTACCGCCTCGTTCATGTAGACGATGTTGAGTTTGTCGTCAGCGACCATCACCTTCGCGGTGATCGCGTTTGCGGCCAGGGCGGCCAGGGATGCGGCGTTGTTCTTGCGGCCAAACATGATGGTCTCCTGTGCAAACGATCACGCCAGCGATGTGCACATGCTCGTGATCACGCGATAGTTGCTGTGATCCGGAGACGGCGCTGACTGCGATCATTCCTGAACTCGATGATCCCCGTAAATTCCCGGGGGCTTTATTCAATCTAACAGCTCGTCAGTAAGATTCGGTTAGGCAGCAATCTGCAGCGATGTTCTGATTGTGCAGGAATGGCCGTGAATCTGCGGGGCGTGTTCAGGTGTCGCAGGGCCGGGATTGCCTTAGATCAAGATCGACATGATCCTCGGCGCTAGGCTCCATCCGGATTGGATGGTATCGGCTTCGACATGCCAGAGAAGGACATTGCCGAAGTCATCGCGGTGCCGAGGGTGTTTCTCGACAGCCTCGGCACCGGCATCTCGATCGTCGACAGTGCAACGGGACATATCCGGTTTGCGAACGCCGAATGCTGCCGGATCGTCGGATACACGCTGGAGCAGCTCAAGACCAGTGGGCTAACCTTTGTGGATCTGACGCATCCAGAGGACCGGGAGCGCAATCGGCTGCAGCACGACAAGCTGCTTGCAGGCGAGATCGCGACCTATCAGCTCGACAAGCGCTATCTCCGGCCGGACGGAAGCATCGTGTGGGGACGCGTGACCGTCAATCCGGTCAGGGACGCCAGGGGTCGCCTGAAGTGGTTCTGCGCCGTAGTCGAGGACATCACGACAACCAGGATCCTGGAAGAACAGCTTGCGGCCGCGGAGAAGCTCGCTGGGCTGTCGACGTTCAACCTGATCGTCGATGCAGACGATTCCAAGGGAGATTTTCCGCCGGCGTCGCCATCGTCGCTGCGCGACATGTTGTGCCACGTGCATCCCGAGGATCGGAACGGGCTCGCGCAGGTCATCCGTCGTGCGATCATGAAGCGAACCGGCTATACGCGCGACTACCGGGTGCTTGGCAAAGCCGGTACGGTGCGCTGGGTCCGTGGCATGGCGACCTCCGTCTACAGCCCGTCCGACGGACGAACCCATCTCGTCGGCGCGACGATCGACGTCACCGCGGATCATCTCGATCGCGATCGCCAGGTGCCGGAGCCCATTCGCAGGATACTGGAACACATTGAGACGAACTGGGATCAGAAGATATCGATCCAGCAGCTCGCGGTTCGCTACGGCGTCAGCCCCCGCACGGTCTATCAGTACTTCGCGAAGAGCGGCGTCTCCTTGGCCGAGAAGATCAAGCTGACGCGAATCCAACATGCGCACCGCTTGCTGTACGATGCGAAAGCAGGTGACACGGTGACGTCGATCGCCTTGCGATGTGGCTTCAGCAATCCCGGGCATTTCGCCAGGGAGTATCGAAAGATCTACGGTGAGACGCCGTCGGAAAGTCTGAGGCAGGCGTCATTGCCGCTTGCGGCGCGGGGGGAAGCCGCCGCTGCTCCGTCCGTCCGCTGATTGTCAGCCGATCTTCACGGCTTCACATCTGGATGGAGCGCCGGCCAGATGTGCCCGACGGGCAATCTCCGCATGCTTCGTATGCGCGAAATGCCCGTCGAGTTAGTTTGCCGCAGCCGCGCCGGCTTGCGTCGTCGGGCAAATCAGGACGATGGTCTTGCCCATCCCGCCTCGAGCAGAGGGACGTACGCGTCGTCACGAACGTGGAGGCGGGCTGCGATGGACGTGACGGCTGTGCCAGACGAGTGCAGTCGTGACGGACGGCGAAGTCGTGTGGTCCTGGCCTCTCGACGCTGAGGTCTGCGCAACGCGCCAAAGGCGCGTTGTTGCAAAATGGGGGCAAGAACGCCGATCCCCAGGGAGAGCACGAAGGACACCGTAAAACCATCGCGCGGGGAAGGCCGGGTCTGTCCGGCTGTACCTGTGGTACCTGCCGCCTGCATTCTTTTGAGCAGGCGGGCCACGGGCCTCAGCCGAGGTCCGGCCTTCCTCGCGCCCTCTCGATTTTCAGGAGGGACATGATTGCCGCATCACCTGCGCCTCATGGGCGGCGGGAAGGCGGCGTCGCGTCTTTATGGGTTGTCTCGGGCACAGTGTGATGGAAGGCGCCAACCGCGATCTCAGCCGTCGTCCCGGCCTTGCACAGGGACCCATAACCCCAGGAAGATGTGTGAGGCACGCTGGTGGATCGATCTCGCTTCACCACCATGGCCGGTGGCTATGGGTCCCGGCGCAGGGCCGGGACGACACCGGTTGTGACGCGCGAGCTCTGGCAAGCGAGACATCGACCGACCGGCGCCACCATCGCGGTTCGCCTCACGCTTCCAGCGCCGTCCTGATCATGCGCGCGAGATCGGCGCTCATATACGGCTTCGCCAGCAGCAGCACGTCGGCATCGAGCCGGCCATGATGCACGATCGCGTTCTCCGTGTAGCCCGATGTGTAGAGCACCTTCAGTCCGGGACGGCGCTTCTCGGCCTCGATCGCGAGCTGGCGGCCGTTCATGCCGCCTGGAATGATGACGTCGGTGAACAGCAGGTCGATGCGTTCCGGATTGTCGATCAGCGCCAGGCCCTCGGCGGCGTTGCTGGCGGCGAGCGTGCGATAGCCGAGCCGCCGCACCTGCGCGACCACGTAGTCCCGCACCAGCGCATCGTCCTCGACGATCAGAATGGTCTCGCCGCCGCGCGCCACCGCCGGACGTGCCGTGTCGGCGGCGGGCAGCTCCGGCGCGCCCGCGGCCCGCGGCAAATAGAGCTTCACGGTGGTGCCGTGGCCTTCCTCGCTGTAGATCTTGACGTGGCCGTTCGACTGCTTGACGAAGCCATAGACCATGCTGAGCCCGAGGCCCGAGCCCTTGCCGACGTCCTTGGTGGTGAAGAACGGCTCGAACACCTTGTCGAGCAGCGGGCCGGGAATGCCCTGGCCGGTGTCGCTGACCGCGATCATGACGTAGCTGCCGGGCTTGGCGTCGCGGTTCAACTGCGCATAGTGCTCGTCGAGCGTGACGTTCTTGGTCTCCAGGGTCAGCTTGCCGCCGTCCGGCATCGCATCGCGGGCGTTGAGCGCGAGGTTGAGGATCGCGGTCGAGAGCTGGCTCGGATCGATCAGCGCCGGCGCGCTGTCATGGGCCAGCATCGATTCGATCTCGATCTGCTCGCCGAGGGTCGGCCGCAGCAGGCGGCCGGCCTCGACGATGAGTGCATTGATGTCGGTGGCGCGCGGCTGCAGCGGCTGGCGGCGCGAGAAGGCGAGCAGATGCCGGGTCAGATCGGCGCCGCGCTCGGCGGCGGCGCTGATCATGCCGGCGATGCCGGCGAGCTGGGGCTTGTCCTTGACGGCGTCGGCAAGGATCTCGATCGTCCCGGTGATGACGGTCAGGATGTTGTTGAAGTCGTGCGCGACGCCGCCGGTGAGCTGGCCGATCGCCTCCATCTTCTGCGCCTGACGGACCTGGGCCTCGTTGGCCTCGATTTCCTGGAATCGCCGCACCATCGCTTCCGCGGCGCGGCGCTGCCGGATCTCCTCCTCGAGCTGCGCATAGGCTTTCTGCAAGGTGATGCGCGTCGGCAGGACCAGAAGCTGAGGCAGCATCTTGATCATGATGACGATGATTCCGATCGAGGTGACGCCGAGAAAGACGTTGATGATGTCCGTGATGGTCGAGGTCGGCACCCAGAGATCGACGATCGCGAGCAGGCGGGTGACCCCGACGACGGCCACGAAGGTCGCAAGCGCCCCGACGATGCCGCGGAACATGACGTCGCGCCAGCGCCGCCGCAGGAACGTGCCGACGACGAAGGCGATGGTGAAGAAGGCGCTGGCGATCAGTCCGTTGGACACGACCTGCAGCCATGTCCATGCCACCGCGCCCTCCAGACCCGCCGCTTGCACCGTCAACGTCGGCATATGCAAACCATCCTCAACAACGCAACCCGCCAAATCCGGGCTCGCCCGGTCTGTCGTCGTCGCAACCCGAACGGATCATTCAGCTTTTCGTCTCGGGTGCAAGGGCAATGGCGGCTTCGACGTGCATCGCGGCAGGGCGCCCTCGCCGCGAATGCCGCTCCGCCGCGCGGCGTCAAAAGCCTGCCACACATCCTTTACCGCCCGGTCACGCGGTTGTTAACGCGCCGACCTAAGCCGCTCGACACCGTCATCACCATGGGGAATGAACGAGATGTCGAACACGATCGCGCACAACCGGCGCGAGTTCCTGCGGCTGCTCGGAGCGTCGGCTGCGACCGCCGCTCTCGGCCAGAGCATCGAGCGCGCGCATGCCATTCCGGCGTTCAATCGCCACGGCAGCATCGAGGACGTCAAGCACATCGTGGTGCTGATGCAGGAGAACCGCGCCTTCGACCATTATTTCGGTGCGATGCGCGGCGTGCGCGGCTTCAACGATCCCCGCGCGGTGAAGCTGCCGAACGGCAACCCGGTGTGGCAGCAGCCGAACGGCGCGGGGGCGGTGATGTCGTTCCGCGTCGACAATGCCGGCCAGGTCTATGTCGAGGACGTCGCCCATGGCTGGAACGACGGTCAGAAGGCCTGGAACAACGGCAACTACGACAAGTGGATCGCCAACAAGGGCACCACGACCATGACCTGCATGAACCGGCAGGATCTGCCCTGGCACTATGCGCTGGCCGACGCCTTCACGGTGTGCGATCAGTATTTCTGCTCGGTGATGGGACCGACCGATCCGAATCGCTACTACCTGTGGACCGGCTGGGACGGCAACGATGGCAAGGGCGGCGGACCGGTCATCACCAATGCGGAAGCCGGCTACGACTGGACCACGTTCCCGGAGCGGCTGGAGAAGGCGGGCATCTCCTGGAAGGTCTATCAGGACATCGGCACCGGGCTGAATGCAGCCGGCTCCTGGGGCTGGACCCAGAATCCGTGGATCGGCAATTACGGCGACAACTCGCTGCTGTATTTCCACCAGTACCAGAATTCGCAAGCAGGCAGTCCGCTGTACGAGAAGGCGCTGCGCGGCAGCAACATCGCCAATGGCGGCACGTTCGAGAACCTGTTCGACGGGCTGCGCAACGACGTCCGCAACGGCACCCTGCCGCAGGTCTCGTGGATCGCAGCTCCCGAGGCGTTCAGCGAGCATCCGAACTGGCTGCCGGGGCCGGGCGCCTGGTACATCTCCAAGGTGCTCGACATCCTGACGTCGAATCCGGAGCTGTGGAGCAAGACCGCGCTGATCATCAACTACGACGAAGGCGGCGGCTTCTTCGACCATGTCGTCGGTCCGTACCCAGCGATGTCGCAGGCCTGGGGACAGTCGACCGTCGATGTGAGCACGGACCTCTTCGCCGGCGATGGCAGCCACATGGCCGGTCCCTACGGCCTCGGCGTCCGCGTGCCGATGCTGGTGGTGTCGCCGTGGTCGCGCGGCGGCTTCGTGTGCTCGGAAGTGTTCGACCACACTTCTGTGATCCGCTTCATCGAGCGCCGCTTCCACCACAAGGCGCCCGATCTGTTCGAGAGCAACATCCCGGCATGGCGGCGGGCGGTGTGCGGCGATCTCACCTCGGCGTTCAACTTCACATCGCCCAACGAAGGCATGGCGCCGCTGCCGAGCACGGCCGGCTACAAGCCGCCGGTCGCCGACATCACCTCGGGCGCGCGCTTCGACGACTATCATCCGGTGCCGCCCGCCAAGCAGGTCCTGCCGCAGCAGGAGCCGGGCATCCGTCCGGCGCGCGCGCTGCCCTACGATCTGCGTGTCGACGGCGATGCCGATGCCGCGCACAAGACGTTCGGAATCCGCTTCGTCAATCCGGGGCAGGCCGGCGTCTGCTTCCACGTTCGTTCCGGCAACACCGCGGCCGGCCCGTGGAGCTACACCGTCGAAGCCGGGAAATCGCTGCACGGCGTGTGGGACCTCGCGGCCAGCGCCGGCCAGTACGATCTGTCGGTGTACGGGCCGAACGGCTTCTTCCGCCACTTCAAGGGCGGCGTCGCCACCACCGCGGCGCTCGTCGATGTCGATACCGTCCATCTCTGCGATTGGGACGACGGCGACGATGCCCGCAGCCTTGCGATCGCGCTCACCAACAAGGGCGCGAGCTGCGTGGTGACTCTGGCCGACAACTACACCGGACGCAGCGAGCGGCACCGGCTGCAGCGCGGCCAGCGGCTGGAGACGCGGGTTCGCCTGCAGCAGACCCATGGCTGGTACGACCTGACGGTCACGACGGACGGGGACGCCAACTTCAACTGGCAGCTTGCAGGCCACGTCGAGAACGGTCGGCCCAGCATCAGCGATCCGGCGATGGGCAGGATCGCCGCGACCTGATCGCAGACGACGGCGGGAGGCGCCCGGAGCAAACCGGGCACCTCTCACGACGACGAAGCGACGAGGCCTTCGTTGGTCGCATCGTCGGCATTGGGATCGCCTGGCGCGGTGGCCCAGGCGAGCTCGACCAGGGTGACGATGCGGCGGCCGGCGCCGTCGAGCTGGCAGACGATGAGGCCCTGGTCCTCGATATAGGTCAGCAGGCGCTGCGCCCGGCGCAGCGAGTGCGAGCCGTAGGCGCGGGCGATCGCGGCATCGCTCGGGCAGGGGCGGCCGTCCTTGGCGGCGCGGGCGATCATCATGAACACGCCCTGCATGTCCTCGGGCAGCAGCGAGGCGCGCAAGGTGACGTCCTGCCAGCCGGCGTCGTCGGCCGCGTCATCGCCGCCGAGGCCGGCACGGGCGCGGGTCAGCATGCGGCGGAACTCGTTGAGGTCGGGCACGGCCGTGCCGAGCCCCTCGATGCGGCAGCGGACGACGAACTCCTGGTAGAGCACGCCGACGGCGCGGAAGCCCGCGTCGGGCTCGGCCAGCACCGCGCGCAAGACGCGCTCGACGCGGGCTTTGCGCTCGGCGAGCTCCTCCTCGCTGACGGCGGGCGCCGGCGGCTCGGGGCGCAGCTCGAGCGCAGCAGACTTCGCCGCCATCAGCTGGTCGAGCAGCTCGGGCTGCGGCTTGCGCTGCGGCCGCGCGTTGGTCTCGGGCGGCGGTGCGGCGAGAATCACCGCGCGGGCGTCTTCGAGCGACGCTTCCGGCAGCGGCATCAGCCGCGGCGTCGCGTTGCGCGGCTTGGTGTCGGTCGGGCCGATGCGCAGGCCCAACGGCCGGCGCGACAGCGCGGGGCCCAGCGCCATGAACTGGCCGCGCTCGAGGTCGCGGAACGCCTCGGCCTGGCGCCGCTCCATGCCGAGCAGGTCGGCGGCGCGGGCCATGTCGATGTCGAGGAAGGTGCGGCCCATGAGGAAGTTCGAGGCCTCGGCCGCGACGTTCTTGGCGAGCTTCGCCAGCCGCTGCGTCGCGATCACGCCCGCCAGCCCGCGCTTGCGGCCGCGGCACATCAGGTTGGTCATCGCGCCCAGCGACGCCTTGCGGGCCTCGTCGGAGACTTCGCCCGCGACGGCCGGTGCGAACAATTGGGCTTCGTCGACCACGACGAGCATCGGGTACCAGTGGTCGCGGGCGATCTCGAACAGGCCGTTGAGAAAGGCGGCCGCGCGCCGCATCTGATTCTCGGCGTCGAGGCCTTCGAGGTTGAGCACCGTCGAGACGCGATGCATCCTCGCCCGTTCGCCGGCGACCTGCAGCGCGCGCTCGGTGTGGTCCTCGGCCTCGATCACGAGATGGCCGAATCGCTCGGCCAAGGTGACGAAGTCACCCTCGGGGTCGATGATCGTCTGCTGCACCCAGGGCGCGCTCTGCTCCAGCAGGCGGCGCAGGAGATGCGACTTGCCGGAGCCGGAATTGCCCTGCACCAGGAGCCGGGTCGCCAGCAGTTCCTCGAGGTCCAGGGCGGCAGGCGATCCCGCCGCCGTCTGCCCCATCTCGATCGCAACCGTCATGTGCCCCGACTCAACCCCGCTTCACGCAGAGGCTGGCGCTTAACAAGCGCAGCCGCGCACGTCGAGCGTTTGCGTTGGACTGTCCCAAGTTGCGAGATCGGCTGTGGATGGACGGATGGATCCCGCCGCGCCGCCGAGTTCCTCGTTGATGCGCTCGTTGCCCGTTCTGGCCAGTGCTTGGCGCCCGCGCGCATTTCACGATATTGTGCGATGAAAAAGGGGCCAGGAGTGAACGAGCATTCGGATGCCGGTCGCGCGACGTTTCAGGCGTTCGCGCGCGGGGCCGACTTCCTGCAGGGAGGCGGGGAGATGGGAGCGCTCATGCGCATCCATGATTGGTCACGGACGCCGTTGGGGCCGCCCGAGAGCTGGCCTCAGTCGTTGCGCACGTCGATCAGCACCTGCCTGGACTGCGCGTTCCCGATCCTGATCTGGTGGGGCCCGGAGCTCGTCATGCTTTACAATGACGAATATCGCCCGATCCTCGGCTCGCAGAAGCATCCGGCCGCGCTCGGGGCGCCGGGGCACGCGGTATGGTCCGAGATCTGGGAGGTCATCGGCCCGATGTTGCGGCACGTCGTTGGGCTTGGCGAAGCGACCCGCTCGCGCGACATGCCGCTGTTCATCGACCGCCATGGCTACCTCGAAGAGACCTATTTTTCGTTCTCCTATTCGCCGATTCGCGACGAGACCGGCGGTGTCGGCGGTGTCTTCACCCCCGTCATCGAGACGACGGCCCGGGTCGTGGGCGAACGCCGCATGCGGACCTTGCGCGATCTCGCCGCGCGCGGCCGTGCCGACAGTCTGGCGGATGCTTGTCGCGAAGCCACCGACGTCCTCGCCGAGAATCCGCATGATGTCCCGTTTGCGCTGATCTACCAACTCGGCGAGGACCAGCGATCGGCACGGTTGCTGAGCGCCGCGGGGGTACACCCGGACAGTGCAATCGCGCCGGCGCAGATTGCCCTCGACAGCGATGGGGACGGGCTGTGGCCGGTCCGGGCGGCGGCGCGCGCGGTGGCGCCGATTCGCGTCGTGCTGGATCGCGCGAAATTTGCCGGCGTCCCGACCGGCGCATGGCCCGAGCCGCCGCAGCTGGCACTGGCGCTGCCGGTTGCGACGGGGCGGGAGCAGGCGACGGCGATCCTGATCTGTGGCGTCAATCCGCGCCGCGCCCTCGACGCCGAGCATCAGGGCTTCTTCGATCTGATGGCCGCTCAGCTCGGCAGCGCCTTCGCCGAGACGCTCGCCTATGAGCAGGAGCGGCGCCGCGCTGAGACGCTCGCCGAGATCGATCGCGCCAAGACCGCGTTCTTCGCCAATGTGAGCCACGAGTTCCGTACGCCGCTGACGCTGATGCTCGGTCCGCTCGAAGATGTGCTGCGGTCGCAGAGCTTGCCGCCGGCAGATCGCGACCGGTTGGAGATCGCCCAGCGCAATGCCTTGCGGCTGCTCAAGCTGGTCAACACGCTGCTGGATTTCTCGCGGATCGAGGCCGGCAGGATGCAGGCGGTCTACGCGCCGGTTGACCTCGCGAGCCTGACCGCGGAGATCGCCAGCACCTTCCGCTCGGCGATCGAAGCCGCCGGCCTCAGGCTGATCGTGGATTGCCCGACGCTGCCGGAGCCGGCCTATGTCGATTGCGAAATGTGGGAGAAGATCGTCCTCAACCTGCTCTCCAACGCGTTCAAGTTCACCTTCACGGGCGACATCGAGGTCCGGCTCGTCACCTGCGATCGTCATTTCGAGCTGAGCGTGAAGGACACCGGGACCGGCATCCCGCAGCACGAGCTGCCGCGGCTCTTCGAGCGTTTCCATCGCGTCGCCGGCGCGTTCGGCCGCACCCATGAAGGCTCGGGCATCGGGCTCGCACTGGTGCATGAGCTCGCCAAGCTGCACGGCGGATCCGTCGCGGCGACCAGCGAAGCCGGGCAGGGGAGCACGTTCGCGGTCAGAATCCCCAGGGGACGAAGTCATCTCCCGTCCGATGCGGCGCCGGCGCAGGAACCGATGCTTCGCGGTGCGCGGCCGTTCATCGCGGAGGCATTGCGCTGGCTGCCGGATCCGCCGTCGCTCGACGCGCATGCCGTTCCGGACATCGACATCACCACGCCATCAGCCGACAGGGCCGGGCCGCGCCCCCGCATCCTCCTGGCCGACGACAATGCCGACATGCGCGACTATGTCCGCCGCCTGCTCGCCGCGCGCTACGATGTCGAGACCGTCGCCGATGGCGAAGCCGCGCTCGCGGCCATCGCCCGCGACAAGCCCGACCTCGTTCTGTCCAATGTGATGATGCCGCGCATCGACGGCATGCAGTTGCTGGCACGGCTGCGCGCCGATGAACGGGTCGGTACCATCCCGGTGATCCTGCTGTCGGCCCGGGCCGGAGAAGAGAGCCGCGTCGAAGGCATGGAGGCCGGTGCGGATGATTATCTGATCAAGCCGTTCAGTGCGCGTGAACTGCTGGCGCGTGTCGAGGCGCATCTCAAGATGGCCCGTCTGCGTGCCGAAGCGACGGAGCGACTGCGCGCCAGCGAGGAGCGCTATCGCGCTTTCGTAACCGCGAGCTCCGACGTCGTCTATCGCATGAGCCCGGACTGGCGGGAGATGCGCCAGTTGCAGGGCAAGGACTTCATCGCCGATACGATGAAACCGAGCCAGGGCTGGCTCGCCAAATACATTCATCCGGACGATCAGGCGCAGGTGACTGCGGCGATCAGCAGGGCCGTCGCGACGAAGGGCATGTTCGAGCTGGAGCACCGCGTGATCAGGATCGATGGCAGCCTCGGCTGGATCGATTCGCGCGCCATCCCCATTCTCGGGCGTGACGGCGAGATCATCGAGTGGTTCGGGACGGCGCGCGACATCTCCGAGCAGAACAAGGCCGAACGGGAATTGCGCAAGAGCGAGGAGCGCCTGCGCAGCGCGGTCGAGGTCGGGCGGCTCGGCCTGTGGGACTGGAACGTCGCAACCGGCGAGGTCTATTGGTCGGACGAGCACTTTCGCATGGAAGGCTATGCTGTTGGCGAGCTGACCCCGAGCTACGAGGCCTGGGCGGCGCGCATCCATCCCGACGATCGTCCCGCAGCCGAAGCCGCGCTTCACCGCGTGATGGAGGCGCACCAGGAATATGTCAGCGAGTTTCGCGTGGTGCATCCGGGCGGCGCAATTCGCTGCCTGTACGGCCGTGGGCGCTTCTTCTATGACGACGCGGGACGACCGATCCGCATGACTGGCGCCATGGTCGACGTGACCGAGCGGCGTGAATGGGAGGAGCGGCAGAAGGTGCTGGTGGCCGAACTGCAGCATCGCACCCGCAACCTGCTGGGCGTGGTCCGCTCGATGGCCGACAAGACGGCGCGTGCCAGCGCCGATCTCGGCGATTTTCGCGCCCGCTTCCGTGATCGGCTGGATACGCTGTCCCGCGCCCAGGGCCTGCTGTCCCGCCTCAAGGAGAATGATCGCGTCACCTTCGACGATCTGATCCGTAGCGAGCTGTCGGCTGTCGCCGGCGGTTCGGAGCGCATCGGGCTGTCGGGACCGTCCGGCGTCAGGCTGCGGTCGTCGACCGTTCAGATCCTTGCCATGGCCCTGCACGAGCTCGCCACCAACGCGGTCAAGTATGGCGCGCTGGCGCAGCCCTCGGGCCGGCTCTGCGTGGTCTGGTCGCTCGAGCGCGAAGGCGCGGAAGGCCAGCCCTGGCTGCATATCGAGTGGCGCGAGAGCGGCGTCGACATGCCGCCGCCAGCCACGATGCCCGTCGGCACGGGGCAAGGGCGCGAGCTGATCGAACAGGCCTTGCCCTATCAGCTCAGCGCGAGGACCTCGTACGCTTTCGCATCCGACGGTGTCCGTTGCACGATATCGATTCCCGTTTCGCTCACCACACTGGAGCTTGAGGATCATGCCTGAACGCTCGCTTCGCGACCGTCATATCCTCATCGTCGAGGACGAGTATATGCTTGCCGACGAGCTGCGCTGCGCCTTCGGTAGTGCCGGCGGCACGATCCTGGGCCCGGTCGGAACCGTCCCTGACGCGCTCGCCTTGATCAAACGCGAGGGGCGGATCGAAGGCGCCGTTCTCGACGTGAACCTGCGCGGCGACATGGCGTTTCCGGTCGCCGATCTGCTGGTCGAACGCGGCGTGCCCTTCGTTTTCACCACCGGCTATGACGAATCGGTGATCCCGGACCGCTTCTCGAAGATCCTCCGCTGCGAGAAGCCGATTGCCGTCGATGGGATCATGCGTGCACTCGGACGCCTGATCAAGAGGACGGCGCCGCAATGACGCGCCGGTCGGATTGAGCCGCGCGCCCTCACACCTCGCGCCGGCTGAGGAAGGCGAGCCGCTCGAACAAGTGGACGTCCTGCTCGTTCTTGAGCAGCGCACCGTGCAGCGGCGGGATCAGCTTGCGCGGATCGCGCTCGCGCAGCTGCTCGGGACCGATGTCCTCGTTGAGCAGCAGCTTGAGCCAGTCGAGCAGCTCGGAGGTCGACGGCTTCTTCTTCAGGCCGGGCACGTCGCGGACCTCGAAGAAGATGCGTAGCGCTTCCTCGACCAGCCGCTTTTTGATGTTCGGGAAGTGCACGTCGACGATCCGGCCCATCGTATCCGGATCGGGGAACTTGATGTAGTGGAAGAAGCAGCGGCGCAGGAACGCATCCGGCAGCTCCTTCTCGTTGTTGGACGTGATGATGACGATCGGGCGCAGCTTCGCCTTGATGGTCTCGTTGGTCTCGTAGACGTGGAATTCCATCCGGTCGAGCTCGAGCAGCAGGTCGTTCGGAAACTCGATGTCGGCCTTGTCGATCTCGTCGATCAGGAGCACCGGCCGCTGCTCGGCCGTGAAGGCCTCCCACAGCTTGCCGCGCTTGATGTAGTTCTTGATGTCGGACACCCTGGAGTCGCCGAGCTGGCTGTCGCGCAGTCGCGAGACGGCGTCGTATTCGTAAAGGCCCTGCTGCGCCTTGGTGGTCGACTTGATGTGCCAGGTGAGCAGCGGCGCGTTGACGGCCTTGGCGACTTCCTCGGCCAGCACGGTCTTGCCGGTCCCCGGCTCGCCCTTCACCAGCAGCGGGCGCTCGAGCACGATCGCCGCATTGACGGCCACTTTGAGGTCGTCGGTGGCGACGTAGTCCTGGGTGCCGGTAAATTTCATCGCGTCTCGCTCATCGTTCGAACTTGTGTTGAGTGGCTACGCAGCGGCAACGCCGCTGCGGCTTTGAGATGATGGCTGCCATCGGAAGCAGAAATAATCAAGCGCGCCTGATCAATGAGAGGATCACGAGCACGATGACGGCGCCGATCGTGGCGTCCAGGATCGCCCCCAGCGTGCCGCTGGCAAGCGCAATGTGCAGCGCCGGCAGCACGTAGCTTGCGACCAGCGCGCCGATGATGCCGATGACCATGTTGCCGATCAGGCCGAAACCTGCGCCGCGCACGATCAGCCCCGCCAGCCAGCCCGCGACGGCGCCGATGATCAGTGCTGCAATGATACCCATGAAAGCCCCCATTCCGCCTGTTGTTCCAGGGATTGTAGAGCAAAATGCCGGCGGGTCCAGCGCGGGGCGGGGAGCGGCCCTTGACGTGCCCTCCCAGCCGCGCGATCTAATGGGCATGTTCCTGCAATTCTTTACAGCACTGCGCGACGCGCAGGTCCCGGTCTCCTTGCGTGAATATCTCACGCTGATGGAGGCTGTCGACGCCGACCTCGCCGAGCACTCGGTCGAGAATTTCTACTATCTGTCGCGCACCGCGCTGGTGAAGGACGAACGCAATCTCGACAAGTTCGATCGCGTGTTCGGCTCCGTGTTCAAGGGGCTGGAGAGCCTGCTCGACGCGATGGAGAAGGCCGAAATCCCCGAGGAATGGCTGAGGAAGCTGGCCGAGAAATACCTCACCGAGGAAGAGAAGAAAGAGATCGAGGCCATGGGCTGGGACAAGCTCATGGAGACCTTGAAGAAGCGCCTGGAAGAGCAGAAGGGCCGTCACCAGGGCGGCAACAAGTGGATCGGCACGGCGGGCACGTCGCCGTTCGGCGCCTATGGCTACAACCCCGAAGGCGTCCGCATCGGCCAGGAGAAGAACCGCAACAACCGCGCCGTGAAGGTGTGGGACCGGCGCGAGTTCAAGGATCTCGACGGCAATGTCGAGCTCGGCATCCGCAACATCAAGGTGGCGCTGCGCCGCTTGCGCAAGTTCGCCCGCACCGGCGCGCCGGACGAGCTCGATCTGGACACCACGATCCGCGAGACCGCCAATCACGGCTATCTCGACGTGCACATGCGGCCCGAGCGGCGCAATGCGGTGAAGGTGCTGGTGTTCTTCGACATCGGCGGCTCGATGGATTCGCACATCGCCCAGGTCGAGGAGCTGTTCTCGGCCGCCAAGAGCGAATTCAAGCACATGGAATATTTCTACTTCCACAACTGCCTCTATGAGGGCGTGTGGAAGCAGAACAAGCGCCGCTTCACCGACCGCACGCCGACCTGGGACGTGCTGCACAAGTACCCGCACGACTACAAGGTCGTGTTCGTCGGCGACGCCTCGATGTCGCCTTATGAGATCATGGTGCCCGGCGGTTCGGTCGAGCACGTCAACGAGGAGCCGGGGTCAGTGTGGCTCGACCGCGTCATCCGCACCTATCCCCACGCGGTGTGGCTCAATCCGGTGGCGCAGAAGCATTGGGACTATTCGGAGTCCACCACCATCATTCGCCGCATCTTCTCCGAGCGCATGTATCCGATCACGATCGAGGGATTGGAAGCGGCGATGAAGGAGCTGGTGAGGTAAGGCGCTCGTTCTGCGGCGCGCGATGCAAGGCCGTCGTTGCGGGCGGTCGCGATAGCGACCAAATCCGGAATATCGAGCTTGTGCGATCGGCTCTGGATTCCGGGTTCGGTCCTGACGGACGACCCCGGAATGTAGACGCGAAACGACGCCGCTCGGCGGCTGGAAAAGACGAAGGAAGAAGACATGCCCCAGACCATCACGCGCGGGATCAAGGCGCTGCTCGATGAAGCCAATGCCGAGATCGAGACGCTCTCGGCGGCTGAGGCGATCGCGGCGGCGAAGCGCGACGATGTCGTGATCGTCGATATCAGGGACCCCCGAGAGATCGAGCGTGAGGGCAGGATTCCCGGCGCGTTCTCGTGCACCCGCGGCATGCTGGAGTTCTGGATCGACCCGCAGAGCCCCTATGCCAAGCCGGTCTTTCAGCAGGACAAGACGTTCATCTTTCATTGCGCCGGCGGCCTGCGCTCGGCGCTCGCGGCCAAGACCGCGCAGGACATGGGCCTGAAGCCGGTCGCCCATATCGGTGGCGGTTTCGCGGCGTGGCGCGACTGCGGCGGGCCGGTCGAGGCCTGGGCGCCGAAGAAGAAGGATTGATCGCTGCCCGTCGCACGCGGGCTTGACCCGCGTGTCCATCGCTTCGACAAGGTGGATCGCCGGATCAAGTCCGGCGATGACGATCGAATGTGAAGCCCGGAGCTTTTGCGCATGACCATCCACGACGACCCTCTCGTCTCCACCGACTGGCTCGCTGCGCATCTGGGCGATCCCAAGGTGAAGGTGCTCGACGCGACCTTCAAGATGCCGGGTGTGCTGCCGCTGCCGAAGGACGATTACCTGAAGGCGCACATCCCCGGCGCCGTGTTTTTCGACGTCGACGAGGTCTCCGACCATTCCAATCCGCTGCCGCACATGTATCCGAGCGCCGCGCAGTTCGGCCGCGACGCCGGCCGGCTCGGCGTCAGCAATGGCGATACGGTGGTGGTCTATGATTCCGGCGGCTGGGTCGCCGCGCCGCGCGCCTGGTGGATGTTCCTGTCGTTCGGCCACACGGATGTGCGCGTGCTCGACGGCGGGCTGAAGAAGTGGATGGCGGAGGGGCGCCGGGTCGAGAGCGGGCAGGTCACGCCGGCGCTTGGCACGTTCAGCGCGACGTTCGACGCCGCGCGCGTGCGCCGGATCGAGCAGATGGTTGCCAATCTCGCCGGCAATGCCGAGCAGGTGATCGATGCGCGGCAGGCGCCGCGCTTCGCGGGCGAGGTCGCCGAGCCGCGGCCCGGTCTCCGATCCGGCCATATCCCCGGCAGCCGCAATCTGCCCTATGCGGAGCTGTTCGACGCGGCGACCGGCGTGATGAAGCCGCTAGACGAGCTACGTAAGGCGTTCGGCGCCGCTGGCGTCGATCTCGCCAGGCCGATCGTCACCTCCTGCGGCTCCGGGGTGTCGGCGGCGGTGCTGACGCTGGCGCTCTATCGTCTCGGCATCCGCGACACCGCGCTCTACGACGGCTCGTGGTCGGAATGGGGCGTCGAGAACGGTCCGCCGGTTGCGACCGGGCCGGCCTGATCGCTAGCTCCGCCTACCGCGTGCGCGGCCCGGCAGCCTGCTGGACGGCCGCCTGCGGTTGACCAAATGGCTGCTGTCCGAATGGATCGGGGAACGCGGTCTGTTGCTGCAGTTGGGCCGCTGCCTGCCGCGCCGCCCTGACGCGCTGGGCGATGCGCCGCTGCTTGGCGCGGCGCGCCGCAACCTGCTTCTCCCGGGCCTGGCGCTTCTTGAGGATGCTCCGGCGCAACTGAACGCTCGCGACCTTCACCGAGGCACGATGCTCGCCGGCCGCGGGCCGCTCCTGGTGCGCCGGCTGCTCGGCCAGCGCGGCGAGCTTGGCCGCGATCGGGTCGAGCACCGCCGGAACGGGCGCGGCGGCGGTTGGAGCGGCGGCTGCGGTCGTCATCATCGGATCGGCGCTGGCGAGAATCTGAGGAGCCGGCGGCGGCGGTGCGACCACGGCGGCCGCAGCTTCGGTCGACGCCTGGGGCGGGGGCGGGGCTGCAGTCGCGGGCGAACTGTCCATGCTCGGCCTGTCGGAGACTTTTTCGACCGGAACGACGATCGAAGCGGACGTGTCCGGAATGGGGCGCTCCGGTTTGGTGCTCTCGATCCGGTCGTTCGTCACGGACGCGGTCTCGACGATGGCGGAGGTGCGGGACGTGTCGACCGTTTCCGCCGGCAGCGAGGGCGTAGGCACATCGGTGGCCACCGCAACGGGCGTCGCCTCGGGCGTCTCGGCGGCCGGCGCCGCCGTCGACGGCGCGCTCGGCGGCTCGGACGCTGCCGGGGGAGCATCGGCCACGACCGGCGGCGGCGTCACCGGCGGTGTCGGAATCGAATCCACCCGCAGCACCGCGAGCACCGGCGTGGGTTCGGCCGGCGGCAGGAACGTGGTGAAGCCGGAGGCCTGAGTCGTGCGCCAGGACGCGTTGCTGACGAACTGCTCGTGGGCCGCGCGCAACAGGGCCGCAGCGCCCATGCCGAAGATGGTGAGAGAGATGGAACAGACGATCGCGGCGACCAGAAAACGAAAGCCGGGAAGCATTGACGGTAACTCTCGCCACGGCAGCGTGACTGCCGAGACCTTAGAGCCAGTAGGGAACGCGGTGATCACAGGGAATGCCGCGTTCGCGACGAGGCCGGCTTCTGCCGTGCATCGCGAATCAGGCTCAGGTCAGAATACCGGAAGTGTTCCCGCCCGCTCGGCAAATCACGGCATCCATGGGGCCTGCGGGGGCTCCGCCGCACTTTTTCAGCGGCGTGAGACTTCCGTGCAACGACGGAGACATGATCACAAATTGCCGAAGTCGGGCCGCTCAGGCCGGAATTGTCTTGAATGCGCCGCTATCTTCGGCCATCTGGCACAGCAAAGGTCCCAATCGGCGGCTTGGGGATACTGCAAGGGCGATGATGATCAGACAAATCCTGACGGTTTGCGCGGTCGCGGCAGCGGGCGTGACGGCAACTTCGTTTGCCGAGGCACAGCAGGTCTATCAGACCGCGCCTGGAGCGTACTCACCGGCGCCGACGCCTTACCCGGCCGATGCGCGCGGGCAGGGGCAGGATTTTGACGCGCTCGACGATGAGAATGCGCCTGGCAATTCCGCGGCGTTGCCGCCGCCCGGCCCGGTGATCTCGCCGGACGATCCGCGCTACGGTCGTCCAGCCAATGCGCCGGTTTATGGTGCTGCGGCTCCGACCGGTCCCATCCTTTCTCCCGACGATCCTCGTTATGGACGTCCGGCCGGTGCGACGGTCTACGGAGCCGCTCCGACCGGCCCGGTGATGTCCCCGGATGATCCGCGCTATGGCCGCCCGGCTGGTCCGCCCCCGGTGATCTACGGTGATCGTCCTGCCTCCAGCCAGCAGGCCTATGGTGGCGCCAGCGCGCCCGGTGGCGACGCAGGCGCGCCGCGGCCGCCCGGCGCCGTCGGTGGCGCTCCGGCCGTCGCGGGCGCGGCACAGGCCCCGGCCGCCGGAGATCGGCCGATGACGGTGGCAGCTCTGCCGCCCGAGGAACAACCCGATGCGGCGCCGGCGCCGCTGCCGCCGAACCTGCGCCGCCAGGAGGTCGACTTCGTCACCAAGGAGCCGCCGGGAACGATCGTCGTCGATACGCCCAACACCTACCTCTATCTGGTGCTCGGCAACGGCCGGGCGATGCGCTACGGCGTCCGTGTCGGCCGCGAAGGCTTCACCTGGACCGGCGTGCAGAAGATCACCAAGAAGACCGAGTGGCCGGACTGGTATCCGCCGAGCGAGATGATCGAGCGGCAGCCCTATCTGCCGCGCTTCATGGCCGGCGGTCCCGGCAATCCGCTCGGTGCCCGCGCGATGTATCTCGGCTCGACCGTGTACCGCATCCACGGCACCAACCAGCCGTCGACGATTGGCAAGTTCGTGTCGTCGGGCTGCATCGGCATGCTGAACGACGACGTCGCCGACCTGTTCGACCGGGTCAAGGTCGGCACCCGTGTGGTCGTGATGCCGGGCGGTGCGCCTCCAGGTTCCAGCAAGAACATGGCTGCTGCCGCGGCCCCGGCCCAGGCGCCCGTCCAGGCCCAGGCGACCGTGCCGGCGGCTGGCCAGCCCGCCAACATGCAGCCGCTGCCGCCGCCGGTGACGATCCGCTGAGGCGGGCGCGTGCGAGCTGATCACGTTGAAAACACCCTCCTCGGAGGGTGTTTTGCTGTGAGGGCCGCTCTCGTCTGCTTTTAAGCCAGCCGGCGCGGCGGCTCGGCCCCTGCGAGCCAGGTGGCGATGCAATCGACCATCTGGCCGTAATGGGCGCGAAAACTCTCCTCGGTGACGTAGCCGAGATGTGGTGTGAGCACGACGTTGCCGAGCCCGCGCAGCGGATGGGTGACCGGCAGCGGTTCCACCGAGAACACGTCGAGCCCGGCACCGGCGATGCGCTGGTCGCGGAGCGCCTGCAGCAGCGCGGCCTCGTCGACGATCGGCGCGCGCGAGGTGTTGACGAGATAGGCGGTCGGCTTCATGCGCGCGATGTCGGCCGCGCCCACCAGCCCGCGTGAGCGATCGCTGAGCACGACGTGGACGGTGATGACATCGGCGGCGGTGAACAGCTTCTCCTTGGTCGCGTAGCCTACTCCCGCCGCCTCGCAGCGTTCGGGCGTCAAATTGGGACTCCAGGCGATCACGTTCATGCCGAACGCCTTGCCGAGCTCTGCGACCTTGGTGCCGAGCTTGCCCAGCCCGATTACGCCCAGCGTCTTGCCCTCGATCTCCACGCCGCCCAGCGCCTGCCAGGGCTCCCCGGCGTGCATGCGCGCGTTCTCCTGGCCGATCCTGCGCGTCAGCTCCAGGATCAGGCCCATGGTGAGCGGTGCGGTGGGGTCACGGCCATATTGCGTGCCGCAGACGACGACGCTGCGTGCCTTGGCGGCCTCCATGTCGATGGCGGCGTTGCGCATGCCCGAGGTGATCAGGAGCTTCAGCTTCGGCAACCGCTCGATCAGGGAGCGGGGCAATGGCGTCCGCTCGCGCATCGCGCAGATGATGTCGGCATCGGCGAGCGCGCTGGCGGCCGCTTCCTCGCTGCCGAACGGCTGTGTGAAAGCCGTCACATCCACCCTGTCGGCCAGCCGGGGCCAGTCGGCTAACGAGAGGGCTGTATCGTAATAGTCGTCGAGGATCGCACAGCGCAGCCGTGTCATCGGCAGGGTCCATTCATCGGGGGACGGCGGCAATGGTGAATGCCGTCAGGAATGGAGCCATGCTTGCGCGCAACGGGCTGGTTGCGCAAGGCATCGTCACGCTCTTACGCGGACCCAGGCGACGTCAATCGAGGCGGGACTTCAGCCGGAACGCGGCGTCATGGCCGTACTTGGCGCGCCAGGCGGGGCCGGGGCCGCGCATGTAGTGCAATTCTGGCCGGTACGGGTTGAAGGCGCGCGCGACGAATTCGCGCCAGAAGCCGCGGATGTCGTCCGCGATCCCGGATCGGTCTTTGCGGTGTGCCGCCGAAGCGGGCAGGGAGGCTGACGTGAAGGCTGCCATGACGGGCTCTCGCTGTTGTCGGTCGCGGCTTTTGCCGCTTGGGCACGCGGGTCTTGCGGGCCGAGACCGAGTGTCCCGCCGAATTAATTAAAAGATGGTTGCAATTGTCGTGATCGGCCGCACACAAGGTGCCGGACCCGTAATCGTCCGTGGACGGCAGGCCGGGCCGGCGCGAAGTTTGACCGGGATTCTCCCGGCATTTGTTCCGGCCGAGACCGGCTCGCCGGTTGCCCTTTGGGGACCGCGCGGTTACATCAGCGGCAACCATTTTCCGAAAATTCCGGCAGGCTTCAAGGGACACGCGATGGCGCGCCAGTTCGTCTACTTCATGCAGGGTCTGTCCAAGACCTACCCGACCCGCAAGGTGCTCGATAACATTCACCTGTCGTTCTATCCGGACGCCAAGATCGGTGTGCTCGGCGTCAACGGCTCGGGCAAATCGACCCTGCTCAAGATCATGGCCGGCATCGACAAGGACTATACCGGCGAGGCCTGGGTGGCCGAGGGTGCCCGCGTCGGCTATCTCGAGCAGGAGCCGCAGCTCGATCCGAAGCTCACGGTGCGCGAGAACGTCATGCTCGGCGTCGGCAAGCAGAAGGCGATCCTCGATCGGTACAACGAGCTGGCGATGAACTACTCGGAAGAGACCGCCGACGAGATGACCAAGCTGCAGGACGAGATCGAGGCGCAGGGCCTTTGGGATCTCGACAGCAAGGTCGACCAGGCGATGGATGCGCTGCGCTGTCCGCCCGACGATGCCGACGTCACCAAGCTGTCCGGCGGCGAGCGTCGCCGCGTCGCCTTGTGCAAGCTGCTGCTCGACCAGCCCGAGCTGCTGCTGCTGGACGAACCGACCAACCATCTCGACGCTGAATCGGTGTCCTGGCTCGAAGGTCACCTGCGCAATTATCCGGGCGCGATCCTGATCGTGACCCACGATCGCTACTTCCTCGACAACGTCACCAGCTGGATCCTGGAGCTCGATCGCGGCAGGGGCATCCCCTACGAGGGCAACTATTCGTCCTGGCTGCAGCAGAAGCAGAAGCGGCTGGAGCAGGAGGGGCGCGAGGATGCCGCGCATCAGCGCACTTTGGCGCGTGAGCAGGAGTGGATCGCGGCGTCGCCGAAGGCCCGCCAGGCGAAGTCCAAGGCGCGCTACCAGCGCTATGAGGAGCTGCTCAAGAAGGCCAGCGAGAAGCAGACCCAGACCGCGCAGATCATCATTCCCGTCGCCGAGCGGCTCGGACAGAATGTGGTCGATTTCGACGGGCTGTCCAAGAGCTTCGGCGATCGCGTGCTGATCGACAACCTCACCTTCAAACTGCCGCCGGGCGGCATCGTCGGCGTGATCGGTCCGAACGGCGCCGGCAAGACCACGTTGTTCCGCATGATCACGGGACAAGAGAAGCCGGATGCCGGCACCATCACCATCGGTGAGACCGTGCATCTCGGCTATGTCGACCAGTCGCGCGACGCTCTCGACGGCAACAAGACGGTATGGGAGGAGATCTCCGGCGGCAACGAGCTGATCCTGCTCGGCAAGAAGGAAGTCAACTCGCGCGGCTATTGCTCGGCGTTCAACTTCAAGGGCGCCGACCAGCAGAAGAAGGTCGGGGCACTCTCGGGCGGTGAGCGCAATCGCGTGCATCTCGCCAAGATGCTGAAGTCGGGCGCCAACGTGCTGCTGCTCGACGAGCCGACCAACGATCTCGACGTCGACACCTTGCGCGCCCTCGAAGAGGCCTTGGAGGATTTCGCCGGCTGCGCCGTCATCATCAGCCACGACCGCTGGTTCCTCGACCGTATCGCGACCCACATGCTGGCCTTCGAGGGCGACAGCCACGTCGAATGGTTCGAAGGCAATTTCCAGGACTACGAGAAGGACAAGATGCGCCGTCTCGGCCAGGACAGCGTGATCCCGCACCGGGTCAAGTACAAGAAGCTGACGCGCTGATCTCAGGACATCGCGAGGCGCGACGCTGTCTTCGTTCCGGGACAAAGCGTCGCGCCCAGGCTGCGGCCAGTTGTCGCTTCCATGTGCGACGTGATTGCGTAGATAGTCGTTCCGCAATCCCATCCAGCCGCGAGAAAATCCCATCATGTCTTCCCCCGACGCGACCCTGTCCTCCAAGGGCGGAGCGCTGCGCCCCATACCCATGCTGATCTTCGGCTCGCGCTGGCTGCAGCTGCCGCTCTATGTCGGGCTGATCATCGCGCAGGGCGTCTATGTCGTGCTCTTCCTCAAAGAGCTCTGGCACCTGTTCGCCCACGCCTTCGATTTCTCAGAGCAGCAGATCATGCTCGCGGTGCTCGGCCTGATCGACGTGGTCATGATCTCGAACCTGCTCGTGATGGTGATCGTCGGCGGCTACGAGACCTTCGTGTCGCGGCTCAATCTGCAGGGCCATCCGGACGAGCCGGAATGGCTCAGCCACGTCAATGCCAGCGTGCTGAAGATCAAGCTCGCCATGGCGATCATCGGCATCTCGTCGATCCATCTGCTGCGCACCTTCATCGAAGCCGGCGCGCTGTCGTCAGGCAAGTCGAACTACACCGAGACCGGCGTGATGTGGCAGACCATCATTCACACGGTCTTCATTCTCTCCGCCATCGGAATCGCCGTCGTCGACAAATTGTCGAATGCCGCGATCGAGGAGGCGAAGCAGGCGGCGGGGCATTGAGCGGAAGAGTCGGGTTCCGGCGCAGGGCTGCTGACGTTCACAACCGCCGCGAGCCATGCTAACCCTATTGCATGGCTCGGCAGTTGCTCTTCGGTTTGCGCAGGCTCGTCCTGATTGGTGTGGCGCTCTGCATCCTCGGCGATGGCCAGGCGAGCGCCGCCGACGGCGACTTCACGCAATTCGTGGCTTCGCTCTGGCCCGAGGCCAAGGAGCAGGGCGTTTCGCGCGCGACGTTCGATGCCGAGACGCGCGAGCTCGAGCCCGACTACAAGCTTCCCGACCTGCTGCTGCCAGGCCGTCCGGCAACAGGCGCTCCGGCGCAGGCCGAGTTCGTGCAGGTGCCGGCCGACTACATCAAGGAAGCCTCGATCGCGCGGCTCGCCGCGTATGGCCAGAAGCTGATCCAGCAATATCGTCCCGCGCTCGCCGAGATCGAGCGCCGCTTCGGCGTTCCGGGACCTGTCGTGCTCGCCATCTGGGGCCGCGAGACCGATTTCGGCCGCTACGCGCTGCCCTACGATGCGCTGCGCGTGCTGGCGACGCAGGCCTATGTCGGTCGCCGCAAGGACCAGTACCGCACCGAATTCATCATGGCGCTGAAGATGCTGAGCGACGGCGTGGTGTCGCGCCGCGATCTCAGGGCGTCATGGGGCGGGGCGGTCGGGCTCACACAGTTCCTGCCGTCGGAGTACTACAAGCACGGTGTCGATCTCGATGGCGACGGCAAGGTCGATCTCTGGCATTCGGTGCCGGACGCGCTGGGCTCGGCGGCGCTGCAGCTTGCGAACAAGGGCTGGCAGCGCGGCGTGCGCTGGGCCTACGAGGTCAAGCCGCCGGCAAATGTGGACTGCGCGATCGGCGTGCCGGAGGTGAAGAAGCCGATCGGCGAATGGCTGCGCGCGGGCTTCGTGCCGGTGCGCGGCCAGCGGTTGAGTGCTGCCGAGCAGCAGCAGCCGGCGTCGCTGCTGCAGCCCGAGGGCATCTATGGTCCGGCGTTCCTGACGACGGCGAACTACTTCGTCATCAAGGAATACAATTTCTCCGATCTCTACGTGCTGTTCGTCGGTCACCTCGCGGATCGCATGACGAGCCCGGCCCCGTTCGCGACACCATGGTCGGCGTCGAAGCAGCTTCGGAGCAAGGACGTCGAGGCGATGCAGAAGGGCCTGATGCGGCTCGGTCTCTACGGCGATAAGCTGGACGGCAAGGCCGGCATGCAGACCCGTGCCGCACTCGGCGTATTTCAGAAGAAGGCGGGCCTGAAGGTCGACTGCTGGCCGAGCGAATCAGTGCTGCAGGCGATCGACGCCGCGCGCTGATCGAGTGAAATCAGCCGAGCAGGCGGGCAGCAAAAAGCCCGGCCGCAGGGCCGGGCTTGTTGCGAGCTATGCGTCGTCGGGATCAGTAGCAGACGCGAACCGGGCGGGACACCCAGCCATAACCGTCCCAATAGCGCTCACGACGCCACACGCACGGCGGCGGGCCCGGCGGAGGGGCTTCGACGTAGACCGGACCGCCATAGGCCGGACGGCTGGACGCGATCGCGCCGCCGAGCAGGGCGCCGCCGATCAGGCCGGCAGCCACGCCGGCACCGACGTCACCGGCCTTGGCGGCCGGTGCCGTCATGCTCAGCGAACCGGCGATGGTCGCAACCGCAAGCACTGCGGTCAGGATCTTCTTCATGTTCCGAGATCTCCTGGAAGGCGCCCTCGCGAGCGCCGGGTTGGTGATTCACGCACGATCAGGGCCGTCAGCGTCGCGAGAAAACACGACAATCCGTCAACCCTTCGTAAACTCTGTCCGACCTGATGCGACGGAAAAACGGTTTTTTCTGGCCGTGTCAGCCGCCGTTCTCGAAATTCCGGTGCAAGGTCATGGAATTAATGAAGGTGAACGATCACTCGCAAACCCGGACGCGGCGAATCCGCCAGCCGTAGCCGTCCCAGAAGCGCTGGCGCTGCCAATAGCAGGCGTAGCCAGGATCGGCGATGTAGGCAGGCCCGCCGTAATAGGAGTAGCCCGGCCCGTAAGAATATCCGGGCCCATAATAATAGGGATTGCTGCCCGCAGCGATGGCGCCACCGATGAGGGCGCCGCCGAGCAGGCCGGCAGCGACGCCAGCGGCGACACGACCATTGCGCGCTTCAGCAGGAGCAGGGGCCAGCGCTGCGGTCGACAGCGTCGCGACGGCGGCCAGAGCCGCAAGAGTCTTCTTCATGACCTTAACCTCTCTCACTCCAGGTCGGCGGATCGCGCATCAGGCGATACGGCAGGTTCACACATCCCGCTTGAATGATCAATGAACGGGCGCGTCCCATTGGACGACCCATCTCCGGGATACGTTCAATGCTGCATTGCACAAAAGTCGCCGCCGGTCAGGAGCAGGCATGACCCCCGTGATGACGATCGTCGTGGCCATCGGATTGACCTCGGCCGCCTGCTACGCGCTGCTGGTTCGCGCCGGCCGCCGGCCCCACCACCGCCGCTCGTCCGCGGACAGCACCAGCGTCGATTCCGATGGGGCGTCCAGCTCCAGTCAGGGGAGCGGTGTCGCAAGTTGGTTTTCCAATACCTCGTCGGACGTGATGGGAAACCCGATCGACGGCGGAGGTGACAGTGGCGACGGTGGTGGAGGGGACGGTGGTGGGGGCGACTGAGTTGCAGCGGCTTGATCGCCGCCCGCCCATATTCGGCGGCAACTTTGATCTGCGGCAAGCTCGTATAGTTGGAGGCATTCTAGATTGATCGGGAAATTGGAATAGCTTCAAAAGCGCCGTTTTCCCTTTGCGCGGGTAGCTGCGGATGACTATCGATACCTGACCAAGGACGATTGGCCGGTTTCTCATGATTGTTTGTTCCTGCAACGTCATCAGCGATCACGACATCCGCAACGCGGTAAAGTCCGCGGACGAACTGCCGCGGAACCCGAAGCAGGTCTACGGTTGCCTGGGGTGCAGCGCGGAATGCGGCCGCTGTGCGCGCACGATCAAGACGATCATCGACGAGGCGCTGGGTCCCTGTGCCCGCGCCTGCCAGGCCGGCTGTCAGCACGGCCACCATCATGGGACGACGCCGGCGAAGGCGATCGATGACGACCTTCAGAGCCGTTTCGCGCTTGCTGCCTGCTGACAGGCATTGCACTCGGTCGCGTCGTTCTCCGCCCGAAAAATGCACATGAACGGGGGTCGTCTCCGCACTTCGAACCTGTTATTGAGCGCCTGCGGCCTCTAACTTTTTCGGAGCTTATCCATGCAGGGCGACCCCAAGGTCATCGAATATCTCAACAAGGGATTGCGCAGCGAGCTGACTGCCATCAACCAATATTGGCTGCACTATCGCCTGTTGAACAATTGGGGCCTTCTCGACATGGCGAAGGTCTGGCGCAAGGAATCCATCGAGGAGATGGAGCACGCCGACAAGTTCACCGACCGCATTCTCTTCCTCGACGGCTTCCCCAACATGCAGGTGCTCGATCCGCTGCGCATCGGCCAGAACGTCAAGGAGATCATCGAATGCGATCTCGCCGCCGAGATCGGTGCGCGGACGCTGTATCAGGAGGCCGCCACCTATTGCCACGGCGTCAAGGACTACGTGTCGCGCGACCTTTTCGAGCAACTGATGAAGGACGAGGAGCATCACATCGATTTCCTCGAGACCCAGCTCGACCTCATCAACCGCATCGGGCTCGAGCTCTACACGCAGAAGCACGTCGGCGGCCTCGAGAGCGAGCACTGACGGCGGCGGCGAGGGTGCAGTCCGCTTCGGAACGGGGCGATTCAGGGCTGGTGTTTCAAGCCTTGAATCGACCGCCTTCGACCTTCGACCTCGGGCGTGCCTACTGGATGATGCCGAAGGCGGTGACAGGCACGACCCAATAGACGAGCTGCGTTCCCGCAAACGCGCTCCTGAGCCGCTCCAGTAGCCGCTCGAGATCCTCTTCCGGCAACACGATCCGCACGACGACCTCGTCGGCATGTCCTTTCACCCGCTCTGCGGCGCTCCGCAGCCGGACGCGCGCGCCGTGTCCGGCCGCTTCCGAGGCGGTGAAGCCCGTCACGAGATCGGTCTGCTCGCTCAGATGGTCGAGCACCTCGCTGTGAAGCGCATCCGGCACGATCAGGGTCAGGCAGACGGCTTGGCTGCTCATGTCGCTTCCTTCGCAGCGGCGCCGTAGCGGCGATACAGGATCGGCAGCAGGATCAGCGTCAGCAGCGTGGACGACAGCAGGCCGCCGATCACGACGATCGCGAGCGGACGCTGGACCTCCGATCCGGGTCCCGACGCAAACAGCAGCGGGATCAATCCCAGCGCCGTGATGCTCGCCGTCATCAGCACGGGCCGCAGCCTGCGCTTGGCGCCTTCGACCACGATGCGCCGCTCGGGGACCCCGTGAGCGCGCAATTGGTTGAAATGAGACACCAGCACGACACCGTTGAGCACGGCGATTCCGAGCAGTGCGATGAAGCCGACGGAGGCCGGAACGGAGAGGTATTCGCCGGTCGAGACCAGCGCGAACACGCCGCCGATCAGCGCAAACGGAATGTTGACGAGCACGAGCAGGGCCTGGCGCACCGAGCCGAACGTGGTGAAGAGCAGCACGAAGATCAAGCCGATCGCGACCGGCACCACGACGGACAGACGCGCGGCCGCACGCTGCTGGTTCTCGAACTGCCCGCCCCATGTCAGCCGATAGCCGGACGGCAGCGGCAGCTCGGTTGCGACCCTTTGCTGGGCCGCCTGGACGAAGCCGACCATGTCGCGGCCGCGGACATTGCTGCGAACCACGCTCATGCGGTTGCCGTCCTCCCGGTCGATCTTCACCGGGCCGTCGACGCGCTGGATGCGTGCGACCTGAGAGAGTGCGACATGCTGGCCGGACGCAAGCGTCAGCGGCAATGCCGCCAGCATCGTGGGAGCCTGCCGCGTGGCCTCGCTGCCGCGGACCAGGATCGGCGTCCGGCGTCCCTCCTCGAGCGCGGTGCCGATCGTCCGGCCTTCGATCTGCGTGCGCAGGGAGGCCGAGATCGAGTCCACCGTGAGCCCGAGGCGGCCCGCCTCCATGCGGTTGACGGCGATCGTGTAGTACTGCGCGCCTTCGTTGAGCGTCGTGTAGACGTCCTGGGCGCCGTCGATGTCGGACATGATCGCCGACAGCTTGGCTGCGATCTCGTTGAGCTTGGTGATGTCCGGGCCGAAGATCTTCACCGCGACGTCGCCGCGCACGCCGCTGATCATCTCCTGCACGCGCATGTCGATCGGCTGCGTGAAGCTGAGCGAGACGCCGGGAAAGCCGGTCAGGACCTCGCGAAGCTTCTCGAGCAGGGCATCCCGATCGCTGGTCTGCCTCTGGTCCGCCGGCTTGAGCACCAGGAACGTGTCGGTCTGATTGGGGCCCATCGGATCGAGCCCGAGCTCGTCGGAGCCGGTGCGCGCGATGATGCCGGCGACGTCGGGCACCTTCATCAGGGCCGCCTGCAGCCGGGCATTGATGGCGAGGGACTCGTCGAGATTGACGGACGGCAGCGTCTCCACGCTGACGATGACGTCGCCTTCGTCCATCGTCGGCATGAAGGTCTTGCCCAGCTGGGTGTAGCCATATCCTGCGGCAACGAGGCCGACCAGCGCCGCTATGATCACCTTGCGCTCGTTCCCGAGCGCCCAGTCGAGCGCGGGTGCATAGACGCGCTGCGCTGCGCGGATGAGAAATGGATCGTCATGCGACGCGGATGTGAGCACGAAGGATGTTGCGACCGGAAGCACCGTCAGCGCCAGCAGCAGCGACGCGGCCAGGGCGAAGATGATCGCCAGCGCGACCGGAATGAAGAGCTTGCCCTCCAGCCCCTGCAAGGTCAGCAGCGGAACGAACACGATGATGATGATCAGGACGCCCGAGGCGACCGGCTGCAGGACCTCGCAGACAGAGCGGTAGACGATGTGGATCAGCGGCGTGGTGCTTGCGTGATCGTGCTTGGCGAGATTGCCGACGATGTTCTCGACCACCACGACCAGCGCGTCGATCAGCATGCCGATTGCGATCGCAAGGCCGCCGAGACTCATCAGGTTGGCGGACATGCCGACAGCCCGCATCACGATCAGCGCCATTACGATCGCGAGCGGCAGGCTGAGCGCAATCACCAGCGAGGCGCGCCAATTGCCGAGGAACAGCAGCAGCAGCACGACGACGAGCACCGTGGCTTCGCCCAGCGCCCGGACCACCGTGCCGACGGCGCGGTTGACCAGCCGGCTGCGGTCGTAGAACACGTTGATGGTGACGCTGCTCGGCAGCGACGGCTTCAGCTCATCCAGCCGGGCCCGAACGTCGCGCACCAATTGTCCGGCGTTGGCGCCGCGCAAGCCGAGCACGAGCCCCTCGACCGTCTCGCCCTTGCCGTCTTTCGTGACGGCGCCATAGCGGGTGAGGGCGCCGATCTTGACCCGCGCGACGTCGCTGACCCGGATCGGGATTCCGTCGCGGGTGTCGACGATGATCGCGCGGATGTCGTCGATGCCGCGGATGCTGCCCTCGATGCGGACCAGCGCGCTGTCCTCGCCCTGGTTGACCCGCCCGGCACCGTCGTTGCGGCTGTTGGCCTCGATGGCCTTGCGAAACAGCTCGGACGAGATGCCGCGCGCCGCCAGCGCATCGTTCCGCGGCACGATTTCGAACGCGCGGACATAGCCGCCGAGCGCGTTGACGTCGGCGACCCCGGGCACGGTGCGTAGGGCCGGGCGGATGACCCAGTCGAGCAAGGTCCGGCGCTCGGCCAGCGACAGATCCGGACTGTCGATCGTGAACATGAACATCTCGCCCAGCGGACTGGTGATCGGCGCAAGGCCGCCGCTCACGCCCTCGGGGAAGTCGCGCGAAATGTTGGAGAGGCGCTCCGACACCTGATTGCGGGCCCAGTAGATGTCGGTGCCGTCCTCGAAGTCGACGGTGATGTCGGCCAGCGCATATTTGGTCGCCGAGCGCAGGATCTTCTTGTTCGGCAATCCGAGCAGCTCCAGCTCGATCGGGACCGTGATGCGCTGCTCGACCTCTTCCGGCGTCAGGCCGGGGGCCTTCATGATGATCTTCACCTGGACCGGCGAGACGTCCGGAAAGGCATCGATCGGCAGGCTCGGCAGGACGATCGCGCCTGCGCCGATCACCAGCAGCGTGCTCAGAATGACGAAGAGCCGCTGCGACAGCGCGAATGCGACAAGCCGCGGCAGCATCTACTGCCCCAGTCGCGAGAGGATGCCGCGCAGCGCCGAGATGCCGCCGATGGCGATTTCGTCCTTGTCCGTGAGGGGGCCGGCGATGACGACGTGATCCTGATCCTCCGCGAGCAGCGTCACGGGGACGAGCCGGAAACCGCCTTCCGTGGCGACGAACACCGAGGTCTGCTCGCCGCGACGGACGAGGCCGCTATAGGGAATCTCCCATGCGCTTTCGCCTGCCGAGATGAAGCCGATGCGGGCGGCCGCCATCTGTCCGGAATGCAGCTCGCCATTGTTGGGAATCTCGGCGCGGACGAGAATGGTCTGCGTGGCGGCATCCGTGGTCTCGGACACCAGGATGACCTGGCCCGGTGTCGCATAGCCTTCGATGTCGACCTTGGCGCCCGTCTTGATCGCGCCGATGTTGGTCGCGGGAATCGCGATCTCGGCCCAGAGCGGCGACAGCCGCGCGAGCTTCACCAGGGACGCGGCCTGCTCCAGGCGCTGGCCCGGCGATACCGCGATCTCGACCACCGACGCAGCACGCGGCGCGGTGACGGTAAGCGTGGCGCTGATCGCCGCATCGCTGCTAAGCCGGGAGATCGCGTCGTCGGACAGACCGCTGATGTGCAGCATCTGCCGGCGTTCGGCGACGACGATGCTGGCCTGGCGCGCTTCCGCCTGGCTCGACTCCAGCACGCGTTGCGGGATGGCCTTGCCTTCGAACAGGTCGGCGTTGCGCTTCAGCTGCTGAGCCGCGAGGCCCTCCTGGGCCAGCGCATGCAGGTAGTCGCGCTGCAGTGAGACGAAGCTTGGACTTTCCAACGTAAGCAGCGGCTGTCCGACGGCCACGCGATCGCCGCGGGCGACGGCGAGGTTGGTGATCATCCCCGCGACCGGCGCGCTGACGACCCACAGCTGAGGCGTGGGAATGACGATCTGCGCGGGATAAGGCAGCGTCCTGTCCATCCGGCTGGAGATCGGATGCGTCACGCGCACGCCGAGGTTCTGCGCCTGGCTCGGCGTGAGCTTCAGCTCATCATCGCCTGACGCGGCGCAAGGCCCGACGACGAGAGCCAGCGCGAGAGCTGCGCGGCACAGACGGGCCGCAGACCGGTGGAGGAGGCGCTTGGGCATCTCGACTAGGAATCTTCAGGTTCATGCATGACACATTCTGTACACTATTTCCGCCGATTCCCGCGACTGTTGACCTGGGTCAATCGGAGCTGGTCACGAACCCGGGAGGTCACTTCTCCTACTGCCAACGAGTCGCATTGGTGGCAGTCGCACGCGCCAGCGTCTCACACGGCATCGGCGGGAACGAAACAGCTGATGATGATGTCGCCGCGGTGATGGACGTACCACACCACGGCTTCGCCGATCGGGTTGCCGCGGTCGCGGATGATGGCGCGCTCCGGTACCGCCATCCATCGGCCCTCGATCGGTACCCAATAGGTGCCGTCGCGCACGTCATAGGTCGTGCGGTGGCCGTCGGAGATATCGCAGCACGGCACGCCGTTGGGCGCGATCACGCTCTTGAACCACGCGCGAATGTCGGGCGGGACATTGTCGAACTGCCCGTTGTCGAAGGCGGCCGCCACGGTCGCGCAGGCGAGCGAGCCGATCGTGAGAGCAGCCAGCACCATCCTGCGCATGCACTGCTCCCTCCGCCGACCTACATGCCGCGCTGCGGCGCCGTCGCCAGCAGGTCGCGCAGCGCCTCGCTGTAGAACTTCGCATTCCCCGTGGTCAGGTGGCCGCGCGTCTCGGCCGAGGTCGGGATGAGGAAGAGCTTGCCGTTGGCGACGCGCTTCATCGCGTCCACGGTCACGCCGGTCTCCGGCGGGTTGCGCTCGTCGTCGGCCGAATTGATCAGCATCACGGTCGCCTTGATCTTGTCGAGATCGGCGGACGGATTGTAATCGTGCGAGGAGTCCCACTGATAGATGAAGTCGTTGGCGTCGGTGGGGATCGGCGTGGCGAGCCGCTCCTCGACCAGCTTGTCGGCCTTGGCGGCGGTCGGTGCCGCGAGCTGGTAGGCGATGGTGCCCCCGGCCGAGGCGGTGGCGTAGGCCGTGACGGCGTATTTCATCATGCGCGGCTGTGCGGTGTAGTTGCCGCCGTTGTAGTCGGGATCGTTGCGGATCGTCTCCAGCATCAGCCGGCGCAGCATCCAGTTGCGGGCCGCCATTTCGGTCGGCTGCGAGGCCATCGGCACCGCCACGTCCATGAAGTCCGGATAGCGCGTGGCCCACACCCAGCTATGCATGCCGCCCATCGAATTGCCGATCACGAGCCGCAGGTGCTTGATGCCGAGGCCCTCGGTCAGCAGGCGGTGCTGCGCCTCGACCATGTCGGCATAGTCATAGGCGGGAAATTTCGTCTTCAGCCCGTCGGAGGGTTTTGACGATTTGCCGTGGCCGATGCTGTCGGGAATGATGATGTAGTACTTGCTCGCGTCGAGCGGCTGGTCCTTGCCGAACAACATGCCGGCGAAGGTCGGCCCCAGCATGCTTGCGCCGGAGCCGCCGGTGCCATGCAGCACCAGCACCGGCTGCCCGGTCGGCTCGCCGACCGTCGTATAGTGCAGCTTCAGCTCCGGCAGCGTTTCGCCGGTGTGAAACTTGAAATCCTTGACGACGAAGTCGCCCTGCTTCGGGGCGGGATAGTCGGCGGCGCGGGCCGGCGCGCAAAAAACGATGACGGCGGCAAAAACGGCGGCAAGCGGTCGAAACATGGACTCCCCCTGATCAAGCGCAGCTCTTCCGGCTGCGTCGGGGGCATGATAGCACGGTCCGCGACCTGGTTCAGTACCGGATTGATGGGACCCATCATGTGCCGCAACATCAAGACGCTGTTCAATTTCGAGCCGCCGGCGACCGAGGCTGAAATCCAGGCCTCGGCCCTGCAGTTCGTGCGCAAGCTGTCCGGCTTCAACGCGCCGTCGCAGGCCAACGAGGCCGCCTTCACCCGCGCGGTCGAGGAGGTGGCCGATGCCGCGCGACGGCTGCTGACCTCGCTGCAGACCCAGGCGCCGCCGCGCGACCGCGAGATCGAGGCGGCCAAGGCGCGAGAGCGCTCGGCGGCCAGGTTCGGTCCGCGCTGAGGCTCGCCGCACCCGGACGCAAACCGGAGCTCAGAAGCCGTCGTCGTCGTGGTCGTCGCGGCTCTCGGCGTGCTTCTCGTGCTTCTTCTTTTTCTTGCCCTTCTTCTTTTTCTTCTTTTTCGGGAGGTCGATCTCGTGCGGATCGTCGTCCTCGAAGGCCTCGTCCAGCGCATCGTCATGCGTGGTGGCGGCGAAGATGTCGCGCACCGCGACCAGCTCGGCCTCGCGCTCATGCGCCTCGCGATCCCGCGCGCGTTTGTAGTCGTCATAGGCGGCGAAGATCTGCTCCAGCCAGGGCATCAGCTGATCGATCGTCGGCAAGGTGCCCGGCGGCCCCGGCTCGCCCTGCGGACCTTGCGGTCCGGCAGGTCCCGGCTTGCCGGGCGGACCGGCCTCGCCGCGCGGCCCCTGCGGGCCGGGCCTGCCTTGCGGACCCGCCTTGCCGTCGGGACCCGGCTTGCCGCGCTGACCATCCGGTCCGCGCCGCCCGGGCTGCCCTTGCGGGCCACGTGGACCCACCGGGCCCTGCAGGCCGCGTCCGGCCGGATTCTTTGCCACCACCGCAACTCCGCTACACGTCTTTGATTCGCAGCGAAGCCTAACAGAGCGGCGACGACGGCAGCAATTGCAGCAGGGCTGCGAGGCCGATTGATCAACATCAATCGGCGCCGCATCCTGATGAGTTCCACGCGATGGGATATCGCGTGGCCGCCGTCGGATCAGGCCGAGTAGGCCGGCACCGCGATGCCGTCGGCCGTGTAGCTGCGGATCTTGTTGCGCAAGGTGCGCACGGGCATGCCGAGCAGCCTTGCGGCGTGGGTACGGTTGCCGTTGCAGCGCGCCAGGGTCTGCACGATCAGCTCGCGCTCGATCTCTGACAGGGGCGTGCCGATCAACAGCGGCAGGATTTCCGCCGCGGAGCGCGACGGTGGCATGGCAAGCGGCACGAGTGACGGACTTGCGGCTTCGGATGACAACTCTTGCGACATAACACCTCCCGATCAACGCCCGCGCCGACAGAAACGACGCGCAAACATCGAGACCAACTAAACATCCAGCCCGTAAATCACCGTGGTCGGACAAGGTTAATGGGGCCTTAACGCCGGCGCCCGGCGGCCTTGCACGCGCCAAATACCCCGAAATCGCCTTGGTTCTGCGCGGGTCTCGACCCATTTCGCCAGCGCCCGCGGCACATCCCGGTCGGCTGGCCTTCGTCCCACGCCATGCGGGCGGCTGACATTCGCGCCGCCACAGTTCCTGCACTGCGAGCGCGTCATTTCGAACACACCGGCGGCGGCGCATGCGCGGTGCCGCGCAAAGGGCTAAATTCGGCCGGATCGATTCGCTTGATGGGGCGCGATCGTCACACGTGGCCATCGAATTACCTCAAGTTCACTTCGCTGGAGACTTCATCCATGAGAATTGCATCCTTCGTCCGTGGTCTGCTGGTGGCGCTGACGGCCGCAGCCTTCGCCGTCCTGCCGGCCACCGCGCGCGCGGACGGCGGCTTCATCACGCTGACCATCTACAAGGCGGGATGGATCATCGGCGGCTCCGGCGGCAGCGGCGTGTTGCATTTCCATGGCCGCGCCTATCCGCTGTCGACCGGCGGCCTCGACTGGGGCCTTGTGTTCGGCGGCTCGCGCACGGTGCTGCGCGGCCGCGTCAGCAACATCTGGCGTCCGTCCGACGTCGAGGGCGTCTACGGCGCCGCGGGTGCGGGCCTTGCCGTCGGCCGCGGCGTGCGCGGCATCGTTCTGACCAACCAGAAGGGCGCGGTGCTGGAGCTGTCGGGCGAGCAGATCGGGCTGCTGGCGAACGTCGATCTGTCGGGTCTGGCGATCACGATCAGGTAGTTGCGGTGGTGTTCGGTCAGTGCCGCGCGATGAGTTGCCATCGTTCGCCTGCACGGGCGATGACAGTTTTTCCTGAGGTGAGCGACTGCCAACATCGTCCATCTGCAGCGCGTGATTCCACGTTCTCGCCGCACCGCGTGCGCGAGGGATGCATCGTGAGAGCCCCGGTCGAAAATCGAGAGGGGCAGGGAAGGCCGGGAGCTCGCCGCTCCCATGGTCCGCGTGCAACAAAAAGCACGCGGCAGAACCACAGGTTCGGCGGAGACATCCCGGCCTTCCCTGCGCGCATGGTTTGACGGCTTATACGTGGTCTCCCTGGCGCGCCGGCTTGTTGGCCGCCATTGCACGCGTCACGCTTCCGCATGAGCACGCACGTGATACCAGCGTCGGGGTATCAGGACATCACGACTTCGCCGTACGTGACCGCCGGCGCTCGTCCGGCGCAGCGATCACGTCCACCGCGGCCCACCTCCACGTATCGTGACGACGCGTACGTCCCTCTGCATGAGGCGGGTTGAGCGAAAGCATCGTCCTGATTTGCCCGACGAGGCAAGTGTGCAGACCTGCGGCAAACTAACACGACGGGCAGTTGGTGCATGGGGCGCATGCGCGGATTGCCCGTCGGGCGAACGATGCTTGTTTGGCCCTTGGTCATGCCTGAACCGCACCGTCGCTGGCGCAGGGATGAGTTACAAGCTGCTCGTCATGCACCGCGCAGAGGTGTGTCGGGTGGGCAAAGGCGCGCCACGTCGCTGGTGGAGTGACGTGCTCTATCACGCGCTGTGCCCACCATCCGGCTGCAGCGTGTGCTGATCGACGGTGGGCACGCGACCGCCCTGCGGGCGGCTGCTTTGCCCACCCTACCGATTCTCATCGACTGCGGTGACAGGCGCTGCGTTAGACGCGATCCCGGTGACATGCGCCGCGAGCTCGCGCCACGGCTGCAACGTCCACGCACCCGAGGCCGCGCCGGAGGGCGAGGCGAGCACGAACACGACCGGGAAATCATCCTGCTCCGGCTGTCGCCCGAGCGCGATCGCGCCGGTCGGCCGGCCGTAGAACAGGCTCGCGGCCTTCTTGCTGGTGAAGGCGACCGTCGCCGGCCGATGGCGCCGGATCTTCGCGGCAAAGCCGGCGACGTCGACGCCGGCCTTCAGCGCGACATGGTCCATGCCCGCGCCCTGCTTGCACAGATCGGTGAAGCCGATGCCGAGCGACAGCAGCGCCGGAAACTCCTGCGGTTGGTACAGCCGCGGCGTCAGGCCGATTGCCTGCAGCGTGCGCCAGAAGCGGTTGCCGGGATGAGCGTAGTAGTGTCCGGTCGCGGCTGACCGTTCGCTCGCGGCGGTGCCGACGAAGACGAGGCGCAGGCCGGGCTGGAGCTGATCGGGCAGGCGGTCCATGGCGTCGTTGTCGCATTGTTGCGGTCGCCGCAACAGCCTGTTGCCGGCGGGCTGCATTGTTGCCGCGATGCCCCTGGTCTATGTGACGGGAAGCCACGGGAGCACCTGATGTCACAACGTCGTCTGTATCATTTCGCCCTCTCCGGCCACGCGCATCGCGCGCGGCTGATGCTGAGCCTGCTCGGCCTGCCTTGCGAGATCGTCGAGGTCGACCTCAAGGGCGGCGCGCACAAGCGGCCGGACTTTCTCGCGCTCAATCCGTTCGGCCAGGTGCCGGTGCTGGTCGACGGCGATGCCGTGATCCCCGATTCCAACGCGATCCTGGTCTATCTCGCCGGCCGCTACGACGACGCTGGCAAATGGCTGCCGCGCGATCCGCTCGGTCAGGCCCAGGTGCAGCGCTGGCTGTCGGCCGCGGCCGGTCCGCTGGCGTTCGGTCCGGCGGCGGCGCGGGTTGCGACCCTGTTCGGCGCGCCGCTGGACATGGCGAAGGCGCACCAGCTCGCCGACACGTTGTTCGCGGTGATGGAGCGCGAGCTTGCCGCGCGGCCATATCTGGCCGGCGCGGCGCCGACCATCGCCGACGTCGCGCTGTTCAGCTACACGGCGCACGCGCCGGAAGGCGGCGTGTCGCTGACGCCGTTCCCGAACGTGCAGGCGTGGCTGGCGCGGATCAGGGATCTGCCAGGCTTCGTGCCGATGCCGGCGAGCGCGGTCAGCGCAGTCTGACCGGCGCTAGATCATGATGCGATTCCACGGAATCGCATCATGATCTCATCTCGTTGTTTGAGCATGATCTCCGCGCAAACGCCTTCGGCGTTTGTCGCGAGGGAAAACCGGTTTCCACTTTTCCGGATCATGCTCTCATGCACGACGGCGTGCGAACGCCGCTTACAGGAAGCAGCGGCGCTCGTCGCGCAGCTTGAGCTGGATGTTGGTCGCCTCGACGAAGGTCGGCACCGGCTTGGACACGATCTTGTAGGTCGACGGCCACTCCACAGGCTTCGACTGCAGCTCGGTGTTCCAGATCTGGCAGATGCCGGTGTTGTCCCAGCGGATCACGTAGTAGCCGGACTTGGGCGCAGGCGCGGCGAATGCGGTGGGCACGATGGAGGCGGCAGCAATGGCCGCGACGGCGGCGAGCGTGGTCAGGCGACGCATCATCAATCTCCTCAAACGAAACAACGACAATCGCCCGCCCGCGCGGGCCACCGGCCGTGCGGCCGGACCAAGGCGAAAGTGGTGCGACAAAAGCGCGCGCAACGCAAGCTTGCGCGTGCCGTCATTCACAGCGATGGCCGGGATGTGAACGACGACATGCCGCCGTCACATGATGCCATCAGGCGGGCGCTGGCTCAGAGCGTGCAGCGGCCCTGCTGACGCAGCCTGATCTGCCGGGTCACGGCGTCGTTGAACGTCGGCACCGGCCGGCTGATGACCTGATAGCTCGACGGCCATGCGACCGGCTTGAATGCGAAGGCCTCGCTCCAGACCTGGCAGATGCCGGTATTGTCCCAGCGGATGATGTAGTAGCCGGCCTGCGCCGGCGCGGCGGCCAGCAGGGTGGCCGCGGCGAGGCCTGCGGCCAAACAGACTGTGGTGAAACGAGGCATCGTGAAAACTCCGGCAACAAACTGGCCCCAGCCCGCGGCCGGCCCTATGTCGGAGCGGTCTCGTTCATTTTGAAGGCAGCCGCGCAGGAATCATGCGGCAAAAGCGCGCGATCACGGCTGACGAGGCGGATGGCAGCGAACGGAGCCTCACCGGATGCGCGGCGCGCCGCATGGATTGCGGCCGCCGCCATCCGACGCCGTCACGTCGGCGACGTCGGCGCGAGCGTCAGGGGCGGACGGTCTCGGTGCCTTGGCGGGAGGAGAACCTGAGATCCGCCGCGAAGCTCGCTGTCGGGACGAAAGCCGGGACCACGCCGATGGGGGGCGGCTGCGAGGCCACCGGCCGCGCGCGCCGGCGCAGGAAGTGGCGCTCGAGATAGGCGTAGGACAGCGTGGCCGCCAGGACCGACAGCGGGAGCCCGATCGCGAGCCGCAGCGGCCACCAGACGCCGTAGCTGTCGAGGAAATTCAGGATCGGCAGGTGCCAGAGATAGATGCCGTAGAAGATCCGGCCGAGGAAGAGCGCGACCGGCCATTCGAAGATGCGGTGGAGAATCGTGCCGTGGCTGCGCGCCAGCATGGTCAGCGCGAGGATGCCGGGAAGCACGCCGCACACCATGCTGCCGAACAGATAGTAGTTCATGCTCGGTCCGTCCGCCGGCCAGAACAGGAAGGTGACCGTGCCCCAATAGATCAGCAGCGGCCACGCCAGCTTCGGCCAGAGCCGGTCGAGCGCGGGTGAGGCGCCGTGCGGCACCAGCCTGAGCACGACGGCCATCGCGCAGCCCGCCATCAGGGCGTCGGCGCGGGTGTCGAACGCGGTGTAGAGCCGCCGCCACTCCGCGCCATCGAGCACCAGCGCCACGCGCCAGGCCCAGATCGCGGCTGCGATGGCACAGATGGCGCCGACCAGCCGCCAGGTGACGCCGAAGCGCTTCACCAGGAAGACGAAGGTCAGCGGCCACAGCAGATAGAACTGCTCCTCGGTCGACAAGGTCCAGGTGTGGCCGATGTCCTCGATCGTCTTCGGATCGAACACGTACCAGTAGTTGGAAATATAGGAGAGCGCGATCGCGACGCGCTCCAGCGCCGGCAGGAACGGCGGCCGCAGCAGCCAGGTGAACAGCAGGTAGGCGGCGAGCATCAGCAGCAGCGGCGGCACGATCCGGGCGAAGCGCCGCGCATAGAACTGCCGGAACCTGATGTGGCCGTGCTTGTCGATGTCCCGCAGCAGCAGGCCGGTGATGTAATAGGCGCTGGCGACGAAGAACAGGTCGATATAGAGCACCGCGCCCGGCACGAGCGTATGCGAGACATGCGCCGTGACGACGCCCAGGGTCATCAGCCCGCGCATGCCGTCATGCGAGGGAACGTAGCCGAGCGGATAGACCTGGGCCTGGAAGGCCTCCCGGATCGCCTCCCGCAACGGCGCCGTGGCGGCGGCCGCGAGGCGGAACAGGGCATGAATCGGCCATGGATAAAACATTTATCGTGAGATTTTCGGAGATAATGTTTCGGACTATTAAATCCTATTTAAAAATTAAATAATCCGCAAGCAGCGAAATAGCAGGGCGGGTGTCATGACGACGCAGGGTTGCGATGAAATGAGGCAAGTCGCCGGATGCGGCGGCAGATGACGGCGCCAGTGCAGGTGAAGGCGACGGGAACTCGTGATGCCGATGTGGAGGCGGCGACGGTGTGTGGCGCGGTCGGCGTATTCTGCTCGTCTCGTCTTCGCCGCCTGCACGGTCGGCCGTGTCGCCGGATCGGCAGCACCATCGCCGGACGACCATCGTAGCCATTGACTGTCGCCTCATCGACAGAACCGCAGGGTGGGCAAAGCGATGTCTTGCTCACTGCGTCACCACGCGCCGGCGGGAGCGTGCCCAGCATGTCCACCGCGGTGGACACGCCTCCGCCGCCGTCGGATGCTTTGCCCTACCGTGTCGCGACCGCGGCGACGCCCTCGATCAGCATCTTCCGGAGTGCGAGCGCCCACACGGCGAATGCGCGTCAACCCCGTCGTTGGTGTGCAGCGCAGATTAACAATCATTGGTTGTGAATTGCGGAATTGAAGTTTAAGATCCTCGATTGTTTGAGTGCAGCCAATTTTTCAGTGTCATTTCAACGGAGCTTGTCATGGAAGAAGCGCATATCAAGGCATTCGAGGCTCTGCCCCAGTCCACCTCGTGCAGGATCATTACGTTCGACAGCGCGACCGTGGTGCCCGGCATCGTTCCGGACACCTACTTCCTGATCGTCACCGGCACCAAGCCCTGGGTCACGATGAAGGTCGAGTTGCATCCGCTGATCTATATCCGGCAACCCGAATATTGGGGCATCGAGGTCGTCGGCTGCCAGAGCGGCATCGGCCTGCCGCAGCCGGCGCCGTATCACGTGGTTCTCGACATCACGCATGTGCGTGGCAAAAAGGGGATCGAGGTGATCGGCGCCACCAGCAGGAAGCAGATCAACGTGCCGTAGGAGGGGCGAGGGCCGGGTGGCCACTCGTCCACAGCCACGCCTGGACGTAGGCCGAGCATGGCGCCGCCAGATACAGCGCCCTCGCCCCTTGTGGGAGAGGGCATGTATGGCCCATCCACACATGCGGTTGGGTGAGGGGTATCTCTCCGCAGGCGAGCTCGCGGAGAGATACCCCTCACCCAACCACACTTACCGCTCTGTCCTACATGCCCTCTCCCACAAGGGCAGAGGGCGCATTCATGAGCACCGCGCGAAGATCTTCAGAGCTTTATCCCGGAACGGCGCGTTATTCGTCGGCAGGTGTCGGGATCGCCGCGACACCCTCGATCTCAATCAACATCTTCGGATCCGGCAACGCCACCACCACACACGTCGTCCGCGCCGGATACGGCGCCGGCCCGAACGCCGCGGCATAGAGCCGGTTCATGACAGCCACATCAGCCGCGCGCGTCAGCAGCACGTTGACCTTGACGAGATCGCGTAGGCCAGCGCCGCCCTCGGTCAGCACGCGCGTGAAGTTGGTCACGACATTGGCGAACTGCGCCTCGAACTCGTCGGGCAGGTTGCCGTCGGCGTCGAAGCCGGGAATGCCGGAGATGAAGAGGAGATCGCCGATGCGGGTGCCGAAGGAGAGCGGCGGGGCTTTGATGTGGGGTGGGACGGGGATGTGGTGGATGAGCATTGGGATTCTGTAGGGCTCAATTTGAGTTGCAAAGGCAATGTCTATCGGGAGCTAATAGCGGACTTCTCGCAGCTCTTGTTCACTCGCTTCACGTTTCGTCAAGAGTTCTTCAATCTCGTCTTTTCGCAAATGCACGAATAAGGAGTTCGTCCGGTTTAGGCAATTGACGATCTCAGTTCTCACCGCGGGCCATTTTCCTAGGTGCTTTGCCAAGAAGACTAGGAGGTCGCCGCGTGATAAAGGATACTGCCGGGTAAAAAATCTCGGAACAAGCGATGCGATGAGGCGTTCATCGGAAGACCATTCGGTATTTAAAAGTAGATTGCGAATCTCCCCTAGTGCCCAGTTGGCGAATTTCGCCTTGTCATTTTGATATTGTAAGAGTGCCGACTTTCCAATTAGCGGCGTGTCAAGTATCGCCGATAGAAGAATTGATATCCTTTCTTCCTGCCGCTTTGCGTGATTGATGTCGCTGACTAGTCTGGTTGTCTGAATTCTAATTTCAGTGTTTGAATCGGCTTCGAGAATGGTGGTGGGTCTGGAGTTTGGTTCTGGGTCAAACTCCATCAGAATTTTGGAAATTACTGCATCTTGATCGATCTCTATCTGATCTATTTCTGGGAGAGCGCTAAGATTGAGGGAGATCGTGCCATCTTGATTGACGTTTGCAGATAGCTGGCCTCTAGATGCAAGAATTCGCCGCGCGAGTTCGTCGCTGCTTGCTGTTGAAACCAGGCAGGCCCACAGGGCTGAACGTAGTGCTGATCCTTCATAGAAGTGACGTGCAACCGCTGCTCCGTGATGCCTTAGAAAAAGCTTTTGCATTCTAATGCGAGCAATTCTACGTTCCTCAGGGCTGCCCACTAGCTCAGCTATTTGTAGGGCGATGTCGCTTGTAGAGACATTCTCTTCGGAATACTGCCTTAATTTGAGCCGCAAGGTATCAAGTGTACCGATATCGACTTTGTCGGGAGTGTTGACGAATACATATAGTTGCTCGCCACCCGTCTCAGCGTGGGGGCCTTCGATGCGTATCTCTTGTCCGACGAAGTTTTCCAGAGTCCGAAATCTGACAATTCGCCCGGTTAGCTCGTCGACCTCCTGAATAGCGACATTGCGTTCGTCCTCTGGATGCGAGAATATTGGAAGAGCAAATCCACAGTTTGTTCTATTTTGCATGTGGTAGCCGATAAGGCGGGCTCTTTGAGGTGTTGTTCTCATATTAAATTCCATGCTTTGAGGAGGTCTCCGGCCATCGACTCTATTTGCGCTTGGTAATAATCCGGGTGGCGTCCAGGTACAAAGGCGTAGGGCTGTATAGTCGTGCCGTTAGTCTCTAACTCTTTCAGCCAAGGAGCTTCGTCGGCCCACAGGGTATGAGGAGCGATGATGGCGCGAAGATTGCCGCTCAGCGGAACCGAGTTTCCGAAGATAACCTCGATTGAACAGATGCGATCATCTGGTTCGTTGCGCCCCGGCGATGTTACCAGTTGGAGGTAGGACCTTGCGTGAAATTCATAAGCTTTCGCTATTGAGTGTGGGTTTGGAATTGCATGAATGTTTCCATGAAAGTAGTCTATTCTTGACCCGAATGACTTTTTGATTAGCTTGTTAGGACGAGCCTTGTCTTTCTCAAGGCTGAAGTCTTCTACGTTCATTTCCTCGGGAAGGATGTGTTTGTATAGCCTTTTGGAGAAGGCTCCGGTGTCGAATGCGAAGATTGCTTCAGCTTGTTCAATTAGATTGGCGTCGAAGATGAAGCAGCAGGGGCAAACGGCTTCTGCCTTGATCGCGCCGTCGCCGCTGACCCGATATGCGGGTCTTCCATAGAAGAAATATGCGAGGGGGCGGTTAAAAACCGCGCATTCGATCGGCTCGACGAAGCCTGATTTGGAAATGTCAGCTGCAACTATCGACTTTGTGATGTGAGTGAGGGGCATGAGCGGCCAATCGGGCGCGGGCTCCTTGTCTACCCATTCACGGAAATCGGTTCTGCCGCCGTTTAATTTTGCCATGGCAGCCCTCCTCAGCCAAATGGACCTGCCGGTTGTGAAGTTTTCTGATGGTTATTATCAGAGGTACTGTCGCATGCGTAAAGATGAAGTTGGATTTTATTCTTTCGGCGCTCACCCTTAAGTTTAGCGTCTTCCAACCGCTGGGCCCGGGGATGGTCGTTGCATCCAGATCGCCTGCTGCGGTCCGAGGGGCATCGGGCTGTTCAAAAAAAAGCCGGGCTTTCGCCCGGCTCGATGGATGGCCGGGTCTGCGCCCGGCCATGACGATGGAGAGAGCTGAGCGGGCGTCAGGACAACGCCTTGTTGCTCTCCTTCACCTTGTCCGCATCCAGATACACGCTGCCGCCCATTTCCTTGAACTTGGCGCTCATCTGGGCCATGCCGTCCTCGATGGTGCCGCTGATGGTCATGCCGACCGTCGTCGGATCGTTCAAGGTCGCCGCGTAGTCGCGGACGTCCTGGGTGATCTTCATCGAGCAGAATTTCGGGCCGCACATCGAGCAGAAATGCGCGACCTTGTGGGCTTCCTTCGGCAGGGTCTCGTCGTGGAAGCTCTTGGCGGTGTCCGGGTCGAGGCCGAGGTTGAACTGGTCGGTCCAGCGGAACTCGAAGCGGGCGCGCGACAGGGCGTCGTCGCGGAGCTGCGCGGCCGGGTGGCCCTTGGCGAGATCGGCGGCGTGGGCGGCGATCTTGTAGGTGATGACGCCGGTCTTGACGTCGTTGCGATCGGGCAGGCCGAGATGCTCCTTCGGCGTCACGTAGCACAGCATGGCGCAGCCGAACCAGCCGATCATGGCGGCGCCAATCCCTGAGGTGATGTGGTCGTAGCCCGGCGCGATGTCGGTGGTCAGCGGCCCCAACGTGTAGAACGGCGCCTCGCCGCATTCCTTGAGCTGCTTGTCCATGTTGATCTTGATCTTGTGCATCGGCACGTGGCCGGGGCCCTCGATCATGACCTGGCAGCCCTTGTCCCAGGCGATCTTGGTGAGCTCGCCCAAGGTCTCCAGCTCGGCGAACTGCGCGCGGTCGTTGGCGTCCGCGATCGAGCCGGGGCGCAGACCGTCGCCGAGCGAGAACGAGACGTCATACTTGCGCATGATGTCGCAGATCTCCTCGAAATGCGTATAGAGGAAGCTCTCCTTGTGATGCGCGAGGCACCACTTGGCCATGATCGAGCCGCCGCGCGAGACGATGCCGGTGACGCGGCTCGCGGTGAGATGGATGTAGGCGAGGCGCACGCCGGCATGGATGGTGAAGTAGTCGACGCCCTGCTCGCACTGCTCGATCAGGGTGTCCTTGTAGAGCTCCCAGGTCAGCGCCACCGGATCGCCGTTGCACTTCTCCAGCGCCTGGTAGATCGGCACGGTGCCGATCGGCACCGGCGAATTGCGCAGGATCCATTCCCGCGTCGTGTGGATGTTGCGGCCGGTGGAGAGGTCCATCACGGTGTCGGCGCCCCAGCGGATCGCCCACACCATCTTGTCCACCTCCTCCTCGACCGACGAGGTCACCGCCGAGTTGCCGATATTGGCGTTGATCTTGGTGAGGAAGTTGCGGCCGATGATCATCGGCTCGAGCTCGGCGTGGTTGATGTTGCAGGGGATGATGGCGCGGCCGCGCGCGATCTCGTCGCGGACGAATTCCGGGGTGATGAAGGCGGGGACGGCGGCGCCAAAGCTCTCGCCGTCGGCGAGCGCGGCCTCGGCGCGCGCGAGCTGGGTCTTGCGGCCGAGATTCTCACGCTCGGCGACGTAGATCATCTCCTTGGTGACGATGCCGGCGCGGGCGAATTCGAGCTGGGTGATCTTGTGGCCGTCGAGGCCGCGCAGCGGCTTGTGATGCGCGGTGAACGCCTTCGCCGCCTTGTCGGCGCCGACATTGCCATTGTCCTCGGGCTTGATGTCGCGGCCGACATATTCCTCGACGCCGCCGCGCTCCAGCACCCAGGCGATGCGGTTGCGCGGCAGGCCGGCGTTGACGTCGATGGTGACGGAGGGATCGGTGTAGGGGCCGGAGGTGTCGTAGACCGGCAGGTTCGGCTCGGAGGCCGCTTCGGACAGAATGATCTCGCGCAGCGGCACGCGCAGATCGGGCGCGGAGTCGGGCGTCGCGTAGATCTTGCGCGAGGACGGCAGCGGGCCGGTGGTGACGGCGGGCAGGGTGGTGTCGGGATTGGAGCGGATGTTCATGGGATCCTCCTTCTCAATTGTTGTTGTCGGAGTGAATGGGGGCCGTCATTGCGAGGAGCGAAAGCGACGAAGCAATCCAGGGCGGCACGCGCGGCCCTGGATTGCTTCGCTCCGCTCGCAATGACGGTGGAGAGAGTTGCGGCTCACATTGGCTCGCCGCTTATGCCGAGCGGAGATGATTTGGCGCTGTGAGGGACGCAGACTGTTCAGGCTCCCTCCCCCCTTGTGGGGGAGGGTTGGGGAGGGGGGTAAGCCGCACCCACCGCCCCCGGGGCTACCCCCCTCCCTAGCCCTCCCCCACAAGGGGGGAGGGAACGACGGAGAGCGGGGCGACATCAGGGCCCAATCACTGTCAGACGCATTCGCAAAATCCGCGCGCATTACGCCGGCTCCCTGGTCGCATCGAGCCAGGCGCGGACGCGGGCGTCGGGGTCGGGGTTCTGGGTGACGTCGCTGACGACGGCGATGGAGTCTGCGCCCGCCGCGAAGATCTCCGCGGCCTGCTCCAGCTTGATGCCGCCGATCGCGACCAGCGGGATGTTGCCGACGCGCTTCTTCCATTCGCCGATCTTCGCAACGCCCTGCGGCGCGAAGCGCATCGCCTTCAGCGTGGTCGGGAAGATCGGCCCGAGCGCGACATAGTCGGGCTCGGCGGCGAGCGCGGTCTCCAGCTCGGCATCATCATGCGTGGAGAGGCCGAGCGTCAGGCCGGCCTGCTTGATCGCGACGACGTCGGCCTCCGCCAGATCCTCCTGGCCGAGATGGACGTGCTGCGCACCGGCGACAACGGCGGCGCGCCAGTAGTCGTTGACGATCAGCTTCGTCGCGGTGCCCCTGGTGATCGCCAGCGCATCGGTGACGATCTGCAGCGCCTCGCCGTCGTTGAGGTCTTTCGCGCGCAACTGCACGGTGCCGACGCCGAGCTTGGTCAGGCGCTCGACCCAGGCGAGGCTGTCGACGACGGGATAGAAGCGATCAGGATACGGCATGCCAGAACGGGGTCCCAACGACAGGAGTGGAGGGCGAGGCGAAATCGCGGGCGTCCATCAGCCCGGCCTCGTAGGCGGTGCGGCCGGCCTCGACCCCGAGCCGGAAGGCGCGGGCCATCGCGACGGGATCGGCGGCTTTTGCCACCGCGGTGTTGAGCAGCACGGCGTCGTAGCCGAGCTCGAGCGCCTCCGCGGCGTGGCTCGGCGCGCCCAGGCCGGCGTCGACCACGAGGGTGATGTCGGGCAGGCGGTCGCGTAAAAGCTTCAGCGCATCGCGATTGGTGATGCCCTTGGCCGAGCCGATCGGCGCCGCCCAGGGCATCACGACCTTGCAGCCGGCATCGACCAGCCGCATCGCGATCGTGATATCCTCGGTGCAGTAGGGGAAGACCTCGAAACCGTCCTTGATCAGGATATCAGCGGCTTCGACGAGACCGACCACGTCGGGCTGCAGGGTGTCGTTGTCGCCGATGACTTCGAGCTTGATCCAGCTCGTGCCGAACAATTCGCGCGCGAGCTTCGCCGTCGTCACCGCCTCGCGCACGCTGCGGCAGCCGGCGGTGTTCGGCAGCACGGTGACGTCGAGCGCGTTGATCAGCTTCCAGAACGCGTCGCCGGTCTTGCCTCCGGCGGCCTCGCGCCGCAGCGACACCGTGACGATCTGGGCGCCCGAGGCGCGGATCGCGTCCTGCATGATCGCGGGCGAGGGGTACAGCGCGGTGCCGATGAGGAGGCGGGAGGCGAAGGTCTTGTCGTAGAAGGTGGGCATTAGTTGTCTCCGTCGTTGCGGACGGTGGTCGTCCCGGCGCTATCACCGCGGCGGGTGGCTATGGGTCGCTGCTTTCGCAAGGACGACAGCTGCAAGTGGCGGGCGAGCGCGCGTCTCACGGCCATCACTCACCCTCCCTGCCGGGGGGTGATGATCTCGATCTCGTCGCCGGCCTTCAAGGCCGTCTCGGACCAGCGGCTCTTCGGCACGACGTCGTAGTTCAGCGCGATGGCGAAATGGGTGCCCTCGTAGTCCAGCTCGGACAACAGCGCGGTCACGCTGGTCGCGCTGATGTCGCGGGCCTCGCCATTGACGGTCACGCGCATCGCATCACCTCGTTGTCGATCTGGCCGTGCGCGAGATAGTTCAAGGTCGCCTGCGCCAGCGCCGGCGCGATCAGGAAGCCGTGGCGATAGAGGCCGTTGACGCGGATCTCGCGCTCGCCCTTGATGGTGATGCGCGGCAGATTGTCGGGATAGGCCGGCCGCAGCCCCGAGCCGAATTCGAGGATGCGGGCCTCGCCGAACGCCGGGTGCACCGAGTAGGCGGCGCCGAGCAGCTCCAGAGCGGAGCGCAGGCTGACGCCGGTGTCCTCGGCCTCGAGCGAGGTCGCGCCCAGCATGAACAAATTGTCCTCGCGCGGGATCAGATAGAGCGGGAAGCGCGGATGCATCAGCCGCACCGGCCGCGCGAGCTGCACCTCGGCGGTCTCGATCAGGATCATCTCGCCCTTGACGCCGCGCAGCTCGGGCTCGGCGTCGCGCGCCTCCAGCCCGCGGCAGTCGATCACGAGGCCGTCGAGGTCGTCAGCCGTGACGTCGCTGTTGAACAGCACCCGGCCGCCGGCCTCGACGATGCGCTGATGCAGCTTCGGCAGCACGCGGCGCGGCTCGACATGGCCCTCGGTCGGATAGAACAGGCCCTCGCGGAAGCGGCCCTCCAGCGACGGCTCCAGCGCGGCAAGCTGCTGCGCGTCGAGCCGCTGATAGCCGGAGGTGCGGCGGGCGAAGCGGTCGTAATCGGCGCGGTCGCGGGCATGCGCGATCACCAGCGAGCCGTTGAACGGCGTGTCCGGCAGCTCGCGCCGCCAGATGTCGAGCGCGGCGAGGCCGAGGCGGCTGATGATCGGCTCGGCGACCTCGCTCTCGCAATAGGGCGCCAGCATGCCGCCGGCCCAATGGCTGGTGGAGAGCATCAGATCGGAATCGCTGCGCTCGTGCAGGGTGACCTCGCGGCCCGCGCGCGCGAGCAGAAGCGCCTGCCAGGCACCTGCGATGCCTGCACCGATGATGGATACGGGGACATCCCCGCGCGTGGTTGTCTGCTGCATCCCTGTCCCTTCGCCGGCATGACCCGGATCAGGTTCAAAGGGTCACCGCATCACGCTGCGGTATCTCAGCTCCCCCTCGGAGCTCCCCTCGGAACGCGCTTAAAATAGACCGATACGGCCCCGTGTCAACGGAGTGTCACGGAAAGACAGTTTGGGGCGGTAAGGAACCAAGCGCCGTCAGTGCGCCCGCGCGTGGCGGCCGGTCGCGATTTTCGGGGTGATGTCGAGCGGGCCGCTCGTCCGCTCGGAGCGGCCGGCGGGCCGCGCGTCGGCGAGGCGCTGCCGCTTGGCCTCCTCGTAGTAGCCCCTGGCGAAGTAGAGCACGGCGCGGTCGTGGTCGCCGTGGGCGGCACGGTAGGCGCCGGCGAGATAGCGCACGCCATAGGTGAGATTGGTGTTCGGATCGTGCAGGCCCTGCGCGTCGCCGGTGTAGCCGAGGCCGCGCGCGGTGCCGAGCTTGATCTGCATCAGGCCGATGCAGCCGCAGCGGCCGACCAGGTCCTTCTGGTATTTGCTCTCGCGCACGATGACGCGGTGGATCAGCGATTCCGGAATGTTGTTGGCGGCGGCGTGCACCGCCACCAGCGCGTCGATGTGCGGATGGCCGGTGTCGATGTGGCGCGGCTTGGTCTCGGCCGCCCTGCGCTCGGCGTCGCGGGGCTCGGCCGCAGCGGCCGGGATGGCGTCGGTGTCGGCGGGCGCTGAGGCATTGGCGTCCATCGGCGGCGAGGTGTCGGCGCTGCTGACGGCCTCGATCGCCTCGACCTCGCGCGCGGCCTTGGTCACCGCGCTGCGTGCGGCCAGCTCCCTGGTGCCGTCGGAGCGGACATGGGCGAGCTTGACCTTGCCGGCCTTCGGCTTGGCTGCATTGTCCGATGCGGTGCTCGCATCATCGGCAGCCATTGCGAACGGCACGGGACCAGCCATCGCGAAGCCTGCAATGCAGGCCGTCAGCACAAGACGTCTCATGTGTCAGGATCCCCCGGGAACCACACGCATGCCGAGCAGCCCCCCAGCACGCGCTTTACACTTTGCACACCGTAATTGGCGCGAACGCCGGGCGATAATGTGGCAATAATGGGGCGGAGACGCCGGGCGAGTGCGGATGCGCCGGCGGTTTACCGCGAATTATGCCGTGCATGCTTGGCTGGCGGAGCAATTCCGCCAACGGGGCCCTGCCGCGATGACGCTGTCCGTCACCCACACCGAAGCGACCGCCGGGCGCACGCAGGCGCTGCTGCCACTATGGGTCGGCGCCGGCGTCTATGCGCTGCTGCTGATCTCCGGCAACCGGCTGCTCAACGATCCCGACACGCTGTGGCAGATCACGGTGGGGCAGTGGATCATCGACCACCGCGCGGTGCCCGAGGTCGACGTCTATTCCTTCACCATGCGCGGCGCGCCCTGGATCTCCACGCAGTGGCTGGCGCAGGTCGCCTATGCCGCCGCTTACAGGTTCGCCGGCTGGACCGGGCCGGTGGTGCTGGCGGCCTCGGCGACCGCGCTGTCCTTCGCGCTGTTGGCGCGCGCCCTCAGCCGGCATCTGCGCGACGCCACGACATTGGTGTTCGTGGTCGCGGCGTTCCTGCTCTGCCTGCCGCATCTGCTGGCGCGGCCGCATGTGTTGGCGTTTCCGATTCTGGTGGCCTGGATCGCCGGACTTGTCGATGCCGCCGATCGCAAGGCCGCGCCGCCATGGCCGCTGGTGCTGCTGATCGCGCTGTGGGCCAATCTGCATGGCGGATTCGTGTTCGGCCTGTTCTTCATCGCGCCCGCCGCGCTCGACGCGCTGGTCAATGCCGATGCCTCGGCCCGCCGTAGCCTCGCGCTGCGCTGGGCCGGGTTTGCAGCGCTCGCGCTGGTGGCGAGCTGCTGCACGCCCTATGGCTGGAATGCGCTGCTGGCGTCGCAGAAGATCCTCTCGCTGGGTCAGGCGCTGCCGCTGATCGTGGAATGGAAGGCGACCGATTTCCAGGGGCTCGGTCCGTTCGAGATCTGCCTGCTGATCGCCATCGGGTTCGCGCTGTTCCATGGCCTCAGGTTGCCGCCCGTGCGCATCATGATGCTGCTCGGCCTGCTGCACATGGCGCTGGCGCAGGCGCGCGCGGCGGAGATCCTGGCGCTGGTGGGCCCGCTGGTGCTCGCCGCGCCGCTGGCGCGGCAGGCGGGCGCGTCGCCCATGCCGCCGCAGGCGCGCGTGCCGGGCGCGGCGCTGACGGCGGCAGTGATGCTCGCGCTCGGCGCCGGCACCATCGCGTCGGCCGCGATCCTGAACTACGCGCCGAACATGCGCGGCACCCCCGTCGCGGCCGTGACCGAGCTGAAGAAGCTCAACCTCACGCGGGTCCTCAACGACTATGATTTCGGCGGCTACCTGATCTCGGCCGGTGTCGCGCCGTTCATCGACGGCCGCACCGAGCTCTATGGCGAAAAATTCTTCGTCGACCACAATGCCGCCTCCGGCCTGATGGAGCCGGATAATCTGTTCCGCCTGCTCAAGGACTACGACATCGAGGCGACCCTGCTGCGCACCCAGAGTGCTGCGACCAAGCTGCTCGATCACGTCGACGGCTGGCAGAAGGTCTATGCCGACGACATCGCCACCATCCATCTGCGCAAGGCGGGCGCCCGCCACGTCGCGGAACCGGCGGTCACCTCCGGCTGCAATTGAATCAAAGACGTCGATCCCATCCGCGTGAGGTCGGATGTCGCGCGGCATCCCGGCGCGTGCAAATCCGCCGCCGCGTGGGTAAGATCGCGGCCGTCAGTTCGACAGCATGCCTGACTCATTCAACCTGACTCATTCAAGAAGACTGAACAGAGAGGGAGCGCGTCATGGCCGTGAAGGCAGCCGACGATCATTCACCCCGCATTGACCGTTCATTCGACATCGACGCGACGCCATCCACGGTTCGCGTCGTGGATCTGCCGCGAAACAATCCCTGCGCCCAATGTGGCGAGGCGATCGCATTGCCGTCCTGGGTCGAAAAGGACGGCCGCCGCACCGCCTATCTCTGGCACTGCCGCCTCTGCGACTATCGGTACGAAACCATCGCCTTCTATGCCGAGTCCGTCGATCAGGACGGCGCGATGGCGGCGTAGGGGCAGGCGTCCCGCAGCCGAGCAATTCAATTGGCTTGGACGGAATGCTGAACAGATGGTCTATCGGTTGATGCCGATGTGAGCACGGCGATTGCGGCTTGCTCCGCTCGACCTCTCCCCGCTTGCGGCTGGGCGATCGCATATGGTTTTCCTGGGCGGAACCTTCATGGCCTCATGGTTCGAGACGCGTCGCAAGAGCGACGCTCCTCACCATGAGGTTCAACAGCTTTGCGGCGGAGAAAGGCCCTCATCCTGAGGAGCCCGCCGAAGGCGGGCGTCTCGAAGGATGGTCGCGAAAAGACGGCGCGCCCAGCCTCTTTCACCATATGCGATCGCCCTGCCGCAAGCGGGGAGAGGTCGGATTGCATCGAAGATGCAATCCGGGTGAGGGGGGACAGGTCTCACCATGCCCACCACCGGTGCGGCTGCCCCTCACCCCAACCCTCTCCCCGTAAGAACAGGGAGAGGGAGCCGACCGTCACCGCGGTCAGCAGCTAACAAGCTCCACGCACCTGCGTCATACCGTACTGACGACGTCAGCCATGTCCACCCGAACCGTCACAAACTAACACTTCCGCGTCGCAGTGAGACCGCTTGTCGCGCAGCGTGACGAAATCGTGGTTCCCTGGGAACGCCGACTGTCCATTGCCGTTCTCTCGTCACCATTCACTGAGAGGAGACACCACATGGTGATGAAGACTGTTGCGGCCGGCCTCGCCGGTTCCCTGCTGCTCGCGACCGCCGCCTTCGCTGCGGAGAGCACCACCACCACGACCAGCACCACGATCAAGAGCAACACCACCGCTGCGTCCTATCAGGGCGACTGGCGCAGCTCGAAGCTCGTCGGCGTCAAGGTCTACAACAACAACAACGAGAACGTCGGCTCGATCGACGACCTGCTGGTCGACAAGAGCGGCGCGGTCAAGGGCGTCGTGATCGGCGTCGGCGGCTTCCTCGGCATGGGCGAGCACCTCGTCGCGGTCTCTTTCGACCAGGTGAAGTTCTCGGATCAGCCGGTGCAGTCGACCACGGCTTCCAACGCTCCGGCTTCTGGCACGACCTCGTCGACCAACCCGCCGGCTTCGACCACGACGACCGGTGCCGCCACCGGCACGTCGTCCTCGTCGATGAGCTCGAAGAACCGCTGGTATCCCGACCATGCGATGATCAACGCGACCAAGGACCAGCTCAAGGCGATGCCCGAGTTCAAGTACTCGGAGTAACGGCGTCACAGACGATTAGTCGATCGTCTCGATCGCGGCGCGCCCGGATCCGTCCGGGCGCGTTCGCGCGTCATGCTGCGGGGCGCAAGGTGGTCTGGCCGAGCGGCAGCTCGATGCGGGCGATCAGCCCGCGCGGCTTGCGATCGTGCAATGACAGCTCGCCGCCATGCGCCTGGACGATCGCCTTCGCGATCGAGAGGCCCAGGCCGAACCCGGTGGCCTCGTCCATGTTGCGGGCATCGTCGCCGCGCACGAACGGCTCCAGCATGTCGGGCTTGCGCGCATCGGCGATCCCCGGTCCGTCATCCTCCACGTCGATCGTCAGGCACTTCCCAGACGCCGACAGTCTGATCACGGTTTCCTTGCCGTACTTCACGGCGTTCTCGACCAGGTTGGTGACCGAACGCATCAGGTCGTCGGGCCGCACCGTTGCCATCGCGTGCGCCGGGCCGACATAGGTGACGCTGTGGCCGACATCGGCGAACTGGTCGGCGACGAGCTGCAGGATGCTCGCGATATCGACCAGCGTCATCGGCTCGAGCTTGCGGCCGTTGCGCAGGAATGACAGCACCGAGCCCAGCATCGCATGCATCTGATCGAGATCGGCCAGCATGCGATTGCGCTGCAGTTCGTCCTCGACGAACTCACAGCGCAGCCGCATGCGGGTCAGCGGTGTCCGCAGATCGTGGCTGATGGCCGCCAGCATCTTGGTCCGGTCGTTCATCAGCGCCGTGATGCGTTGGCGCATCCGGTTCAGGGCGCGCGCCAGCGACCGGATCTCTTCCGGTCCGCGCTCGGGCAGGGCAGTGGCATCGCCATCGAGGCTGAAGCTCTCGGCAGCCTTCGCGAAGCTCGACAGCGGTGAGGTCAGCGCACGGGCCGCCCACAGGCCGAGCAGTGTCGTGCTGATCAGCGCGAACATGATCGTCGTCAGCCATGGGGCGCCCCAGAACGGTGGCCGGTGTGGCCGGTCGGCCATCCGCGCAGAGACCATGTTGCCGTCGGGAAGGGCGAAGACGACGGTGCGCGTCTGGGAGCCGGGCGGCGGCATGAAGATGCGATAGCCGGGGCCAAGGCCGCGAAAGCCGCCTGGACCGTGAGGCCGTCCGTCGGCCATCTCCTGAGGCGCCGGGTGGCGCTCGTCGCCACCGGTCCCGGCCTCGACGTCGGGGCCGGCCGGCTCGCGCCGGCGGCCATCCGGCAGAGGTCCCGCGTGAGGCTTGAGCTCGAACTCGGGATAGGCGCGGGCAATGTCGGAGATCAGTCGCGGCCGTTCGGCAGCGGGCGCGCGTCCAAGAATGCGGATGGCGGTCGCGAGCTGAAACGGCCCGACTTCGTTTTCGGGGTCGGGCTGCTCGGCGCGATAGATCAGGAACGTCGCCGTGATAATGGCATGGAGCGCCACGATCGAAATGGCCACCAGCGCCGTGATCTGGCCGCGGATTCCCTTGAGGTTGAGAAAGCCGAACGACATCATGACATCGCCATTCGATCCGGCCGGTCAATGGCTTTGCGGGCCGGTCACCACCTCGACGACGGGCGTGAACATGTAGCCGCCGGAGCGCACGGTCTTGATCATGGTGGCCTCCTGCGGGTCCGGCTCGATCTTGCGGCGGATGCGGCTGACCAGCACGTCGATCGAGCGCTCGAACGAGCCGGCGCTGCGGCCCTGCGTCAGGTCGAGCAGGCTGTCGCGCGACAGCACGCGGCCCGGCCGCTCGCAGAAGGTGCGGAGCAGATCGAATTCGGCGCTCGTCATCGCGACGCGCGCGCCTTCGGGATTGCGTAGTTCGCGGAGCCGGAAGTCGATCGTCCAGCCGAGGAAGCTCAGCGCGGTCGCGCCTTCGGTTGCGCTCGCCGTCATCGCGGCCGCCTGTCGGCGCAGCACCGCGTTGATGCGGGCGAGCAGCTCGCGCGGATTGAACGGTTTTGGCAGATAGTCGTCGGCGCCCATCTCCAATCCGAGGATGCGGTCGACGTCCTCGCCGCGCGCGGTGAGCATGATGATCGGCACTTGCGATTCCGCGCGCAGCTTGCGGCACAAGGTCAGGCCGTCCTCGCCGGGCAGCATGACGTCGAGGATCAGGAGATCGACACGGTGGTCGCCCATGATGCGGGTCATCTCGCGGCCGTCGGTCGCGGTGGTCACGTTACAGGCATTGTTGCGCAGATATTTCGCGATCAGCGTCCGCGTCTCGCGGTCGTCCTCGACGACAAGAATGTGTGGTTGTGTCTGGGCCATACCGACAAGTGACCTAGAATCGCGGCGTTTTGCGAAGAATTTTGTTACGGAATGTTTCCTGCGACGGGCGCGCGGACAAGGCCCGACAATCTCTCCCTGCGCCGTGTTGCGGCTTCCGTGAGGGCGCGTCAAGCCTCGCGAAACGTATGGCCTCGGGGCCGCAGCACGCTCGCGCGATGCGGCTGCATCGGGTTACCGGAAACGGTGCGGACATTCGTGAGTGGCCGCAGACCAGGTCAGGCCCGATTGAATCGTTGCCGGTCGTTGCACGATCCGAACGCCCGCAGCGACGGGATGCGACATTCCGAAACGGCCCGTCACAGTCCCGGCAACGTATTGACTCGAACCGACATCGTGCCCTCCGCCGAGGCGATCACGCGCAGCACGGTGGCGTCGAAGGCGATGTCGGTCAAAGCGAGGTTGTTGATGTCGGTATCGACGCGGATGCCGTTCTCGTTCTTCTGCAGCTCGGCGACCGCGGTCGCGATCTTGTCGCGGACGTTGTCGGCGAAAGGCTTGAGATCGACCACCGAACGTTCCAGCAGCGCGCGCTGCAGATGCGGCACCACGGCGCGCGCGGCGGCGCCGAGCAGGCCGAACGCCGCGTCGGATTCGACGGCGAGCTGCAGGTCCGACAGCCGCAGGATCTGCTGCGCCTGATCGACCATGGGGCGTCCCCAGATGTGCACGGTCGCGTCGGCGCCGAGGCCGAAGAAGCTCTCCTTCTCCTTGCCCTTCACCTGCAGCGAGATCAGCAGCCGGTTGCCCGAGGGCACGACGGTCGCGTGCTTCACCGTGACCGCGACCGGGCCGGAGCCGTCCTCGGGGAACGTCCGCCCGGCGAGCTGCGAGTCGACGAGCTTGCTGAGCTCGGTGAACGGGACGTCGATCGGAACCGCGACGTTGATGGCGCCGGCGGTGGGTGGAATGATCGTGATCTTGTCCGGGAACGGACACTCCGGCTTGGTCTCGGCGGCCGTGACCCGGGTCTCCGCTTCGATTCCCATGGTGACGCTGACGGCGTTGGCATCGATCGCGGGCTGCGCGGCCAGCGCCCGTGTCGGCTTGATCTCGAGCCAGACCGCGGGCAGTCCCGGCGTGGTGCCCTGAAGCGGCACCGAGCGGCAGGCGCGGGCCCACTGCGCCTGCGCCACGCGCCGCACGGTCGGGTCCTTGCGCAGCCTGTCGCTGAGCGCGCTGAGCTGGTCGTTGACGGTCTTGTCGATGACCGGCTTCATCTGCGCGGGCACGTTGACGCGGGCGCCGGCGACGGTCAGCGCGGTGTCGCCGAGATTGACCTGGGCGGTGAAGTTCGGCTCGACATACCAGGCGGCGGCCAGCCGCGGCCGCATCGCGATCAGCACGTTGCCCTTGATGTCGGCGGTGGCGTTCAGATTCTTGATGTTGATGCCGCCGATCTGCTTGGCCGCATCCGAGCCGAGCAGGCCGCCGATGGCGTCGCCGAGCGCGCCGGTTGCTTTGGCGGACAGCGATCCGGTGACGTTCAGCCGGCCCGAGAGCGGCGTCGCCAGCGACAGAGTGTCCTGGGTGCCGGTGGCGGCGATGGCGCCGCGGGTGACGGTCCAGCCGATGTCGGCATTCTGCAGGATCTGGTTGACGGGATTGTCGGCCTTGCCGGAGAAATTGCGCGGCGTGGCCTTTTCGGCGGCGTCGCGAATCGCGCCGAGCGAGATCGAGACCGGCGTCATGATGATCGAATTGCGCGTGGCCGGCGGCAGCGGCGGCAGTTGGGTCAGCTGCGGCGCCGGCGTGCTGCCCGAGAACAGAAACACCTCCACGATGATGATGCCGACCAGCACGATGGCGGCAAGGCCGGCGGCGCCGATCAAGATCAGCCGCAGCCGGGGCGGCGAGCGCCGCGGCGGAGGCTGCGTTCTCGGGGCGAGCGGATGCGGCCTGCTTTGCCAATCCGGTCGCGGTGTCGGAAGGTTCATGTCGGATCCACGGACTCCAGCTGCCACGCCGGCCCATGCCGGAAGCGGCGAGATCGCGGTTAATACAAGATTGCCGAGCTTACAGGGCCGGACGGAGGCGCGCCAGGGCAGCCCGTGACGCGGATCATCATCAATCGGCCGTGATGGTGAACGCCGACATGCGCGCAAAGAAATGACCGCCGCGGCTTTTGGGCCTCGGCGGTCCAGTCAGGGAGGATCCGGAGGAAGGAACGAGCGGCGCGGGCTAGCGTGTCATGCGGCCGAGATCGGCGCGGCGCTCCATCGGCAGCACGATCACCTTGGCGCCGACGCTGACGCGGGAATAGAGGTCGATCACGTCCTGGTTGGTCAGGCGGATGCAGCCCGACGACACATGGGTGCCGATCGTCTCCGGCGCGTTGGTGCCGTGGATGCGGTAGACGGTGCCGCCGAGATACATCGCGCGGGCGCCGAGCGGATTGCCGGGACCGCCGGCCATGTGACGCGGCAGATAGGGCTGGCGTGCGATCATCTCCGGCGGCGGCGTCCAGTCCGGCCATTCCGCCTTCCTGGTCACCGACTGCACGCCCGACCAGGTGAAGCCGTCGCGGCCGACGCCGATGCCGTAGCGCATTGCCTGGCCGCTGCCGAGCACGTAGTAGAGGTACTTGTTAGGCGTATCGATCACGACCGTGCCCGGCGCCTCGCGAGTCGAATAGCTCACGACCTGGCGGCGCAGCCGCGCCGGCAACTCATAGGCGGTCGCCTCGTCCTCGCGCGGTGTGATCAGTTGCGGCGCCGTCGCCGGCGGCTCATAGGCCGCCATCGGCGGCGGCAGCAGGAACGGGAAGGGGAGTGGCGCGGGAGGTGCCGCCTGCGTCGGCGTCGCCGCCATGATTGCGGATGCGACGAGTACACCAAAGAGAATGCGGGATGACGAATACACTGTGCCCGGCGTGACCATGGACGTCCCCTCGTTTGATCGCTTGGTGCGCGCCGCGCTTGTCTCGGCCGGCGTCGTCAAAATCAGTTGCCTGTCATCATTCTTTGCGGCGCATTGACCAACGCCCGATGCTGCAACTCATAGGGGAGAAAAGTTTCGTTGCGTTTGCGCGCTGCACGCAAAACGGTTTCGTCGGCTTAACCGTTTGTTTCATGACGGTTTCACGAGAGCGCCCGCGCGGGACGGCCACGGATCGCGGGGAAAACAGCGGCGGGCGGCCAAAAAGACCCTTCGACAGTTCGATGACGTCACACGCCTGAAATAACAATGTCGGATTTTGCGGCTGTTCAGAATCGCAGCAACTTTCCGGATCGCCTTATGCGGATCTTAATCGCAACCGACGCCTGGCACCCTCAGGTCAACGGCGTCGTGCGCACGCTCACCTCGCTGGCGCGCGCGGCCACAGGCCTCGGCGCCGACATCACCTTCCTCACGCCGGAGGGGTTTCCGTCGTTTGGCGTGCCGACCTATCCGGGCCTGCGCCTCGCCGTGACCAACGGCCGCGAGATCGCCCGCCGCATCGAGGCCGCTGCACCCGATGCGATCCATATCGCCACCGAAGGCACGATCGGCTGGGCGGTGCGCCGCTACTGCCTGCGCCACGGCCTGCCGTTCACGACGTCCTACACGACGCGCTTCCCTGAGTATGTCTCGGTGCGCACCGGCATTCCCGATGCCGTCGGCTACTGGGTGATGCGCCGCTTCCACGATGCGGCCGCGATGACCATGGTAGCGACCAATTCGCTGAAGCAGGACCTCGCGTCGCGCGGCTTCAAGAAGCTGGGTTTCTGGACCCGCGGCGTCGATACGAAACTGTTCAATCCGGATGAGCCGGTCACGCTCGATTTGCCGCGCCCGGTGTTCATGACCGTCGGCCGTGTCGCGGTCGAGAAGAACCTCGAGGCGTTCCTGTCGCTGGACCTGCCGGGCTCGAAGGTCGTGATCGGCAACGGTCCGCAGAAGGCGGAGCTCGAGCGTCGCTTCCCCACCGCGCATTTCCTCGGCGAGAAGACCGGCAAGGACCTGACCGCGCACATGGCGGCCGCCGACGTCTTCGTGTTTCCCAGCCTGACCGATACGTTCGGCGTGGTGCAGCTGGAGTCGCTGGCGTGCGGCACGCCGGTCGCGGCCTTCCCCGTGACCGGTCCGCTCGACGTCATCGCCGACCATCCGATCGGGGCGATCGACTGGGATCTGCGCGCGGCGTGCCTGAAGGCGCTGACGATGTCGCGTGAGACCTGCCGGGCGTTCGCGCTCGACCGCTCCTGGGAGAACAGCGCGCGCCAGTTCATCGGCAATCTCGCCGTGCTGCAGCCGTCCCGCGTCGTGCGACCGACCCCGGTGCTGGCCGGCCAGAGCGCGGTGCGCGGCTGACGGCGGATCTTGCGTCACTCCATCAATTCCAAACCAAGTGAGATGTAACGATGGCAGAAACCATGAAGCTCGACGGCGCGCGGGAGCTCGACTTCGATCGCGAGCAGGTCGAGCAGGCCTATGACCGCTGGGCGCCGATCTACGACCTCGTGTTCGGCGGCGTGTTCGAGAAGGGCCGCCAGGCCGCGATATCGGCCACCAACAAGCTCGGCGGCCGCGTGCTCGAGGTCGGTGTCGGCACCGGCATCTCGCTGCCGCTCTATGCGCCGCATGTGCGCGTGTTCGGCACCGACATCTCCGAGGCGATGCTCGGCAAGGCGATGCGCCGCGTCGCCGACCAGCGGCTGAAGAACGTCGAAGGGCTTGCGGTGATGGACGCGGAGCAGCTCGATTTCCCCGACGATTCGTTCGACGTCGTGATGGCGCAATATGTCGTCACCGCGGTGCCGAACCCGGAGGTCGCGCTCGATGAGTTCGCCCGCGTCCTGCGCCCGGGCGGCGAATTGATCATCCTGACCCGCGTCAGCGCCGATGCCGGCATGCGCCGCGTGATCGAGCAGGCGTTGCAGCCGGTCGTGCGCCGCCTCGGCTTCCGCACCGCCGAATTCGGCTGGTCGCGCTACATGCGCTGGCTCGCCGGAGCGCAGCGCATGGAGCTGGTCGAGCGCCGGCTGATCCCGCCGCTCGGCCATTTCTCGCTGGTCCGTTTCCGCAAGCTGGAGCGTGCTGCCGCGGCTTGAAGCCGCGGCGACCGTCTACCGCCGCTGCGGCGTTCTCCGTAGTCCAAAACGTTTCACTGCGTCCGATCGTGTGACATCTTGATGATGTCACACGATCTACACCGAATCCCTGTACACGACCTGCAACTCATACTTCGGAGCAACCATGATCAAGCATTTCCTGGAGCAGCTGCGGATCCAGCGCTGGGACGACCATCGCTACTATCATCACAGCCGTATCAATCAGAGCCTGCACTTTGTCAGCGCGCTCAGCTTCATGATCGCCTACGTGATGATGGTGTTCGATCCGCTGGTCTCGGCGCTGATCGGCTGGCTGGTGTCGATGACCTCGCGCCAGGCGGGCCACTTCTTCTTCGAGCCGAAGGGCTACGATCACGTCAACCAGGCGACCCACGAGCACAAGGAAGAGATCAAGGTCGGCTACAATCTGCAGCGCAAGGTCGTGCTGATGTCGATCTGGGCCGCGGCCCCCGTGGTGCTGTATCTGCAGCCGACCCTGTTCGGCCTGCTGCCGCCCTGGACCTCGGCGATGGAGTTCGTCCGCGAAACCGCCAAGCTCTGGCTCGTGATCGGCATCGGTGGCCTGCTGTTCCGCACCATCCATTTGTTCTTCATCCGCGACGTCGAGACCGGCCTCGTCTGGATGACCAAGATCATCACCGACCCGTTCAACGACTTCATGCAGTACCGCTCGGCGCCGCTGGCGCTGCTGCGCGGCGAGTTGATCGATCCGGGCCTGCATCTCATGGGCGAGACCCTCGAGGAGCAGCACGCCTGATCGGACCGATGCGTCGGAGTTGCGCGATGCCCGGGCCGGTCCCGGGCATCGGTGTTTGTGGGGGCTGTCGATGTTGAACGCAGGCTGTCGCGGCAAGGGCAGTGCGCCCCCTCTCCCGCTTGCGGGGGAGGGGCGGGGAGGGGACAGGCTTGCTCCGCTGATCGTGAGAGCGCGTCGTGCCGCGGCCCCCACCCGTCGGGCTCTGCGAGCCCGCCGACCTCCCTCGCAAGCGGGGGAGGCGCTGGCCTCAGCGCCCGAACGCGGCGCCGAGCATCTCCTTCAGGATCTGGCGCTTGATCGCCTTGTTGGTGAGCGTGCCGTCGTTCCACCACCAGCCGTCCTGCTTCATCTTCTCGGCCGCCGAGACGAAGCGCCTGGTCACCTCGGCGAAATCGGCGTCGGTGTAATTCAGGCTGAAGATGAAGCGGCCGGTGCCGACCCAGCTCAGCGCCAGGCCCTCGGCGCGCAGATAGTATTGCAGCATCCAATTGTAGCGCGACGGCACGGTGTACTCGACCAGCCAGATCGACTGCAGATTGGAGACGCGCACCGGCAGCTCCTTGGCGGTGAGGTCCGCGTTGAGCTGCGCGGCACGGCCATTCCAGGTCTCGTCCAGGCCGTCATAGATGGCGCGGAAGTTCGGGCTGTCGAGCCGGCTCAGGAACTCGTCCATTGCCGCCATCACGTAAGGATGCGAGTTGAAGGTGCCGCGCGCGAAGCAGATGTCGGCCGGGCGGTCGTCGCGGAAGCGGCGCATCAATTCGCGCTTGCCGCAGACGACGCCGATCGGCAGTCCGCCGCCGAGGCTCTTGCCGTAGGTGACCATGTCGGCTGTGATGCCGAAATACTCCTGTGCGCCGCCCGGCGCGAGCCGGAAGCCGAGGAAGACCTCGTCGAACAGCAGCACGATGCCGCGCTCGCTGCACACCTCGCGCAGCTGCTTCAGCCAGGCGGTGTAGGCCTCGCGGTCGTACTTTCCTTTGCGCGAGGAATCGACCAGCGCGGAATCGCCGGGCGCATTGCCGTTCGGATGCAGCGCCTGCAGCGGATTGACCAGCACGCAGGCGATGTCGCGGCGGGTACGCAGGACATGCAGGGTTCGCTCGGACATTTCGGCGAGCGTGTAGGTCTCGTGCGGCGCAATCGGATTGCCGACGCCGGGCTGCACGTCGCCCCACCAGCCATGATAGGCGCCGGCGAAACGCACCAGATGGCTGCGACCGGTGTGGTAGCGCGCGAGCCGCACCGCCTGCATCACCGCCTCGGTGCCGGACATGTGGAACGAGACCTCGTCCATGCCGGACAGCTCGGTCAGGCGCTTCACATTGTCGGCCACGACCGGGTGATAGAGCCCGAGCACCGGACCGAGCGCGCTCGCGCGTCGCTCGGCGGCTGCGATGCACTCCTTGTAGAAATCGTAGCCGAAGATGTTGACTCCGTAGGAGCCGGTGAGGTCGTAGAACTGATTGCCGTCGAGATCGGTCAGGGTGACGCCCGACGAGGCCTGCATGAACGAGCCGGCGCCGAGCTGCTCCTTGACCAGACGGCTGTACTGGAAGGGGACCCGGTAGCTCTGGGTGAACTGCAGGTCGGAGATGCGGCTTGCGGCCTCCGCCGTCAGCGCGCGGCTCTTGGCGAACCTCTCCTGGAACAACGCGCCGAGTCGGAAGAAGCCGTCCTGGCGCTTCGTGGCGATCGCCTGCGGCGCGCCGTCGGAGCGGAAGAAGTCGTCGATCTCGAACTCATAGCGCGGGATCAGCCTGGAGATCCGGCGCGACATCTTGGAATGGCCGGCCAGCGAGCGGTGCTTGGCGCGCGACAGCTCGATGCGGGCCTTGACCTTCGGGGCCATGGCGGCCGTCACGGCAGCGCCAACGGCGAGCGATACATAAGGAATCGAGTTTTCCATCATGTCCAAAAGCGCTAACCACTCCTGCTGACAGATTCATGACAGTCAAAAGCCTGATCGCCTCCGTCACCCAACAGGAAGACCTCAACTTCCTGCTCACCAACCGCGTGCCGCGCGCCGCGCTGACCCGCTTCATGGGCTGGTTCTCAAAGATCGAGAACCCGCTGGTCCGCGACGCCTCGATCGCGCTGTGGAAGCTGTTCTCCGACCTCGATCTCTCCGAGGCCAAGGAGAACCGCTTCAAAAGCCTGCACGCCTGCTTCACGCGCGAGCTGAAGCCCGGCCTGCGGCCGTTCGATCCCGATCCTGCCATCGTCACCAGCCCGTCGGACGGCATCATCGGCGCGCACGGCCTGATCCGCGACGGCGAGCTCTATCAGATCAAGGGCGCACCCTATTTATTGCGTGAGCTCGTCGCCGATCCCGCCGTGGTCGACACCCACCGCAACGGCTGCTTCGTCACCTTGCGTCTCACGTCGAGCATGTATCACCGCTTCCATGCGCCGTACGACATGACGCTCGAGCATGTCAGCCTGATCCATGGCGACGTCTGGAACGTCAATCCGATCGCGCTGAAGCGGGTCGAGCGGCTGTTCTGCAAGAACGAGCGCGCCGTGATCCGCACGCATCTCGCCTCGGGCGAGCCGTTCACGATCGTGCCGGTGGCGGCGATCCTGGTCGCGAGCATCCGCCTGCATGCGCTCGACCGCGTATTGAACGCGCAGACCGAGCGGCCGCTCGCCTACCCCTGTCACAACAATGTGCGCAAGGGAGACGAGCTCGGCTGGTTCGAGCACGGCTCGACCATCATCCTGCTCGCGCCGGGCGACTTCACGTTCTGTCCCAATGTCACGGAGGGCGCCCGCATTCGCGCCGGCCAGCCACTGTGGCGCAGGCGCGTCGCCGCCGGATGAATGTCGGGTCCCTGCCTGCGCAATCTCGATTTCGTCGTTGCGCAGTCCTATATCGGAGCGTTCAACTGACGAATCAGACCGCGGGAGTTGCGGTCGTTGCGGCTCGGGAGAGGCGATGGCGAGAGCGCCGATCATGGCGGCAGGTGGCATCGTGCTGCGGCGGGAACAGCCGCCGCGCATCGCGGTCGTGCGCCTGCGCAAGCGTGACGAATGGGTGCTGCCGAAAGGCAAGCTCGACGATGGCGAGACGCCCCGCGACGCCGCCAAGCGCGAGGTGCTGGAGGAGACCGGCCACAAGGTCACCGTGCATGAATTTCTCGGCACCCTGGTCTACGACACCGGAACGCGCTCCAAGGTCGTGCACTACTGGCGCATGGAAGCGGCCGGCGAGCCGTCGCAGCCGCTGATGGACGATGTCCGCGCCGTCGACTGGCTGCCGCTCGATGCGGCAGTGGGGCGGCTGTCGCGCGACCATGAGAAGACCTTCCTGGAGACCGTCGGGCCCTACGCGCTGGCAGGCCTGATCCGCAAGACCAAAGCGAAGTCCGCGCCCGAGGTGGCGGCGAAGACCGCCGCTGACAAGAAGCCGGTCGAGAAGCCCGCGGTGGAGACGGCGGCGCTCGCGGCAAAGCCTGCAACGGCCAGGAAGCGCCGCAGCCGGATCGTAGAGCAGCCCGCCCCGGCGCCGGAGATCGCCGACCTCGCGATCGACGTGCAGGGCGAGCAGCCCGCCGAAGCCGTGCTTGCGGCTGCGGCGCCCGGCCTCGATCAATCCGAACCGATCGTCTTGGAGACGACGGCTATGTCGGTGGAGGCGGACCTAGCCCCGCTGCCGGCCGAACCCGTAGCGATGGAACGCGAGCCCGCCGACCTCGAGCGCATCGAAGCGGTCGCCGCCGCGATCAAGTCGCTGCTGCCCACCCCGGTCGCGCCGGATGCCGATGTGAGCCGCCAAAGTGAGGACGGGCTTGATCCCGGCGCTGAGGCCATGCCGCCTGAGGATGCGGCCGCCGTCGATGACGAGGCGCAGGACGGACCGCGCCGCCGCAGCCTGGCGGAGAAAATGCGGGCGTGGCTCGGCCGCGCCGCTTGAGCCGGACGGCGACGCGACCGACCAAGCGGTTGTACCGTCCGCCCTTTGCACGTGCTGGCCTGGGCAAGTCCCGCGGGCCGCTGCTGAAAAATTGTTGCGAACCATTGGCGCCATCGCGGGTTGATGCGGGTCCGTCAATGGAGACCCCGCATGAGCGCGTCGCGCGAGAATGCCTTACCCCTTTCCAGGCCTGCGCCTCTGTCCGTCACGCTTCAGATCAACGGCGAATTGCGTACCCTGCCGGTGTCGCCCTGGACCACGCTGCTCGATCTCCTGCGCAACCATCTCGATCTCACCGGCACCAAGAAGGGCTGTGATCACGGCCAGTGCGGCGCCTGCACCGTTCTGATCGACGGCCGCCGCGAGCTCTCCTGCCTGACGCTCGCGGTCATGAAGGACGGCGCCGAGATCACGACCATCGAGGGACTCGCCAAGGGCGATGACCTGCACCCGCTGCAGCAGGCCTTCATCGATCACGACGCCTTCCAATGCGGCTATTGCACGCCGGGCCAGATCTGCTCGGCGGCCGGCCTGATCGCCGAGGGCAGGGCGAAGACGAAGGAGGAGATCCGCGAGCTGATGAGCGGCAACATCTGCCGTTGCGGCGCCTATCCGAACATCGTCGGCGCCATCGAACAGGCGATGGGAGGAGGACGATGAACAATTTCGACTATGCCCGCGCGAGCGATGTCGCCGAGGCCGTCAAGCTCAAGGCGGCGGTGCCGGAAGCCAGGTTCATCGCCGGCGGCACCAACCTGATCGACCTGATGAAGTATCACGTCGAGCAGCCGCGTCAGCTGATCGACATCAGCCGCCTGCCGTTGACGAAGGTGGAGGAGACGAGCGCCGGCGGCGTCAGGATCGGCGCGCTGGTGCCGAACAGCACGCTGGCCTATCACCCGGTCATCGAGAGCCGCTATCCGCTGCTAGCGAGCGCGATCCTCGCCGGCGCCTCGGCACAGCTGCGCAACATGGCCTCGACCGGCGGCAACCTGCTGCAGCGGACACGTTGCGCCTATTTCTACGACGTCGCCACGCCCTGCAACAAGCGCACACCCGGCGCCGGCTGCTCGGCCATCGATGGCCTCAACCGAGGCCACGCCATCCTCGGCACCAGCGCCGACTGCATCGCGACCCATCCCTCCGACATGTGCGTCGCGCTGGCCGCGCTCGGCGCCACGGTGCATGTTACCGGGGCCTCGGGTGAGCGCCTCATCGCCTTCGCCGATTTCCACCGGCTGCCTGGCGACCGGCCGGATCTCGACAACACGCTGCGTGCCGACGAGATCATCACCGCGATCGAGCTGCCGCCGCAAGGCTTCGCGTCGCACCACAGCTATCTGAAGATCCGCGACCGGCTGTCCTATGCCTTCGCACTGGTCTCGGTCGCCGCTGCGCTCGATCTCGACGGCAGCCAGATCCGCGAAGCACGATTGGCGCTCGGTGGCGTCGCCCACAAGCCGTGGCGCAACCAGGCTGCCGAGGACGCGCTGCGCGGGCAGGCGCCGGATCCCCAGGCGTTCGGCCGTGCCGCGGACATCCTGCTCAAGGAAGCCAAAAGCTCCGGGCACAATGCGTTCAAGATCCCGCTCGCGCGTCGCGCGATCGTCCGCACGCTGACCCAGGCCGCGAACGCAACCCCGCAGATCCAAGCCATCAAGACCATCCGGTGACGTCATGACAGCTCACATCGGCACTGCCACCTCCCGCGTCGACGGCCGCGCCAAGGTCACCGGTGCCGCCAAATATGCCGCCGAGTTCACCGCGCCCGATCTCGCCTTCGGCGTCGTGGTCAGTTCCACCATTCCGCGGGGGCGGATCGTGCGCATCGATACCAGCCGCGCGCTGGCGGTCGACGGCGTCATCGACGTGCTGACTCACGCCAACCGGGTCAGGATGGCGGACAAGGATGACGACTATCGCGACGAGGTCGCGCCGGAGGACGGCTCGCCCTATCGCCCGCTCTACGATGACAGAGTGCATTTCAACTACCAGCCGGTCGCGCTGGTCGTGGCCGAGGACGAGGACACCGCACGCTTCGCCGCAACGCTGGTCGAGATCGACTATGAGGTCGAGAGATTCGCGACGGATCTGCATGCGCTGCGCGAGCAGGCGTTCAAGGTCGACAAGCCGGTCAAGCCACGCGGCGACGCGACAAGGGCGCTCGCCGGCGCAGCCGTGCGTCACGACGCGGACTATGGGGTGCCGATCGAATATCACAACCCGATGGAGCTCTACGCGTCGACGGTGCTCTGGCGTGAGGGCGGCAAGCTCGTGGTCTACGACAAGACCCAGGGCGTCCAGAACGTGCAGCGCTATGTCTGCAGCGTTTTCCGATTGAAGGAGGACGACGTCCAGGTGATGTCGCCGTTCGTCGGCGGCGCGTTCGGCTCCGGCCTGCGGCCGCAATATCAGGTGGTGCTCGCCGCCATGGCGGCGCTGAAGCTGAAGCGCGCGGTGCGCGTCGTGCTCAGCCGTGCGCAGATGTATGGCTTGTGCTATCGCCCGGCGACGATCGAGCGGCTGGCGCTCGGCGCCCGTGAGAACGGCACGCTGGCGGCGCTGACGCAAGAAGCCATCGCAATGACCTCGCAGCACGAGGCGTTCTCGCGCAACGACATCGGCTGGGGCGAGGTGCTCTACACCTCCGCCACTTCGCGCGCGACGCATCGGCTCGCCAGGCTCGACGTGCCGACGCCGGGCGACATGCGCGCGCCCGGCGCCGCCAGTGGCGTCTACGGTCTCGAATGCGCGATGGACGAGCTCGCCGTCGCGCTCAAGATGGATCCGCTCGAATTGCGCCTGCGCTGCTATTCCGATCGGGATCAGGACAAGGATCTGCCGTTCTCCAGCAAGCGGCTGAAGGAGTGCTATCAGCAGGGCGCCGGGGCCTTCGGCTGGTCGAAGCGCAATCCGGAGCCGAGGTCGATGCGTGACGGCCGAGAACTCGTCGGCTGGGGTATGGCGAGCGGGGCCTGGGAGGCCTTGCAGATGCCGTTCGCGGCGCGGATTGTGATGACGGCCAACGGACATGTCGAGGTGTCGAGCGCGACCTCCGACATCGGCACCGGCACCTACACGATCATGGCACAGGTCACCGCCGACATGCTCGGCGTGCCGCTCGACAGCATCAATGTGAAGCTCGGCGACTCCACGCTGCCGAAGTCGCCGGTGGAGGGCGGCTCATGGACCGCAGCCTCGATCTCGCATGCGATCGTCAACGCCGCTGATGATATCCGGGCGGAGCTTTTGAAGATCGCGCACACCATCCCGGGCTCGCCTTTGCAGGGGCTTGGGGCCGACGAGGTGACGCTCGCGGGTGGCGCGATCGTTGCCATCGCGGATCGCAATCGTTCGGTGCCCATGGCCGACGTCATGCGCCATGGCGGCATGGACCGGATCGAAAAGGAGCGCGGCTCGGAGTTCGAGGACGACGACAAGCACGCGCACAACACGCATTCGGCCGTTTTCGCCGAGGTGAAGATCGACGAGGAGCTCGGCGTCGTCAGGGTGACGCGCATCGTCAATGCCGTCGCCGCCGGGCGCATCCTCAACACCAAGACGGCTTCGAGCCAGATCATGGGCGGGGTCGTCATGGGCATCGGCATGGCGTTGCACGAGGAAGCCCAGATCGACCAGCGGTTTGGGCGCATCATGAACGCCAACATCGCCGAGTATCACATGCCGGTGAATGCCGACGTTCACGATATCAAGGTGATCTTCGTCGACGAGGAGGATCGCACCATCAACAAGATGGGCATCAAGGGCGTCGGCGAGATCGGCATCGTCGGCGTCGCCGCGGCGATCGCCAACGCGGTCTATCACGCCACCGGAAAGCGTATTCGGGATTTGCCGATCACCTTGGACAAGGTCGTGGGGTGAGCCGTCTTCGCTCCGCCATAATGGCGCCAGAGCGACCGCGCTCGCCGCACTCTCTCCCTTGTTGGCGCCGTTTCGAAACATCTCTCCATGCTTCCGCCCCACGCCGTCCGAAATCTCGGAGAAGGATGCGCCGCCCGCGAGAGGGCGATCATTGTGGGCGTGAGGCGGGAGAAGCATGGTCGAGATCGACGTCGCGGCTTTCGTGAGATCCTGTGCCCCCGCCACCATCCGCCTGACGATGCTGTGCGCGGCGCTCGGCCTGTCGGGTTGCGCCACGGCGCAGATGACGCAGAGCGGCGCGCTCGCATCCTATCAGGCGCTGGCGGAATCGAACGGCCTGCTCGCCAAGTCGCAGCTCAACGTCGACAAGGACAATGTGCTCGCGGCCCAGACCGTGCGTATCATGCCGACGTCCTTTTCGGGGCAGGCCGGCGCGGTGCTGACGGACCAGCAGCGGCAGCTCGTCGCCAATGCGGTCGACCGCGCGCTGTGTCTCAACCTGAGCGAACGCTTCACGGTCGTTGCGCCCAATCAGAGAGCCGATCTGACGACGCGCACCTTCATCACCCAGGCGTCGCCGACCGATCCGGTCGCCGCCGGCGCGTCCAAGGTCGTGTCGGCCGTGCCTGGCGCGCTGGGCGTCCCCGTCCCAGTGCCGCGGCTGCCGATCGGGCTCGGCAGTCTCACGATCGAGGCGGAAGCGCTCGACCGCAAGGGCCGGCAGCAGGCCGCGATGGTGTGGGCGCGCGGCGCCAACTCGTTCACCAACTCGCCGGTGCTGTCGCAGGCCGGCGATGCCTACGATCTGGCAAGTTCGTTCAGCGCCGATTTCGGCCAGATGCTCGTGACCGGAGAGACCCCGTTCGGCAAGCCACCGAAGCTGCCGTCGATCGAACGCATCGGCGCGGCGCTCGGCGGCAAGCCGAAGAACGCGGCGTGCGAGGCGTTCGGCAGGGACCCCGGGCTCATCGGCATGGTCGCCAACCGTCTGGGCGCCCCGCCGGAATGGGTCGACAAGGGGGCTGTGCCGAGCGACGCCCAGGCGAGCACGCAGATGGCGAAGCAGTAGCGGTCATCTGCATCCGCATGCCACGGCAAAGCGAGACGCGGCGCGATGCGGCTGCATCGGAAAAAGCGTTGATGCGGCGTGATGCTGGCACGCCTCGGGGCGCGGCCGGCGCGCGCTACTCCGCCGCCTCGCTCTTGCCCTCGATCAGCAGCACGTCGAGGCTCTCGATCTCCTGCATCGCGCGGCCGGCGATGCCTTGGAGATCGCCATACAGGCCCGCCGTCGAATCCAGCACGCCGCGCAGTTGCTCCTCGCGCTTGGCCCACAGACGCATCATCGTCTTGCGCTCGCGGTCGAGATCCGACTGCATCTCGGTGAAGCGCTCGACGATGGCGTCGATGCGGTGGCGGAAGCGGGGGCCGGTGAGATAGGCGTAGACCATCTCCATCTTGGTCTGCTGGCCCTCCTGCGCGAGCTTGCTGCAGGCGACGTCGATCAGCGACTGGCGCAGCGCCTGCGACAGCGGCAGCGCGAAGCGCGGCTCGGCGACCCAGACGCCGTCGATCAGGTCGAAGCCGTCGACCCCCTTGGGCAGCGCGCTCGAGACGATCAGCGCGATGTCGGCCTTGGCGGCGCGCAGGTCGTCGCGCAGCTTCACGAGCCAACCATCGCTCCAGTTCTTGGTGCGCTTGGATTCCCACAGGATCGCGCCGCAGGCCTGGCCGCCCGGGCCGACCACGCGATGGATCACGTCGCCGCCGAACTCGCCCTTCGGCACCGGCTCGACCAGGTCGCGGGGAAAGCGCGCGCGCAATTGCGATTCCAGCTCGATCTCCAGCGCCTCGCCCTGAAGCTGCTGCGAGCCTTGCTCGGCCTTGCGGCGAAGCTCCTCGATCTGCCGCTGCATGCCGGCGATCTGGGTCTCCTTCTCGGCGACCTTGGCCTTCAGCGAATCCTCAGCCTCGAGCCGGGCCTTGTCGCGGACGGCGGCGAGATTCTCCTGCACCTTGGTCTCGATGGTGAGATCGAGCTCGCGGCGGGCCTCGTCGAGCTCGCGCTGCTTGCGCAGCATCTCGGCCTGGGCCTTCTGTGCGTCGGCGAGCTTGGCGTCCTTGCTGACGATGGCCTCGTGCAGCTCGGCGAGCTGGCGATCGCGGTTGCCCATCTCATCGGCCACCGCCTGCCGCGCCTTCTCGGCTTCGGTCTGCGCGATCGCGGCGCGTTCGGCCTTCAGCTTGGCGGCGACCTGCTGGTCGATCGCGGCCTTGGCCTGCGCGATCTGCGCCTGCGCGGCCGTGAGCTGCGCCTCGCGGCGGCCGAAATCGGCTTCTTTCGCCTGGAGCTGCTTCTCGAACTGCCGGCGCGTCTCCGCGATCAGGGGCGCTGCGAGCTGCTCGGTCAGCTTGATCTCGGTGCGGCAGGAGGGGCAGACGATCTGAGGATCGGTCATGATTCGCATCCTTCCATGAAGGCCGAATCTACCCGGCCGCCGCGCGGGCTTTAACCCACGCGGGCGGCTTATCCCACGCAATTATCCGCGATTCACGCAGGCCCCGCGTCAGGCGCCGTGCGCTGCCGGCTCGACTGAATCGCTCGCCTCCGGCGTCTTGATCCGGAACCAGGCGACATAGAGCGCCGGCAGGAACAGCAGGGTCAGCACGGTGCCGACGATGATGCCGCCCATCATCGCATAGGCCATCGGACCCCAGAACACTTCGCGCGCGATCGGGATCAGCGCCAGCGAGGCCGCGGCTGCTGTCAGCATGATCGGCCGCATGCGGTGCTCGGTCGCCTCCATCACGGCCTCCCATGGCGGGCGGCCTTCGTCGCGCAGATGCTCGATCTGCACGATCAGGATCACCGAGTTGCGGATCAGGATGCCGATCAGCGCGAGCACGCCGAGGATGGCGACGAAGCCGAGCGGCGCACCGCTCGGCAGCAGCGCCGCGACGACGCCGATCAAGGCCAGCGGCGCGACCGCGAACACCAGGAACAGGCGCTGGAAGCTCTGCAACTGCAGCATCAGGATCGTGGCCATGGTGAACAGCATGATCGGAACGACCGCGATGATCGGCGCCTGGCTCTTGGCGCTCTCCTCGACGCTGCCGCCGGTGACGACCTGATAGCCGGCCGGAAGCCTGGCGTTGAACGCCGCAAGGGCGGGCTTGAGCTGATCGACCACCGTGTTCGGCTGTACCTGATCGATGACGCTGGCCTTCAGGGTCAGCGTGGGCTGCCGCGAGCGGCGCCAGATCTCGGGCTGCTCGATCTGGTAGCGCAAGGTCGCCAGCGCCGCGAGCGGGATCGACTGGCCGTTCGAGCCCGACAGCTGCAGGTCGCGTAGGGTCTCCAGCGATTGCCGCTCCTTGGCCTGGGCGCGGCCGCGCACGTCGATCAGATAGATGTCGTCGCGCACCTGGGTGATCGAGGTGCCGTCGAGCACGCCGTTCAACGCGTTGGCGATGTCGGAGGACGTGACGCCGAGCTGGCGGGCCTTGTCCTGCAGGACGTCGACCTTCACGACACGCGCCGGCTCCATCCAGTCGAAGATGACGGCGCCGAGATGGCTGTTGCCGCGCATGACGCCGGCGAATTCCTGCGCTGTCTCGCGCACCTTTGCGACATCAGGCCCGCTGACACGGTACTGCACGGGGCGGCCGACCGGCGGGCCGATGTCGAGCAGGTGCACATAGGCGTCGGTGCCGGGGAACGTCTTGGTGAGATAGGCCTGCAGCTTGGCGCGGGCGCGGTCACGCGCCTCGAGGCTCTTGGTGACGATGATGATCTGGCCGAACGAGACGTCGGCGGGCTGCACGTCGAACGACAGCACGAAGCGCTGCGCGCCGGAGCCGACATAGGTCGACCAGTGGTCGATGTCGGGATCGCCCTTCAGCGCCTCCTGTTCGAACTTCGCCATCTGCGCGTTGGTCTCGGCGATCGAGGAATTCTGCGGCAGGTTGAAGTCGATCACCAGCTCGGTGCGGTCGGAGGAGGGGAAGAACTGCTGCTGCACGAAGCGCATGCCGAACACCGACAGGCCGAAGATCAGGACCGTGGCGACGATCGTGGTCCAGCGGTTGCGCATGCAGGCATTGAGCATGGCGCGAAATATCCGCGTCAGCCGGCCGCCTTCGGCATGGTGACTCGGCAAGGTCGCGGGCAGGATGGTGACGCCGAGCAGCGGCGCAAACAGCACGGCCACGATCCAGGACACGACGAGCGACACGGCGATCACCACGAACAGCGTGAAGGTGAACTCGCCGGCGGCGCTGCTGTTGAGGCCGATCGGAATGAAGCCGGCGACCGTCACCAGCGTGCCCGTCAGCATCGGGAACGCCGTCGAGGTGTAGACGTAGGTCGCGGCCTTGCGCAAGGAGTCGCCCACCTCGAGCCGCGCCACCATCATCTCGACCGCGATCATGGCGTCGTCGACCAGCAGGCCGAGCGCGATGATCAGCGCGCCCAGCGAAATGCGCTGCAGCGAGATGCCGGTGTAGGCCATGAACAGGAAGGTGATCGCGAGCACCAGCGGAATCGAGATCGCGACCACGAGGCCGGCGCGGACGCCGAGGCTGACGAAGCTGATCGCGAGCACGATGATGACGGCTTCGTACAGCGCCTTGGTGAAGCCGCCGACCGCTTCCTCGACGATCTTGGGCTGGTCCGAGACCAGATGCACGCCGACGCCGACCGGCAGATCGGCCACGACCTTGGTCATCTCCTCTTTCAGCGCCTCGCCGAAATCGAGCAGGTTGGCGCCGGCCTTCATGCCGATGGCAAGCCCGATCGCGGGCTGGCCGTTGAAGCGGAACAGCGAGGTCGGCGGATCCTCGTAGCCGCGGGTGATGGTGGCGACGTCGGTGAGCGGGAAGAAACGGTCGTTGATGCGCAGGTTGATCGCCTTGAGGCTCTCCTCGGAGGTGAACTGGCCGGAGACGCGTACCGCGACCCGCTCGGGGCCGGCCTGCAGCACGCCGGACGGCGACACCGCATTCTGCGCCTGCAGCGCGTTGAGGATGGTGCGCTGGTCGATGCCCAGCGCGGCGACCTTGCGTGGCGAGAATTCGAGATAGATCACCTCGTTCTGCGCGCCGACGATGTCGACGCGGCCGACATTGGGCACGGTCAGCACCTTGGCGCGGACCTCCTCGACGCGGTCGCGCAACTGGCGCTGGCTGAGGCCATCGCTGGTGAAGGCGTAGATGTTGCCGAACACATCACCGAAGCGGTCATTGAATCCTGGCCCGACGACGCCGGACGGAAAGTCGCCCTTGATGTCGTTGATCAGGTTGCGCACCTGCAGCCAGGTCGGGACGACGTCGCGCGCCTTGGTCGTGTCGCGCAGGTTGACGAACACCGTGGTCTGGCCGGGCACGGTCAGGCTCTTGGTGTAGTCGAGCGCCGGCAGCTCCTCGAGCTTCTTCTCGATGCGGTCGGTGACCTGCCGCGTCATCTCCTCGGCGGAGGCGCCGGGCCATTTGGCCTGGATCAGCATCGTCTTGATGGTGAAGGACGGATCCTCCTCGCGGCCGAGATGCACGTAGGAGAAGAGGCCCGCAGCCATGAAGGCGATCATGAAATACCAGACGAGCGAGCGGTGCTCGAGCGCCCAGTCGGAGAGGTTGAAGGACTTCACGGCTGAGATTCCTGATCGATGCGGACGGACTGGCCATCCTTGAGACTGTGCACGCCGGCGGTGACGACACGCTGCCCGGGTTCGAGGCCGCCGGTGACGCGGATGCTGCCGTCCTCGTTGCGGGCGACCATGATCTCCTGGCGCTTGACGTAGTTGTTGGCGTCATCCACCAGCCAGACGAAGCTCTTGCCGTCCTGCTCCAGGATCGCCGTCGACGGCAATCGGATGACGGTCCGTTGCTCGGTGTTCACGGTCGCGGTGACGGTGGTGCCGAGCCGCATGGTTTCGGGCGGGTTGTCGAGCGTGATGCGGACGCGACGCGTGCGCGTCGTGGCGTCGGCGCGCGGCGCGATCTCGCGGACCTTCGCGGTCGTGCTGATGGTCGGATCGACCTGCAGCCGCACCGTGAACGGCGTACCGACCTGCAGCGCGCCCGCAATGTCGTCGCCGACGTCGATGACCGCCTCGCGAATGTCGGGCCGCGCCACCGTGACCACGCTTTGGCCGGGCGAGACGACCTGTCCGACTTCCGCGCCGACGGCCGTGACGATGCCGGCGAAATCGGCCTTGAGCTGGGCGTAGCCGAGCTGCTCGCGCGCCTTGGCGAGGTTGGATTGCGCCTTGATCACGGAGGCCTGGGCGGCCGCACGCGACTGCTCGGCGCTCTCCAGCGTCGCCTTGGTGGTGGCGTCGGTTTCCAGCAGGGTGCGCTGCCGGCCCTCGGTGCCGGTCGCGTTGGTGAGTTGCGCCTGGCTGCGCGAGACCTCGGCGGCCGAGGCGCGCACGGCGAGTTCGAGCGCGGCGGGATCGATCGCCGCCACGACCTGGTCCTGTTTGACCATGTCGCCGACATAGACGGGCCGCGCGATCAGGCGTCCGAGCACGCGGAAGCTGAGATCGGCCTTGTAGCGCGGCTCGATCGTGCCGGTGACCGTCGAGACATTGGCCGTCTGCCGTTCGACCTTCATCGACAGCACCGGCCGGACCGGATCGGGAGCGGCGGCCTTCTCGTTGCAGCCGGCGAGCAGAGCGAGCGCGCCGAGCGGAAGAACACAGCGCATCGGCGACATCACGACCGCTTCTCCTCGTTGAACGTGATCTGTTGGCCGACGCTGAGCAGCTTGCCGCCGTCGGTCACGACGCGGTCTCCCGGTCGCAGTCCGGCCGACACCACGATCGCGCCGGTCTCATAGTCCTCGATCGTGATCGGCTTCAGCGACACCGTCTTGTCGCCGTCATCGACCAGCCAGACTGCCGGCGTCTTGCCGGCGGCGGTCAGCGCGCTCCACGGCAGCACGATGCGCTGCTCCGGCTTGATGAAGCCGGTGGCGCTGACGGCGCTGCCGAGGATCATCTCCGGCGGCGGATTCTCGATCGCGATCTTGACGCGGACGGTGCCCGACTTCGGATCGATGGTCGGCGAGACCTCGCGCACCGTGCCCTTGGCCGTGACCGAGGGATCCGACAGCAGCGCCAGCGCGACCTTGCTGTCGTCGAATTTGAGCGACAGCGCGGCTTCGTAGACGTCGATGACCGCGTCGCGGTCGCCGTCATGCGCGAGCGTGAACACGGACTGCGCGGCCTGGGCGACCTGCCCGACCTCGATGTTGCGCGCGGTGATGGTGCCGTCCGCGTCGGCGCGGAGCTCGGTGTAGGTCAGGGCGTCCTTGGCGGTGTCGCGCTGGGCCTTGGCGGCCTCCAGCGATCCCTCCGCCGTGCGCAGCGTCTCCTGGGCCTGGTCGAAGGTCGCGCGCGTCGTGAAGCCGCTCGTGATCAGCGTCTGCTGGCGGTTGAAATTGGAGGTTGCGACCTTTACCTGCGACTCCGCGGCCGCCACGGCGGCCTCCGCGGAATCGAGATCGGCCTGCTGCTCGGCCGGATCGATCCTGGCGAGCAACTGGCCGGCCTTGACGTGCGCGCCGACCTCCACGAGCCGCTCGGTGACGCGGCCGCTGACCCTGAACGACAGGTCTGCGAGCACCCGCGCCTGCACGTCACCGGTCAGCGTGATCGATTGCCGGCGCTCCGACAGCTTGACCACCTCGGTCCGCACCATCCGGGACGGCGGCGCGGTTGCGGCCGTCTTCTGCTCGCAGCCGGCCAGCAGCAGGCCGACGGCAGCGCAGCCGGCCGCGGCCAGCAGGCGTGAGCCCGGTGCCCGAAGGAAAGAGGATCCTGTGAATGGAGACATGGTCGTATCTTCGGCCCGGTTGGGTGGTGGCGATCATTCCCGTCCTGCCGCGCAAGCACGCAGGGACCGGAAAGCACCTGTTGGTCGTCAGCAGCCCGCAAAACCCGCCCGCCGTTGCAGGCAAGCAGGTTCACGCGAAAGTTGAACACCATCCTCTTGACAGTGCGTGAATTAGACAATCAAATCTAGAATAATTCGTCTAGTAACATTCTCGTGGCGGTTTCGAATTCCCCCTGTGCGGGTTGCCCGGGCGCTCCCGTTGGGACATCGGCCAGCGCTGCCGCCGCGGCGAGCCAAGGCATGACGCGAACGTGCGACGCAAAGCTGCGACCGACCTGAATGCCCCCGTGCGCACGACATCACGTGCGCCGCGGCAGGCGCGTGGCCGTGAGCGCCGCGAGCAGTTGCTCGACGCGACAGCCGCCATCATCGCCGAGTCCGGGATCGGTGCCGTCAGCATGCATGCCGCGGCCCAGCGCGCCGGCGCGTCGATCGGCTCGGTCTATCACTTCTTCCGCGACAAGGATCAGATGCTCGATGCGCTCGCCGAGCGTCATGATGCCGAGCTGCAGCCGGCGTTCGACCGCGTGGTGCAGCGAAGCGATGCGGAATGGGCGGCGATGTCGCCGCCGCAGGTCATCGAGCAGTTGATTGGCTGGGCGATCCGCTACTTCGTTCGCCACCCCGATGCGCTGGCGACGCTCGATCTGCACGACCAGACCATGCACGCCGAGTTCAGGGTCGTCATCGACCGCGTCATGCGCGCCAGGCTCGGCGACGAACTCGGCAGGCAGGCGGCCACGACGCTCGATGCCGTCGTGCTCGGGACACTGCTGTTCACGCGCGAGCAGGATCCGCGCAGCCGCGATGTCGTCGTCGCAGCGCTGCCCGAGATGATGGCTACCTATCTGAGCGCTCTCGAGGCGAAGCGGAAGCGGACGAAGGGATGAGGTACAGCCGGCGTATCGAGGCGATCAGCGCGGCGATTTGAACGGCCACGTGCTGCTCTTCCGATGTGTCGCCACCGAGCACGGCGTCGTCGCGTCCGCAATCGGCTGGTTCGGAAGGATGATCTGGTCGTCGCCGTTCCAGCGGTCGAACTCGTAGCACCATTGCCATTCTCCGATGTGCGGTATCCCTGTTCCTCAGCGCGCGATCGCCAGACGGAGAATCCCCTCATCGCGCGGGTTCGGCCGGCGATGGCGTGTCGACATGATCCATCGTCGTCATCGACAGCGGCTGCGTTTCGTCGACGCGAGCGGAGCGATCGCTGCGATGTGCCAGCCGTCGCTCGCTGCTCCGGTCGCGCCTGATGACGATCCCTTCGACCAGCCGGGCCACGACGCCGACCACGGCAAAGCTCAAAAGCAGCGAGATGCACAGCAGCCCCAGATAGAGCTTCAGTACCGAGCTTGCGAAGCAGGCAAGCGCGATGAGCGCGACAATGGCCAGCCGGCCTTTGACGGAGATCGACATGATGGGGCGTTTCGCTGAGAGCTGATTGTGGGCGCCACTCTAGCGCCATGTTTTCTGCAGCCAAGCCGCGTCCCAACGGGTGGTAAATTTTGCCGCAAGCTCATGACGACAATCGGATGTGCTCCAGCTCAATCGTCGTCGCATGCATCGCAGTTCAACTCCGCGTTGCGAAAATCCGGTTGTCCTTGTGCCGGCTTCACGCATTCGTCGTGGGGAACCGAAGCGAGCATCCATCGTCGCCGAGGTCCGGCCTTCCCTGCGCCCTCTCGTTACGATGAGGGCCGAGATATCGCACGATCCGGGCGCATCGCGTCGCGGCAACGCGAAGCCGCGTCATCTCTCCGAGTAACGGATCAAATGCGCTTCTGCGCATCAGGTACCCGACGAGACCGGTTGCTTGAGACGTCCAGCACGACGATCGGCGCACATGGCTGCTACTGCGCGCTGGCCCACGCCGCGAGCACGGTGCGCTCCTCGCCGGTAATCTCGGTGATGTTGCCGGGCGGCATGGCGCTCGACCACGCGGCGTTGCGTGCGATCAGCCGCGCGTTGCGCTGGATGTTGTCGGCAGTGTCGAGCCGCACGCCCCTGGGTGCCGCGACGATGCCGTCCCACATCGGCTCGGCGGCGTGGCACATACTGCAGCGGGAGGTTACGATCTCCTCGACCTGTGCGAAGCTCGGCGGGGCGCTCATAGCCGTCTTGGCGTCGCGAGGACCCGCTGCGGACAGCAGCAGGATGCCGATCATGCCCGCGGCCGCGACACCCCACACCCACCATGGCGATGGATTTCCCTTGTGACGCTCGTTGAAGAAATGGCGGATCACCGGGCCGAGCGCGAGCACGATGGCGACGATCGCCCAGTTGTAGCGGGTGCCGAACAGGAGCGGATAGTGGTTGCTGATCATCAGCACCACCACCGGCAGGGTCAGATAGTTGTTGTGGACCGAACGCTCCTTGCCGGCCTTGCCGAGCCTGGGGTCCGGCGCTTGGCCTGCGAGCAGCGCGGCGACGATCTTCTTCTGGTTGGGGATGATCACGGCAAACACGTTGGCGACCATGATGGTACCGATGATCGCGCCGATCTGGTTGAAGGCGCCGCGGCCGCTCAGCACATGGGTGAAGGCGTAGGTGAGCGCGACGAGAAAGACGTAGCCGCCGATCGCGAACGGCAGCTCCTGCCGGGCGAGGCCGCTGCGGCAGGCGGCCTCGTAGAGCAGCCACGCCAGCGCCAGCGAGCCAAAGCTGAACAGGCCGGCCTGGAGGGGCGTGAGATCGAGGATCGATTTGTCGACCAGGAACAGGTCGGCGTTGAGATAGTACACCACGATCATCAGCAAGAAGCCGGACAGCCAGGTGGTGTAGGCCTCCCATTTGAACCAGGTCAGCTCGCTCGGCATCTGCGCCGGCGCCACCAGATATTTGACGATGTGGTAGAAGCCGCCGCCGTGCACCTGCCAGGCCTCGCCCATCACGCCGGTCGGCAGGCCTTGCCGCGGCTTCAGGCTGAGATCGAGCGCGATGAAGTAGAACGAGCTGCCGATCCAGGCGACCGCGGCGATCACGTGCAGCCAGCGGAAGATCAGGCTCAGCCATTCCGATATGATCGAGGCCCACATCGCGCGCTCATCTCCTTCGACAGGGCAAGTCCAGAGCCGAGTGCCTGCGTCTCATCTGTGGCATCGATCGCATCTGATTTCCAGCACGTCGCTGTGGCAGTCGGTGCACAACAGATTAGCTGCCATGTGCGCGTGACGCAGTGGACTCCGGCGGCGCGATTGCGTTCAATGTGGCGGTCTGACAAGCGGGACGGGGCGGGATGACGAGACTGGTTCTGATCATGCTGGTGCTGGGACAGTTCGCTGGTGTGCCTCTGGCGATGGCGCAGACCGCCCCCAAGCAGAGCACGGCCAAGCGCGCCGATGCTTGCGCGCCGATCGGACGCACCGAGGACGGCAAGCTGGTCTATGCGATGAAATGCGAGAGCATCCCGAAGCCGGTCGCTCCCGCCGCCCCGCCACAGGCGGCCGCCCAGCCGTCGGAGCCGGCTGCGGAACCAGAGCCCGAGACCCAGCGGAGCGGCCTGTTCGGCTGGTCGTATGATCGCCGACCCAAGCCATAGCGCAGCCGTTTCCCCAGACCGCCTCATTCGCCGAACTTTTCCTGCAACTGCGGAAACAGCCGGTCCGGCTTGAACGGCGCGGCCGTGAAGCGGATGCCGGTCGCGGCGCGGATCGCGTTACCGAGCGCGGCGGCGACCGGATTGTACGGGCTCTCGCTCATCGACTTCGCCCCCAGCGGGCCGATCGTGTCGTGGGTATCGGCAAACAGCACCTCGGTGCGCGGAACGTCGGCATAGGACGGCAGATGATAGTCGCGGAAGCGCGGATTGATCACGCGGCCGGTGCCGTCGATCACGATCTCCTCGTACAGCGCGGCGCCGAGCGCTTGCGCCACGCCGCCCTCGATCTGGCCGCGGCACTGCATCGGGTTGGCGACCTGGCCGGCGTCCGCGGCCTGGACGCTCTTGAGGATCCTGACCTCTCCGGTCCCCTTGTTCACGGCGACACGCAAACCCTGGACGTTGAACGCGACCGAGCGCGGCGTGCCCTGCGAATTACCGCTCGTGGTGAGCGGCGCGCCGCTGGCCTTGGCGAGTTCGGCGAAAGCGAGACGATGTGCGCCACAGGTGATTGCATCATCGGCGATCACGCAGGCGCCGGGAGCGACGTTCCACCTGTCGGAGGCGAACCGCTTGATCGTCTCGGCCAACGCCTCCGCCGCCGCCTGGGTCGCGCGTCCCGCGACGAAGGTGCCGGTCGAGCCATAGGCGCCCGTGTCGTGGCCGCCATGGGCGGTGTCGGACTGTCTGAGGCTGATGCGATCGACGGTGGTACCGAGCACGGTCGCGGCGATCTGGCGATGCACCGTGCTGGTGCCGTTGCCGAACTCGGCGGTGCCGACGGTGAGCACGAAGCCGCCGTCGTCGCGCAGGCTGATCACGGCGTCGGCGAAGTGGCCGTCGGGCGGCACGGTGTCGATCATCGTCAGCGCGATGCCGTCGCCCTTCAGCCACTCGGCCGACAGCTCCGGCGTCGGCGTGGCCTCGGCCATGGCGCGCTCGACCAGATCGAGGCACTGGTCGAGCCCGTAGGAGCCGTACAGCACGTCGCTATGCCCGGATGCCGGCGGCGCCAGCATGGGATCTCCGGGCCTGATGATGTTGCGGCGTCGCATCTCGAACGCGTCGATGCCGAGCTGCCGCGCAAGCTCGTCGATCGCGGCTTCGACCGCGAAGGTGGTTTGCGGCAGGCCGTAGCCGCGATAGGCGCCGGCCGGCACCGTGTTGGTATAGACGGCGATCCCGTCGACCTTCTTGTTCGGACAATTGTACACCGAGATCGACTCGGCGCAGGCATGGAACAGCACGGGCCCGGCGTGATTGCCATAGGCGCCGGTGTTGGAGAGCACGTCGAGCTGCAGCGCCGTCAGCTTGCCATCCTTGTCGGCCCCGGCCTTGACGGTGACGCGCATCGGATGCCGCGTCGAGGTGGCGATGAACTGCTCCTCCCGGGTGAATTCGAGCTTCACCGGCCGCCTTGTCTTCAGCGCCGCCAGCACCAGGATATCCTCGACGAACATCTCCTGCTTGCCGCCGAAGCCGCCGCCGACGCGCTCGCAGAACACGCGCACCTTGTCGGGCTTGAGGTCGAAGATCTCGCACAGCGCCCGCTTCGTCAGGAACGGCACCTGTGTGCTGGAACGCAGGGTGAGCACGCCGTCGTCGTCGAGCCAAGCGAGACCGCCATGCGTTTCCAGCGCGGCGTGCTGCACGCGCTGCGTGGTGAAGGTGCGTTCATAGCTCGCGGCGGCCGACGCCAGCGCGGCGGCGACGTCGCCGAACTCGCCGTGGGTCTCGGCGACGATGTTGCGGCCGACGTCGGCGATGCGATGTTCGCTGCCGCGGCCGGCGTGAATGATCGGCGCACCGGGCGTAATAGCGTCAGCGGGATCGACCACGGCAGGCAGGATCTCGTAGTCGACGACGAGGCGCCGGCAGGCCTCTTCGGCCGCGGCCTCGGTCTCGGCGACGACGGCCGCGACCTTCTGGCCGATGAAGCGGACGACGTCGTCGAGCACGCGGGTGTCCGCCGGATCCATCCAGGCCTGCTCATGGCGCGCGGTCGAGAACAGCGTCGCCGGCGCATCCTCGTGCGTCAGCACGGCATGCACGCCAGGTACTGCCAGCGCGGCCCTCTTGTCGATGCCGACGATGCGCGCATGCGCGTGCGGCGAGCGCGCGAGCTTGACGTGCAGCAGGCCGTCGATCGTGGTATCGAAAGTATAGCGCGCCCGGCCGCGCACCACGTCGGGGCCGGCAGGGGCGGGCAGGCTGCGCCCGAAGGCTTCGCCGGCCGCGACCTGCTCGACGTGAACGTGGCCGAGCAGCGCGTCCTCGATGGCGCGATAGCCGGTGCAGCGGCACAGATTGCCCTTCAGCGCCGCGCCGAGATCCTTCTTCTGCGCCTGATTCAGCGAGGCACAGGTGACGATCATGCCGGCGGTGCAGAAGCCGCATTGGAACGCCTGCGCATCGAGGAAGGCCTGCTGCATCGGATGCAGGTCGTCATCGGCGGCGAGACCTTCCACGGTCGTGACCGCCTTGCCCTCGGCGCGAAAGGCGGGGATCAGGCAGCTATGCACCGGTTCGCCGTCGAGCAGCACGGTGCAGGCACCGCAGTCGCCGGCGTCGCAGCCCTTCTTGACGCCGAAATGGCCGGTGTCGCGCAGAAGGGTCCGCAGGCATTGTCCGGCGCGCGGCGCGGTGTCGACTTCCCTGCCATTGACGATCACGCTCATGGCCTGAAGTCCGCGAGCTCGGCGCGAATCTCCTCAGCGAGGCGCAGGGTCATCGCCTTGCGCCAGGCAGGCTTGCCATGAACATCGTCGTGGTACGACGCATCTGGAATTTCGACGAGCAGGCCGGCGCGCAACGTGGTCGCGTCGGGCATGCTGGCAAAGCGCAGTTGCTGCGGCTTGATGGTCGATCCGGTCACGGTGAGCAGCAGGTCGCCGTCGCGGCCCGACGTGCCGATCAGCAGTGCGCCGGAGCGCCCGACCGGCGTCAGCGCGATCTGGCGGAAAGCGCCGCGGCGCTTCAGCGCGGCCAGCGGAATGTCGATCTGCCGCAGCAGATCTCCGGGCGCGAGCACGTTGCTGTTGTTGCCGGTGACGAAATCGGCGACGGGGACGCGCTGCTCGCCTCCGTCATTCTTCCATATCAAGCAAATGCCCTCGAGCGCGGCGAGCAGCGAGATCATCGGCCCGGCCGGCAGCGACATGCAGAGATTGCCGCCGACGGTCGCCGTCTTCCAGATCTTGAACGAAGCCAGGAACGCGCGGCAGCATTGATCGATCAACGGCGCCGCGACCCACTCGGCCGGGCAGGACAGCCCGTCCAGCGCGGCGACGCTGCAGGTCGCGGCGATGCACAGGCCCTGATCGCTGATGCCGAGAGGCGCCCAGGCGAGATCGCTGAGATCGATCAGCCGCGACAGGCGCGCCTGCGGTTCCGAGAACAGCCACGTGCCGCCGGCCAGCCAGGCGTCGCCTGCCTGCCAGGCGGGCAGTTCGGCCCGCGTTCTCGGGCGCACGACCTCCGTGATGGTGTTCAGGTCCATGGTGATGCCAGCTCGTGGGCGCAGCCTGTCGCGGGTGGAATCCTTGCAAGACCAGCGCCAACTGGCAATAGGATGACGCTGGCCTTCCGCTTGCAAGCTACCGGCACATGCAAGCGCCCAATCACCGAGACGAGGCAGCCATGAGCACGACGCCGATCTGGATCAAGGACCCGCTCGCCATTCTCGCCGAGGGCGCCACGCGCGGTGTCGTCGTCAAGGACGGTCGCATCGTCGAGCTGGTGCCTGCCGGTGCCGAGCCGGCGACTGCGGGCGCGGTGGCCTATGATGCGAGCGCGCATGTCGTCATCCCTGGTCTGATCAACACGCACCATCACTTCTACCAGACGCTGACGCGCGCGCTGCCGGCTGCGATGGACCGCGAGCTGTTCCCCTGGCTCAAGGCGCTCTATCCGATCTGGGCGAAGCTGACGCCGGAGGCGTTGGATGCGGCGGTCACGGTCGCGATGGCCGAACTGATGCTGTCGGGCTGCACGACCACGACCGATCATCACTACGTTTTCCCCGCCGGGCTCGAAGATGCCGTCGGCATCGAGGTCGCGGTGGCGAAGCGGCTCGGCATCCGTGTGCTGCTGACCCGCGGCTCGATGAACCTGTCGGAGCGCGACGGCGGACTGCCACCGGACAGCGTGGTGCAGGACGAGGACACGATCCTCGCCGACAGCGCGCGCGTGGTCACGACCTATCACGAGCGCGGACCCGATGCGATGGTGCAGATCGCGCTGGCGCCGTGCTCGCCGTTCTCGGTGACGGGATCGCTGATGCAGAAGACCGCTGCGCTTGCCGATAAGCTCGACGTGCGGCTGCACACGCATCTCGCCGAGACGGAGGATGAGAACCGCTTCTGCGAGCAGATGTTCGGCTGCCGTCCGCTGGACTATCTCGAGAAGAACGGCTGGCTCGGCCCGCGCACCTGGCTGGCGCACGGCATCTTCTTCAATGCCGAGGAGATGAAGCGGCTCGGCAAGGCCAGGACCACGATCAGCCATTGCGCCTGCTCGAACCAGTTGCTTGCCTCCGGCTGCTGTCCGGTGTGCGAGATGGAGGAGGCGGGCGTCGGGATCGGCCTCGGCGTCGACGGCTCGGCGTCGAACGACGGCTCCAACCTGATGCAGGAGGTTCGTGCCGCATTCCTGCTGCAGCGGGCGCGCTATGGCGTTGGCCGGATCAGCCACAAGGATGCGCTGCGCTGGGCGACCAAGGGCTCGGCCGCCTGCGTCGGCCGGCCAGAGCTCGGCGAGATCGCGCTGGGCAAGGCCGCCGACCTCGCGCTGTTCAAGCTCGACGAGCTGCGCTTCTCGGGTGCAGGCGATCCGATCGCGGCGCTGGTGCTATGCGGCGCGCACCGCGCCGATCGCGTCATGGTCGGCGGCCGTTGGACCGTGGTCGACGGCGCAATTCCGGGACTGGACGTCGGCGGGCTGATCGATCGGCACAGCGCGGCAGCCAGGGCCATGCGGGGAGGGTGAAGCGCGCAGCGTTGGAAAATATTCGCTCGAGAACTCTCCCCGACTTGTGGGGGAGAGTTCTAGCGGTGTACTGCGTCTACTTGCCCGGCACCTTGTCGTCGACGCCCTTGACGTAGAAGTTCATGCCGAGAATCTGTCCATCGGCGAGATGGTCGCCGCCCTTGCACTCGATCTCCTTGCCATCCTGGCCGAGCACGGGGCACTTGAACGGGTGCAGCTTGCCGGCGGTGATCGCGGCCTGCGTCTCCTCGGCCAGCTTCTTCACGTCGTCAGGCATGTTGGTATAGGGCGCCATCTCGAACATCTTGGAATCGAGGCCGCCCCAGGTGTCCTCCGATTTCCAGGTGCCGTCGAGCTCGGCCTTGACGCGCGCGATGTAGTAGGGGCCCCAGGTGTCGAGGATCGAGGTGAGCTGCGCCTTGGGGCCGAACTTGATCATCTCTGAGTCCTGGCCGAAGGCGAGCTTGCCGCGCTCGGCCGCGATCTGCATGGCGGCCGGGCTGTCGGTGTGCTGCATGATGATGTCGGCGCCCTGGTCGATCAGCGCCTTGGCGGCGTCGGCTTCCTTGCCCGGGTCGAACCAGGTGTTGGCCCAGATGATCTTGACCTTGATGTTCGGGTTCACCGTCTGCGCGCCGATGATGGTGGCGTTGATGCCCGAGATGACCTCCGGGATCGGGAACGAGCCGATATAGCCGAGCACGCCTGCCTTCGACATCTTGCCGGCGATGATGCCCTGGATGTAGCGGCCCTGATACCAGCGCGCCGAATAGGTCGACATGTTTTTGTCGCGCTTGTAGCCGGTGGCGTGCTCGAAATGCACGTTGGGATACTTCTTGGCGACCTTCAGGGTCGGATCCATGTAGCCGAACGAGGTCGTGAAGATCAGCTTGTTGCCGGCGCGGACCAACTGCTCGATGGCGCGCTCGGCGTCCGGGCCTTCCGGTACGTTCTCCAGATAGGTCGTCTCGATCTTGTCGCCGAGCTCCTTCACCAGCGCCTGGCGCGCGAGCTCATGCTGATAGGTCCAGCCGAGGTCGCCGATCGGTCCGAGATAGATGAAGCCGACCTTCAGCTTGTCGGCGGCGTGCGCCACGCCGGCGATGCTTCCCGCCAGCACCAGCGCAACGGCAGCCCCCAGAAGCCTTTTCATCATCGTCCATGCCTCCAAACAATCGGGGGAAACCTCGTGAGCCAGAGCGCCGCGCCCCATCGCTGGCGCTCCGGATGATTGCTTCAGCGATCCGGCACGAACACCGTCCCCAGCGCCGCCGGCGCAGTGGAGCCGCCGGTGCGGGCGCGCGACAGCAGCACCAGCACGATCACCGTGGCGAGATAGGGCAGCGCCGACATGAACTGCGAGGGGATGCCCACGCCCGCACCCTGCGCATGGAGCTGCAGGATCGTCACCGCGCCGAACAGGTAGGCGCCAATGACGAGGCGGCCCGGTCGCCAGGATGCGAACACGACCAGCGCCAGCGCGATCCAGCCGCGTCCCGCTGTCATGCCGGGAATGAAGAACGGGGTATAGGCCAGCGGCAGATAGGCGCCGGCGAGCCCGGCGCAGCCGCCGCCGAACAGCACCGCGAGCAAACGGATGCGCAGCACGGGATAGCCGAGCGCGTGGGCGGAGACATGGTTGTCGCCGCAGGCGCGCAGCACCAGGCCGGCACGGGTGCGGTACAGGAACCACCAGACGGCGATGATCAGCGCGAGCGACAGATAGACGAACGCGTCCTCGCCGAACAGGATGCGGCCGACCAGCGGAATGTCGCTGAGACCGGGAATGGAGAGGTGCGGCGCGGTGCCGATGCGCTCGCCGACGAAGCGCGCGCCGATCAGGCCGGACAGACCGATGCCGAGGATGGTCAGCGCGAGGCCCGTGGCCACCTGATTGACGGCGAGGCCAAGGGTCATGAACGCGAAGATCAGTGACATCAGCATGCCGGCGACGATGCCGCACAATGCGCCGACGACGATCGAGCCGGACAGCCAGGCCCCGCCGAAGCCGCAGGCCGCGCCGACGATCATCATGCCCTCGACGCCGAGGTTGAGCACGCCCGAGCGCTCGGTGACCAGCTCACCGGTGGCCGCCAGCAGCAGCGGCGTCGATGCGGCGAGCACCGACAGGATGATTGCTTCAACCAGCACCACTTTGCACCTGCCGCGCGGCGAAGACGAGCTTGAAACGGTAGAGGATGAGGGAATCGCAGGCGAGCACGTAGAACAGCAGGATGCCCTGGAACACCTTGGTCACATCGAGTGGAATCTTCATCGTGATCTGGGCCTGCTCGCCGCCAATGAACGTCAATGCGAGGAAGAGCCCTGCAATGAATATTCCAACTGGATTGAGACGCCCGAGGAAGGCCACGATGATCGCGGTGAAGCCATAGCCCGGCGAGATGCCTGGTTGCAGATGTCCGATGGGGCCCGCCACCTCGATGATCCCTGCGAGACCGGCCAATGCGCCGGACACCGCGAATGTCAGGAGGATGAGCTGGTTGGCGTTGAAGCCGCCGAAGCGTGCCGCGCGGGGGGCCGCGCCGACGACGCGGATCTCGAACCCCTTGATGGTGCGCTCGAGCAGCACGAAGGCGCCTGCAACGACGAGCAGCGCGATGACGCTGCCGAGATGCAGGCGTCCGCCCTCGATCAGCACCGGCACGGTGGCGACCGGGTCGAACTCCGCCGTGGTGGGGAAGTTGAAGCCGGCGGGATCGCGCCAGGGGCCGCGGACGAGATAGTCGAGCAGGAGATCGGCGACATAGACCAGCATCAGGCTTGTGAGGATCTCGCTGGCGCCGAACCTGACGCGGCACAGCGCCGGGATCAGCGCGTAGAGCGCGCCGGCTGCGGCGCCTGCGACCAGCATCGCCGGCAGCACCCAATGTCCGGCCTCGGTGCCTTGCGTCTTGACCGCGATCCAGCTGCCGGCAACGGCGCCGATCAGGAACTGGCCTTCGGCGCCGATGTTCCAGGCGTTGGCGAGGTAGCACAGCGACAGACCGATCGCGATCATCACCAATGGCGTCGCTTTCACCGCGATCTCCTGCAGCGAATAGCCGTCGGTGAGCGGCGCGACGAAGTAGACGCCGAGCGCGGTGATCGGGTTCTTGCCGAGCACGGCGAACAGCACGCTCATCGTGACGAGTGTCAGTCCGATCGCGATCAGCGGCGAAACCAGCGCGATGGTGCGCGAACGCTCGGCGCGCTTCTCAAGCACGAGCTGCATGCGCCGCCTCCTTCTCGAGGCTGGCGCCGCCCATCAACAGGCCGAGCCTCTCCCGCGTGGCCTCGGCGCGCGGCAGCGCCTCCGACAAGTGTCCATGAAACATCACCGCGATGCGGTCGGCGATCTCGATCAGTTCGTCGAGGTCCTGGCTGGTGACGAGGACGGCAGCGCCGGCGCTGGCGAGATCGATCAGCGCCTGGCGGATGATCGCGGCGGCGCCGGCGTCGACGCCCCAGGTCGGCTGGTTGACGACCAGCACCGCCGGCGTGCGCAGGATCTCGCGGCCGACGACGAACTTCTGCAGGTTGCCGCCGGACAGGCTCGCCGCTTCCGGATCCCGCTTGGCCTTGCGGACGTCGAATGTCTCGGTCGTCAGATCGACCGTCCGCAACGTCGCGGCCGCGTTGATGAAGCCGTGCCGGACCATGTCGCTCGCGGCGTGTCCGGTCAGCAGCGCGTTCTCGGACAGCCGCATCCGCGGCGCGGTGCCGTGCCCCAGCCGCTCCTCCGGCACGAACGCCGCGCCCATCTTGCGCCGTTGGGTGATCGAGAGATTCCCGCAGGCGAGGCCGTCGATGATGATCGTGCCGGGCTCCTTGACGAGGCGTTCGCCGGACAGCGCAGCAAACAGCTCGTCTTGGCCGTTGCCGGCGACACCGGCGATGCCGAGGATCTCTCCGCCCTTCAGCTCGAAGGAAATGTTCTTGAGAGCCACGCCATGAAGCTCGCCCGGGGCGAGGGTGAGATCATTGACGACCAGACGCGGCACGGTGGTGTGCCGCTCGGCCGGCGGCTTCACCTCCTTGATCTCGGTGCCCACCATCATGCGGGCCAGCGAGGCAGCCGTCTCCAGCTTCGGATTGCAGGTCGCGACCTTCCTGCCGCCGCGAAGGATGGTGGCGGTGTCGCACAGCCGCTTCACCTCTTCCAGCTTGTGGCTGATGTAGAGAACAGCGCGGCCTTCCGCTTTCAGGCGCTCCAGGACGACGAACAGTTGGTCGGCCTCCTGCGGCGTCAGCACGGCGGTGGGCTCGTCCAGGATCAGGAATTTCGGATTCTGCATCAGCGCGCGCACGATCTCGATGCGCTGCCGCTCGCCGACCGACAATTGCCATACCTCGCGCTTCGGATCCAGCGGCAGGCCATAATCGCGCGCGACATCCGCGAGCCGCGCCGACATGGCCTTGAACGGCTCCTTGCCGTCGAGCCCGAGCGCCACGTTCTCGGCCACGGTGAGGTTGTCGAACAGAGAGAAATGCTGAAACACCATGCCGATGCCGAGGGATCGCGCTTCGGCCGGGCCGGACAGCTGGACCGGCTCACCCTGCCAGCGCAACTCGCCGGCGCTCGGCTGCACCAGTCCATAGATCGTCTTCACCAGGGTCGATTTCCCCGCACCGTTCTCGCCGAGCAGGGCGTGAATCTCGCGTCGCCGGATCTCGATGTCGATCTTGTCGTTGGCAACGAAGTCGCCATAGCGCTTGGTCAATCCGACCGTCTGCAGGAGCGGAGGCGTAGATTTCGGATCGACCGGCGCTGGGTCAGGCATTTGCTGCGTCATGGGGCAGGGGGAATGAAGCTGCCTCAATTGTGATCTAATTTGCCGCGGCGCGTAAGAGGCGAAAAGCGCCATTCTTTGCCCAACTCTTGTCCAACGGTTCATCCGCGGAGACCGGCGAATGCAGCGCGCCGTCGGTTGCAGGCATCGCAGGCCGCAATCGAGTCGAGCGCAGCGCCCCATGACGTTCTGTGGCGCTTCTGCGACACTGGCCGGGAAATCGATCCGGTCGCAGCAGGCTGCACGTTGGATGAGCAGCGTCATGCAATGCGCGTCCAATGGCGCGCTTGCGCTCACGGGTGATCGCGAAATCGTGCGAGAGGCCAGGCGACGCTTTTCGGAAAAACTTCAGCAATGTGAAGCAGCAAGATCGTGATCCGGGAGCGTCGCGGCCGCGGCCAATCGTCCCATGGTCGCGCCCGCGACCGCCACCGTCGACGCCGCAATACGGCATAACCTTGATCAAACTGCGGGCAAGTCCTGGAGAAAGTTGAGGCTTCTCCGGCCGGTGGAACGGCGCAACTGTGCATGCAAGTCGGGAATCTGCGCTTGTCAACTGGGGGTGTTCGGAATGTCGTTTCGTCAAATAATCGCGGCGGCCGTCGCGCTGGGCGCGGTCGCACTGACGTCAATCGGTGTCGCTGGGGCCGCTGATCTGCCTGCCAAGGCGGTCGCGAAAAAGGCCCCGGCCGAGGTGCCGTTCTTCCTCGTCGTCGACAATCGCGTCAGCTACTCCTACATCTTCGATGCCAGCCAGCCTGGTGCATGGAGCGTGAACGGCAACGGCACATTCAACGCCAAGACCGCCAAGCAGGTCTACTCGTTCACCCATTTCGACGTCTGGGGCTACGGCACCAACTTCTTCACGATCTCGCTGTTCAAGTCGGACCACAACGATCCCGCCGGACCGTGCACGCAGACCGGCGGCATCGTCTCGCCCAACGCCGGCTTCGCGTTCACGCCGGCGAGCTGCGCCGGCGCGACCGAGATCTACGGCCTGTTCCGCTCGACCTTCGGCTGGAATCAGATCTTCAACACCAAGGCCTTCACCATGGGCCCGCTGCAGAACATCTCGTTCGAGGTGGGCATGGATGCCAACACGGAGAATCGCTATTTCGGCGCCGCCAAGCGCGACGTGGTGGCCGGCCTGCAGTTCGCGTTCAACCTGCCCTACAAGGGCTATTTCAACGTCGCTCCCCTGATGTATTGGGAGTTCGCCAACCACAACTCGTTCTCACAGTGCGGCGCCGGCTGGTCGAACCCCTGCATCAATGACGGCAACACCTCGTTCAAGCCGACCTGGGCGGTCGAGACCAACTACTACATGGATCTCGGTTTCCTGCCCGAGAGCATGCAGTTCTTCTCGATCTCGGGCCGCGCCGGCTGGTACGGCAAGAAGGGCACCGATACCGAGCCGCTCCCGGCGAGCGTCGCGAACGGCGTCTATCCGACGAAGGTCGAGTTCAACTCCGAGCCGATCCGCCTGACCTTCGACGCGTCGAAGGCGATGTGGGGCGAGAAGCAGAGCCACATGATCGACGTCTGGGTGGCCTATCGCTACTGGCAGAACAAGTTCGGCCTCGACCACAACAACGCGGTCGGCTGTTCCGTCGCCGGCGTCGGCGGCACCCGCGTCGCCACGGGCGCCTGCACCGAGTCGTCGCTCTACTCGGGCGTGACCGTGAAGTTCTGACATCGATCGAGCCACGCAAGCAGGCGCCGCGCCTCCGGTCGCGGCGCCTGCTTCATTTGTCCCAAGCTCCCTCATGCAGCGTCGCGGCTTCCTCCTCCAGCAGCGGGCCGACGACCTCGGTCGCACGCTGGCCGCTCGCGAACACGTCGCGGCAGGGCAGGTCGAGGGTCGGATTCTCCGGATGATTGCCGGTGATGCCGCGCAGCCGCCGCTCACCGAGGCCATAGACCACGCGTCCGATGCCGGCCCAGTAGATGGCGCCCGCGCACATCGCGCACGGCTCCGCCGACGAATACAGCGTGGCAGCCGCTCTGATTTCGGGTGCAATCGAAATGCAGGCCTGGGTCGCGGCCAGCCGCTCGGCATGTGCGGTGGCGTCATGTGACGGCATGTAGCCGTTCTCTGCCTCGAGCAGAACGCGGCCGTCGGCAGCGATCAGCACCGCTCCGAATGGATGATTGCCGTTGGAAGCAGCGCGGCGGGCGATGGCGAAGCTGTGGCGCAGGAAATGTGCGTCCCGGTCCTGGGCGCCGGCCGGCCTCTGTCCGTCTCCCGCCTGATCTACCGACGCCATCACCACTCTGCTCCGTTGCGGATCGGGTGATCCTGCTCCGGCGCGGCGGCGTCCGCAAGCGCGCCATGGGAACCGATGCCCCGCGGCTCGCGTTTCCCGGCGCAGGAGCGCGGAGTGCAGGCAGGCGACATGGCGGCAAATGCGGATTCCAGGGTTGCCGTCTATGCGGCGCTTGCCGGCAATCTGCTGGTGGCCTGTACCAAGATCGCCGCGGCGGTCTGGACCGGAAGCTCGGCCATGATGAGCGAGGCGATCCACTCCGTCGTTGACACCTCGAACGAACTCCTGCTGCTCTACGGCTTTCATCGCGCGAGCCGACCGCCCGACGAGCGACATCCGCTCGGCCATGGCCGTGAGCTCTACTTCTGGAGCTTCATCGTTGCGCTGCTCTTGTTCGCGCTTGGCGCCGGCGTCTCGCTGTACGAAGGCGTCGCGCACCTGATGCATCCGCTGCCGATCGAAGACCCGACGGTGAACTACATCGTGCTCGGGCTCTCATTCGTGTTCGAGGCTGGCTCCTGGTGGGTGGCGGTGCGGCGGTTTCGCGCGGCTGCGCCGGGGCTCTCCTATCTCGAGGCGTTCAAGCGCAGCAAGGACCCGCCGGCCTTCATGGTCGTGTTCGAGGACAGCGCGGCCCTGATCGGCATCGTCATCGCTGCTGCTGCCATGGCCGCGGCCGTCGCCTTCGATCAGCCGGCATGGGACGGCATCGGGTCCATCCTGATCGGCGTGCTGCTTGCGGTGACCTCGATGGTGCTCGCGCGGGAGAGCAAGAGCCTCCTGATCGGCGAGCCCGCGGATCCCGAGCTGGCGCGTTCGATCCTCGACATCGCGCGCAGGAGGCAAAGCGTCAAGTCGGCCAACGGGCTGCTCACGGTGCAGCTGTCGCCGCAGCAGGTCGTCGTCGCGCTGAGCATCGAGTTTGCGGACGATCAGCGCGCCGACGACATCGAGCGGGCCGTCGTGGCGATCGAAAGCGAGCTGAGGGCGCGGCATCCGATCGTCGCGGCGCTGTTCGTCAAGCCGCAGACCGGCGCCCGCTGTCAGGAAATGCGTGAGAGCCTGCTGCAAGATGGTTCGGCTTCGGCGTGAGATTGGCGGCTCAGCGGTCAGACGTCGCCGTTTCGTGCAGGCGAATGGTCGAGCCATGAGATGCTGGAGCCTGAGCCGCGCACAGCGCTCCTAGGGCGGTGTCCGCGCGGCCAGCGGTGCGCTCAAGAGTACGATCACCAGCAGCGCGGCCAACATCCAGAACGCGGCCGGGAGGCTCGTGGCCGCGGCGACGAAGCCGATGCCGGCCGGTCCGAGCAGCACGCCGGAGTAGCCTGCGGTGGTGACGGCAGCGACGGCCAGCCCGACGGGCATCGCGGTCTGCGCCCCGGCCCGGCGGAACAGCACCGGGACGAGGTTCGACGCGCCGAGGCCGATCAGCGCAAAGCCCGCCATGGCAGCAGCAACCCAGGGAGCCGTGAGCAGCAGGACGAAGCCGGCGATCGCGATCGCGCTGCCCCCCAGCAGCGTTGCGCGATCACCGATCCGGGCAACCACGGCATCCCCGACGAGGCGCCCGGCGGTCATTGCGATCGAGAACATGATGTAGCCCAGTCCGGCCTGTGCGGCCGGCAGGCGCCCGGAACCGGCGAGCAGCAGCGCGCTCCAGTCGAGCATCGCGCCTTCGACCAGGAACATGATCGCCGCGAGCGCTGCCAGCAGCAGCACCGCGCCATGGGGAAGCACGAGCAGAGGCCCCGTTTGCGCGGGCTTGCTCGCCATCAGTCGTGGGGCAGCGACGATCATCGCGGCCAAAGCGAGTGCGCAGCAGGCCAGCGTGCCGAGCAGCGGCGCGACGTCGAACGCGAGCAGCGCGGTCATGACGCCGGAGCCCGCGAAGCCGCCGATGCTGAACTGGGCATGGAAACCGGACATCAGCGGACGCTCGCTCAGCCGCTCGACGTCGATCGCCTGGATGTTCACCGCGACGTCGAGCGAGCCCAGCGCCGCTCCGAAGGCGAACAATGCGAGCGCAAGCGTCGCTGGCGTTGCGGCGATCGCCAGCAGCGGCAGGAACAGCGCGAGAGCGATGCCGCTGACGACGACGACAGGCTTGCTGCCATAGCGGGCGCTCAGCAGTCCGGCGGCCAGCATCGATGCGACCGAGCCCACGCCGAGCGAGAGCAGCAGCAGGCCGAGCGTCGCATCGTCGACGCCGAGCCGCTGCTTGGCAAACGGCACCAGCGGTGCCCAGCAGGCGATGCCGAAGCCGGCGACGAAAAAGGCCAGGCGGGTCGCGAGCCGCGCCGCGCTGTGATCAGAACTCATTTGGAAGATTCCTGACTTTCTGAAAGGCGCTGTCACACCGGCGGAGCGGCCGTCACGATGGTCGCTCCCGCCCGTTTGAGCAGGGCAAGTCGAGCCGCCGGCGCATCATGCTCGACGGTGAGCTGGCTGATCGTCTTGGCGCCGGCGACACGGTGAGGCGCTCGGGTCTCGAGCTTCTCGTTGGTGACCATTGCGACGCTGACGCGGCTCAGCGACAGCAGCGTCCGCTTGAACGCTGCGTCGGTCGGATCAATCGCGCTGATGCCGCCTTGCGCCGACACGGCGCAGGCGCCGATGAAGCAGCGGTCGATGTTCAAGCGCTGCATCTGCATGAGGGCGTCGGCGTCGACACAGCCGCCGACTGCGGGGTGAACGGAGCCGCCGATCATGATCAGTTGCAGGTCCTGCCGATGCAGCACGGTTGCGGCAATGTCGATGGCGTTCGTTGCGACGGTGAGATCGAAATCATCGGGCAGGACCTCAGCGAGCGCGAGGTTGGTGCTGCCACTATCGAGGAAAAGAAATTCGCCACGCGCGATGCCGCGGGCGGCCGTCCGGGCGAGCGCCAGCTTGCGTTCGCGATCCTGCCCGATCCGCGCCGCCATCGGGGTCATGCCGCCGGCGATCGGCAATGCGCCGCCGTACACCCGGCGGCAGCGTCCTTCGGCGGCAAGCGCGCGAAGATCGCGCCGGATCGCATCCTCGGAGACGCCGAATTCATGGGCCAGGGCGGCCGCGATGACCGCGTGCCCTGTAGCGAGGCGGCCGGCGATCTGGTCGCGACGCGCCAGTGGAAGGTCTGACATGCCTCCTCATATCAGGCAGGAACAAGAATAACAACGTGCATAATCGTGCACGATGCAATTTGTTGTTTGCGCGGCCGGCCGGGCATGTCATTGCCAGATGTCGAACTGTTCGGGAGCAGGACGTGACCGCCGTCGATTCGTCAGCAACGCCGGCCTTTGTCGCCGTCGACTGGGGCACCTCCAGTTTCCGTGCCTGGCTAATGGCAGGAGACGGCACGGAGCAGGCGGAGAGCCGTGGTGGCGAGGGCATGCTGCATTGCGCGACATCGGGCTTTGCGCCGGTGCTGCGCGATCATCTGGCGCAACTCGGCGCGCCGGCCGATGTTCCGGTGCTGATCTGCGGCATGGCCGGCGCCCGGCAAGGCTGGGTCGAGGCGCCGTATCTGCACACGCCGACCCGGCTGGAGGCGTTGCACGCCGGCGCGATCGGCGTCGACACGGATGGCGACGTCAGGATTCTGCCGGGGCTGGCGCAGGCCCGTGCAGATCAGCCGGACGTGATGCGCGGCGAGGAAACCCAGCTGCTCGGCGTCACCGAGCCTGACTTCACCGGGATCGTCTGTATTCCGGGCACGCACAGCAAATGGATCCGGATCGATGCCGGCGCTGTGATCGATTTTGCCACCTACATGACTGGCGAGCTGTTCGCTGTCGTCTCTCAGCATAGCATTTTGATGCACGCCGTCGAGCCGGAAGCCTCGACCGTCGCGCACGACGCGGCATTCCGCGAGAGCCTTGCGGCGGCGCTTGCCGCGCCGACGGCACTGACCAATGCGCTGTTCCGGCTCCGCGCAGCCCAGCTCCTCAATTTCGAGCAGCGGTCCGACGGGGCTGCGAGGCTCTCCGGGCTTCTGATCGGCAGCGAGATCGCCGACGCGCGGGTGCGGTTCGGCGCCGAGCTTCCGCTGCGGTTGATCGGAGCGGGCCGGCTCGGCCGTCTCTACTGCGCGGCGCTGGCAGCTGCTGATTTCGACGTGAACGAATGTGATGCCGAGCAGGCGTCCCGGCGCGGCCTGGTCAAGGCCGCGCGGCAGATCTGGGGAGCGCGTTTCCGACCATGACAAAGTCCGTTGCCTGGCCGCACGTCAAGCGGTCGCTCGTCGCGATCCTGCGCGGCATCAAACCCGACGAGTCCGAGGCCGTCGTCGATGTCCTGATCGAAGCCGGTTTCGAGCTGATCGAGGTTCCGCTCAACTCGCCGGAACCGTTCGCCTCGATCGAGCGTCTCGCCGCCCGGTTCGGCAAGCACTGCCTGATCGGTGCAGGGACGGTCGTCAATGCCGCAGATTGCGTGCGGGTCGCGGAGGCCGGCGGGCGTCTGATGGTCAGCCCCAACGTCGACGTCGAAGTGCTGGCGACCGCGCAGGCCTATGACATGGTGACCATGCCCGGGGTGTTCACGCCGAGCGAAGCGTTTCTCGCGCTGCGTTGCGGCGCCTCGGCCCTGAAATTTTTTCCTGCCTCAGTGCTCGGTCCGTCGGGAATTGCCGCGCAGCTTGCCGTCCTGCCGAAGGGCGTCGTGGTCGGCGCCGTCGGCGGCGTGTCGGACAGCAATCTCGCCTCCTATGCTGCAGTCGGCGTGCGGGCCTTCGGACTGGGCTCGAGCCTGTACAAGCCGGGCATGAGCGCGAGCGATGTACGGCAGACCGCGGCCGCTTCGGTTCGTGCCTATGACGAGGCCATCGCAGCGGCGAGCTGAGTGCGTCCACACTCCATGACGGTCTCGTGATGTTGTCGGACGAGCGTCGCGACCGCCTTCGTCACCGCAACGACCGGCTGGCTCGTTGTCTCGGTGACGGCGTGGACGATCCGGCGCAAGCTGCGCGTCACGGCAACGGCCCGCAAAGCTGCGGGTCGTTGCGACAACGCTCGGCGGCGGCCTCCGCTGGTCAGCTCGCGGCGGCGTTGATCTCGGGCGATTCGCCTTCCTCCGCAGACTGCGTGAACGCCTGCAGCGCCTCCGCCATCTGCATGCGGCCGCCGACGCCGGTGATGACGACGTCGACCATCGTGAACGACGAGTGGAAGTGGCCGTGGGCCTTGAGTTGCCCGACCGGCACGCCGGCGGCGGCGAGCGCTTCCGCATAGGCGACACCCTCGTCGCGCAGCGGATCGAACTCGCAGGTGACGATGTAGGCCGGCGGCAGGCCCTGCAGCTTGCCCCGCAACGGCGACGCGCGCGGATCGGTGCGATCCGCCGGCGAGCAGTAGATGTCCCAGAACCAGTACATCAGGCCGCGCGTCAGGAAGTAGCCGGCCGCATTATCGGTGTAGGAGGGACGATCGAAGCTGCAGTCGGTGACCGGGCACACCAGCAGCTGACCGCCGATCGCAGGCCCGCCGCGATCCCGAGCGAGCTGGCAGGTGACGGCTGCGATGTTGCCGCCGGCGCTCCAGCCGGCCACCAGCACCGGTCCGTCGCGTCCGCCGAGCTCGGCGGCGTGCTCGGCGACCCAGCGCGCCGCTGCATAGCCGTCCTCGGCCGCCGCCGGGAAGCGGTGCTCGGGCGCGTGGCGGTAGTTCACGCTGACGAAGATCATGTTGGAGCGGCGGCACATGTCGCGGCAGAACGGATCGTCCGACTGCTCGTCGCCGAGCACCCAGCCGCCGCCATGGAAATACACGACGATCGGATGCGGCCCGGGCGTGGCCGGACGGTAGAGGCGGTAGGCAAGAGGGCCCTCGGCGCCTTGCAGAGTGCCGTCCTTGACCTCGCCCACGGGGCGGCCCGGCGGTCGGGCCTTGTTGAATTCGGCGACGAAGTCGCGTGCGCCTTGCGCGCCCATCGATTCGATCGGCGGCAGGTTCATCTCGGTGAGCATGTTCAGCACCAGCCGCACATCCGGCTGCAGCTTCACGATCTCGCCGTCGTTGCACTGGCTCGCACCGTTCGGGCCCGTGAGCTTGAAGCCGAGCATGCCGCGGCTGACGACCTCGTTGCAGATGCCGCGATAGGGCCCGACGCCGCCGGTGTATGGCATCAGCGTCTGCGGCTTGCCCGGCACGTTGGCGCCTGTGTACCAGGTGTTGGCGAGCCGGTGCAGCGTGACCGTCGAGCAGTCCGCCATGTGGCGCATCCAGCCGGCCTGCGCGGTCTCGGTCGGCTCGATGGTGGTGAAGCCGGCGTCGCGCATCGCGGCGAGACGATCGACCACGAAGTCGACGTGCTGCTCGATCGACACCGCCATGTTCGACAGCACCGATGGACTACCGGGACCGGTGATCAGGAACAGGTTGGGGAAGCCGGCGACCGTCAATCCAAGATAGCTCTCCGGGCCATCAGCCCAGCTGTCGTCGAGCGACTTGCCGCCACGGCCCTTGATCGGATGCACCGCGCGGATCGCGCCGGTCATGGCATCGAAGCCGGTCGCGAACACGATGACGTCGATGTCGAAGCTGCGCTTGTCGGTCTTGATGCCATTGGATGTGATGGATGCGATCGGCTCCTTGCGCAGGTTCACCAGCGTCACGTTCGGACGGTTGAACGTCGCGTAGTAGTTCGTGTCCAGACATGGACGCTTGGCGCCGAACGGGTGATCGTGCGGCGTGAGCGCCTCGGCCGTCTCGGGATCCTTGACGATCTCGCGGATCTTCTCGCGGATGAGATCGGCGAGCAGCGCGTTGCCGTCGGCATCGACGCCCTGGTCGGCCCAGAGCTGCGTCAGCATGCCGACGAGATCGCCGGAGGCCCACATCTTCTCGAAGCGCTCGCGGCGCTCGGCCTCGCTCAGCGCCCAGCTGAACTCGGTGGCCGGCGGGATCGGCACGCCGGTCATCGACCAGCGTGCCTGCTCGCGCAGCCCCTTGCGATCCTCCGCGAGCTGCGCGGCGCGATCGGCCGGGAGCGGACCGTTATGCGCCGGCAGCGCGAAATTCGGCGTGCGCTGGAACACCGTGAGCTGCGCGGCCTGCTCGGCGATGATCGGGATCGACTGGATGCCGGACGAGCCGGTGCCGATCACGGCCACGCGCTTGCCACGGAGGTCCACGCCATCATGCGGCCAGCGGCTGGTGAAGTAGATCTCGCCCTTGAAGTCGTGCACGCCGTCGATCTCCGGCGGCTTCGGCTGCGACAGGCAGCCGGTCGCCATGATGTAGTGGCGGCAGGACACGGCAGGGCCGTGGTCGGTCGTCAGCAGCCAGCGCTCCCTGGCCTCATCCCAGGCGGCGCCGAGCACGCGGGTGCCGAAGCGGATGTCGCGGCGCAGATCGTAGCGATCGGCGACGAAGCCGAGATAGCGCAGTATCTCCGGCTGGGTGGCGTATTTCTCCGACCACTGCCAGGCCTTTTCGAGCTCGGGATCGAAGGTGTAGCTGTAGTCGACGGTCTGGATGTCGCAGCGCGCGCCGGGATAGCGGTTCCAGTACCAGGTGCCGCCGACGTCGTTGGCCGTATCCAGAGCGACGGTCGAGAAGCCCGCCTTGCGCAGACGGTGCAGCAGGTAAAGCCCTGCAAATCCGGCCCCCACGACGGCGACATCGACCGTCTGCGTTTCACCGCCCGACGCCTCCGACGCGCGTGTCTCGACAATCCCGTCTGACATGCTGACCTCCCGATGATTTTGTGATTGGAGGAAAGGCTAGCTCTGCTCGCATGGTTTGTCAGCAGCCAAAACAACGATCTGCGGTTGTTGCAGTGCGGACCGTGCAGCGCGGCAGGTATGCCAGGCGCTGATTTTGCATCGCCGGTCAAAAGGCCGCGACGGAGTGGACAAGACCCTGAGAAAGCGACAGAAAGCCACCCTGCCGCGTCGCATTCACCAAGTTTCAACGCATCGCGACTGTAACAACCGCTACACTACGCCACCTCCACGACTGAATCAGGCCAGGCCCATGCCGCTATCGCTGCCCAAGCAAAAGATCCGCGTTCTGCTCCTCGAGGGCGTGAACGACTCGGCCGTCCGCATGTTCGAGGCCAACGGCTATACGGAAATCGAACGGCTGCCGAAGGCGCTCGGTTCGGCGGAGTTGAAACGTATGCTGTCGGGCGTGCACATGCTTGGCATTCGCTCGCGCACGCATCTGACCGAGGAAGTGCTGCAGGCCGCCGACCGGCTGATGGTGGTCGGCTGTTTCTCCGTCGGCACCAACCAGGTTGATCTCGATGCCGCGAAGCGGCTCGGCATCCCCGTGTTCAATGCGCCCTATTCGAACACCCGCAGCGTCGCCGAGCTGACGATCGCCGAGGTCGTGATGCTGATGCGCCGCATCTTCCCGCGCTCGGTGTCGGCGCATGCGGGCGGCTGGGACAAGTCCGCCAATGGCAGCCGAGAGGTGCGCGGAAAGACGCTCGGCATTGTCGGCTACGGCAACATCGGCTCGCAGCTGTCGAACCTCGCCGAGGCCATGGGCATGCGGGTGATCTTCTTCGATCTCACCGACAAGCTCCGCCACGGCAACACCGAGCCGGTCGAGAGCCTCGACGAGCTCCTGGCGATCAGCGACGTCGTGTCGCTGCATGTCCCGGAGACGCCGGCGACCGCCAACATGATCGGCGAGCGCCAGATCCGTCACATGAAGGACGGCGCCTATCTGATCAACAATTCGCGCGGCACGGTAGTCGACATCGAGGCGCTGGCCAGCGCGTTGCGCGAGGGCAAGCTCTCAGGCGCCGCCGTCGACGTGTTTCCGGTCGAGCCGGCCTCGAACGCCGATCCGTTCGTCTCGCCGCTGCAGGGCCTGCCCAACGTGATCCTGACCCCGCATGTCGGCGGCTCCACCGAGGAGGCGCAGGACCGCATCGGCGGCGAGGTTGCGCGCAAGCTGATCGACTATTCCGATGTCGGCTCGACCTTCGGCGCCGTGAACTTCCCGCAGGTGCAGTTGCCGGCGCGCCCGACCGGCACGCGCTTCATCCATGTCCACCGGAACGTGCCGGGCGTGCTGCGCCAGGTCAACGATGCGGTGTCGCGGCACAACATCAACATCCTTGCGCAATATCTGCAGACCGATCCCGAGGTCGGCTATGTCGTGCTCGAGACCGACGTGGTCGGCGGTGAGGGCGAGGCGCTGCTGTCGGAGCTGCGCGCGGTGGAGGGCACGATCCGCGTGCGCGTCCTGTACGATCACGACCGGCCCTGAGGCTGTGGAGGCTGCCGCGCGATGACCGGCTCGTCTGCATCGTCTTCAGCCTCGTCCGTCGTTCTCAGCACGACGGTGCCGGCGCGCGTGCTGCGCCATGATCCGCAATACGGCATGTCGACATTGTTCTTCGCCGACGGCGAGCTGCGCGTGCCGATGGTCGATGCGGCTGTTGACGCCGGCGTCTCCGTGACCATCGAGGCCCGCGACGTCTCGATCGCGCTGTCGCGGCCGATGGATGTGTCGATCACCAACCGGCTGCCGGGCCGGATCGAGGAGATCCTGCCGCTCGATCCGCCCTATGTGCGCGTGACGTTCGATCTCGGTGCGACCAGGCTCCACGCGCTCGTGACCTTGGAATCGGTCGAGCGGCTGGCGTTGGAGCCGGATCTATCGGCCTGGGCGATGATCAAGAGCGTCGCGATCGGACCCGGCGCGGTTCGGCCTTCGGAGCTGCCTCGGCCGCGCCGCTGGCCCGCTTCTGATAGCGCGGATCGGTAGCCTTCTGCAGCTCGACGAGCGCCGCAGCGGTGGCCGTGCGGGTGCGCCGCTCCATCGAGCGATACAGCGCGATCAGCCGCTCGCCGAACGGCGTGATCTCGGCGCCGCCGCCGCGGCGGCCGGGATGGGTCTCGAACACCGGCGTCTCGAAGGTGCGGTTGAGCGCATCGACCATCAGCCAGCATTTGCGGTAGGAGATGCCGCTCGCGCGCGCGGCGCCCAGGATCGAGCGCTCCCGGCGGATGAAGTCGATCAGCAGCAGATCCTCGGGCGACAGACTTCCGCCGTTGCCGAAAGTGATGGTCAATGCGATCTGAGCTTCGCGCTTCATCCTATTCCGATCCGCTCGCGTTGTGAGCCGATCATGTCACGCGGGCTCTGCGCTGTCACCATGCGGCCGGACCACGCTTCGATCCAGCCGGCACGGCGCGCGACTTCGACCGGGACGCATTCGGCGAACACGCCGGCGAAGCGCGTCCACGCCTCCATCATCGCAGGCGATACCGCCGTGATGATCGGAAGCCCGGCTGACATCGCCGAGCCGAAGGCGTCGGCGAGGCCACCTCCCGCCGCCTCCTGCTTGCCGAACTTGCTGAGGATCACGACATCCGTGCCACGCGCGATCGACTGCTGCACGGCGGCGCAGGCCAGCACCAATCCTTCGGGATCGAGGTTGCAGGCCTGCGATCCCGGGCCGAGATCCTGCGAGATCGAGAACATGCGGTTGTCGTCGAGGCTGCGCAGCATCATGGCCTTGCACGGCCTGGTCTTGTCGACGCTGCTCTCGATCACGCCGGAGACGCGCAGCCCCACGCCTGCGAGCCGCGTGGCGAGTTCGTCGAGCAGCTCCTGGATGACGGTGGACGCGGCGCCCTGCAGCGCCACGATCTGACATGTCCCGACCTCAGCGACACCCATGGCAGTCCTCCTCACGCATTGGCGGAGACGCGGCCCGCCTTCCGACCGGTTCGCATGATCTCTTGGACAGCCGAGACGACGCTCGCGGCGATCGATCGCCCGCGGTCGTCCATGCCGGTCCATGCGGCGTGGCGGCCGCGCGGATCGATCTCCAGCAGCTTGACGTTGGCCGGCACGCGCAGACCGTCGCGCGCGATGCCGCGCAGTGCGCCATCGAGCGGCGCCAGCACCGGCGTGCCGCCGAGCGATCCGAGCTGCAGTCCTTTGTAGACGCGGGTGCCGATGTCGAGCGGCGTATGCCAGACGGCATCCTGATCGGAATAGACGAAGCGCTCGCGGCCTGCGCCGCCGAGATCGCGTGCCTTGCCGTCCGCATCGCGCGTCGTTCCGTGCGCCACGATCGCGCCGGTCTCGCAAGGATGTGTCTCGACCGCGATGTCGCAATTGTGCCCGACCGCAAAGCGCGGCCCAATGCCGACGGCGATGCCGGCGACGCCGCGCAGATCCGGCGTGGCAAGATGCTTCTGCATCCGTGCGTCGACGATGACCGCGGGATAGCGGAACGCGATGATGTCGGTGAGATGCATCCCGGTGACGGCGACCCGGCCTGGCTCGCGATGAATGCGCACGACGTCCGCGATGCCCTCGGCCCGGCAGCCGATCACGCCGTCGATGTCGCACGTCTCACCATACAGGACGTCGTGAAAGGCCATGCCGCGTCGGATCACCGGCGGAAAGGCGTCGTGACAAAGGACGAGCGCGAAGCATGCCTGGTTGAGCTTGGCCGCGATCGCGGAGGCGATCTCGTTGGTGCCCAGCACCAGCGCGAGCGGCTTGGGCGCGTTCGGATGCCAGGTGACGGCGGCGGCTTTCATGCTGATGACCTCGTGTTGCGAGATCGAATGAGCAAGCCGCGGGCCAGATCGTTAGGCGCCGACCAACTTGTTCATTGCATTGAGGAAAAGCAGGCAGGCTTCGGTTTTGCGATCCAAAGCTATATTGTCTAGGATATAACATCGGACGCTATATTGTCGCTTATACAACATGTGTTGCGATGGTGGGAGGAGGGTCGGCGCGTGCCGATCAGACGATGGGCTCTTCGCGCCGAACCAGCGCGACGCCCTTGACCTGGGCGTAGACGGCAAGCCCCGCCTGCAGGCCGAGCTCGTTCCACGAGCGTTGGGTGACCCGCGACAGCAATCGCGCGCCCTCACCGTCCTCGCCGAGGCCGAGCAGGGCGGTGACGCGGTGGTCCGATTGGCTGCGGATTTCCAGGATCTTCGCGCGCAGCACGTTGACGATGGTGCTGCGGCTCGGCGTTTCCACGGCGAGGCTGACGTCATCGGCCAGCACGCGCAGGCGGCGGCGTGTTCCGGACGCAAGCGGCTCGGCCGGCAGCACGAAATGCCCGCCGGGCACCGCAAGCGTCACCATGCCGTCGATGGCGTCGTGCTTCAGAACGGTGGCGTCGAGACTCACCGCAGCATCGCGGGAGAGCGCGAGCGGCAGTGTCAGGTCGGCTTGGAGCACGGACAGCGGGCCCGAAGCCAGGACGCTGCCATTGCGCATCAGCACCAGCTGATCGGCAAGCCGCTCGACCTCCGCGATATCGTGGCTGATGTAGAGGATCGGCAGGTCGAGCGCGGCATGCAGGCGCTCCAGATAGGGCAGGATCTCGTCCTTGGTCATCTGGTCGAGCGCCGACAGCGGCTCGTCCATCAGCAGCAGCTTCGGCTGGCTGAGCAGAGCGCGGCCGATCGCCACGCGCTGCCGCTCGCCGCCGGACAGATGGCGCGGCGAGCGCTCCAGCAGCTTGGCGATGCCGAGCAGCGACACGACCTCATCGAAGCCGATGGCGGTGGGGCCGGACGGGCCGGGATGGCCGTACATGAGGTTGCGGCGGACGGAGAGATGCGGAAACAGATTGGCTTCCTGGAACACGTAGCCGATCGGGCGCCGGTGCACCGGGCGGAAGGTCTTCTCGTCCTGCCAGACGTCGCCGGCGACGGAGCATCGTCCGTCCAGGCGGTTGAGGCCGGCGATGCTGCGCATGACGGCGGTCTTGCCACAGCCGGACGGGCCGAAGATCGCGGTGACGCCGCGCGCCGGAACCTCGAACCGCGCGTTCAGCTCAAAGCGCCCGAGCGTACCGCGGAAATCGACCTTGACGGTGCTCATGACGCCCGTCGCGTCATCTTCTTCTCGATCAGCATCATCGTCAGAATGACGCCGAACGAGAACACGACCATGCCGAGCGCCAGCACGGAGGCTTCGGTCCATTGCGAGGTCTCGACGTAGTCGTAGATCGCGACCGACAGCACCTTCGTCCTGCCGGGAATGTTGCCGCCGATCATCAGCACGACGCCGAACTCGCCGACAGTGTGGGCAAAGCCGAGGATCGCGCCGGTGAGGAAGCCGGGGCTCGCCAGCGGCACGGCGATCGTCCAGAACGCGCGCCAGGGCGAGGCCCGCAGCGTGGCGGCTGCTTCCAGGGGCTTCTCGCCCATGGCCTCGAAGGCGTTGCGGATCGGCTGCACCACGAACGGCATCGAGAACAGCACCGAGCCGATCACGAGGCCCGGGAAAGTGAAGGCGAGGGTGCGTGCGCCCCACAAGGAAGCGAGCGCCCCGCCGGGACCGCTCGGGCCGAGCGCGACCAGTAGATAGAAGCCGAGCACGGTCGGCGGCAGCACCAGTGGAATCGCCACCAGGGCTGCGACCGCCTCTTTCCACCACGCCTGCGACCGCGCCAGCCACCATGCGATCGGTGTTCCCACGATCATCAGAATGACGGTCGTGATCGCTGCCAATTCAAGGGTCAGGCTGACCGGTTGCCAGATATCGGCCGAGACGTGCAAGTTCATCCCTGGAAGTTCATCGACGTGGGCGCTCAGCTGCCGGACTTCGGGTCCAGAGCATAGCCGAACTTCTCGATGACCGCACGGGCTTCCGGAGTCTTGAGGAAGGTCAGGAACGCAGTCGCCGCCTCGTTGCCGGCGGATGCCTTCAGCAGCACGGCATCCTGGCGGATCTCGGTGTAGAGGGTCTGCGGCACCAGCCAGCGCGACCCGCCCGCATTCGGCATCAGCTGCGACAGCGCGACGAAGCCGACCTCGGCATTGCCGGTATCAACGAACTGGAACGCCTGCGAGATCGTGTTGCCCTGCACGATCTTGGGCTGGATCGTCTCATAGAGCTTGAGCGCCTTCAGCGTCTCCACTGCGGCCGCGCCATAGGGCGCGGCGGTGGGATTGGCGATCGACAGCTTGTTGAACGCGTTCGCCTTCAGCGTTTCCTCGCCCTTCACCGCCTTCGGGTCCTTGCTCCACAGCACGAGCTTGCCGATGGCGTAGGTGAAGCGGCTCTCGGCGACGCCGAGGCCCTCGTCGACCAGCTTCTTAGGCCGTTCGTCGTCGGCGGAGAGCAGGATCGCGAACGGCGCGTTCTCCTTGATCTGGGTGTAGAACTGTCCGGACGCGCCGAAGCTCAGCACCAATTCGTGTCCCGTCTTGGCCTTGAACAGGCCGGCGATCTCCTTCGCCGGCTCGGTGAAGTTGGCGGCCACGGCGATGTTGGCGCTGCCGGCAAACGCGTTTGCCCCAGTCAGGAGAGCGGCAGCCGCGCACAGAGCAGCGGCGACGAAGCGCATCGATCTCATCACAATTGTCCTCGTTCATATCGACAGAGACGGGTTCGCTTCGGTGAATTGCAAGTCTCGTTCCGGCGCAGCGGCCCGTACCGATGCCGTGCTATATTCATTCGTATACATCAAAATAGACAGGTCGGCGACGTCCCGTCAACCCGAGGGGCTCCCTCGGGCAAACGCGATGGGCGTCAGTGTTCGACTTTCGACAATCGAGGCTGAAGCGATGTCGGAAACGTGACGGCCCGAGAACCAGGGGTCTTCGGGCCGGCGCGAGACTAAGCCATCCGCTCCCAGAGCTGCCGCACCAGCATGCCCGCGCGCTTCTCGATCGCCGCGGCGGCATCGAGCGCGAGGTCCTCGCGATAGCGGCCGGCGATCAGCTGCACGCCGATCGGCTGGCCATTGTGAACCGCCACCGGCACCACCGCGCCGGGCAGCCCGAGCACGTTGATGGCCGAGATGAAGCGGATCTCGTTGAAGAAGATATCACGCACGCGCTCCGGGCTTACCGTGTCCTCGCGCGGGCCCGGCGTCGGCTTGACCGTCGTTGGCGCCAGCACCACCGGATACTCCTCGAAGAACATCTGCCAGGCGCGGATATGGGTGGAGCGCTGCGCCGTCGCGTTCATCCAGCCTGCGAGGTCGAGGATCTCGGCCTTGGCCCGCATCCCGCCCCACGCCTTGTGGAAGTCTTCGGAGGTGACGGCGAGCATCTTGGCTTCCTGCATCACGACCACCTCGGTGGTGATGACGTCGCACCAGGTCTGCCAGACGCCGGAGATGTCGGGGACCTCGACCTCGCTGACCCGGTAGCCGGAGCGCTCCAGATGATCCGCGGCCTGCCGGAGCGCGGCCTGCACCGAGGGATCGACGTCCATGTCATCAGGAATCTTGGCGAGCGCGACCTTGATCGGCCGCTTGGGCGTCTCGCCCTCGAGCGGGGCCGGCACCCACCAGGGATCGCGCGGATCGCGCCGGCTCATCACCTCCAGCGCCAGCCTGACGTCGGCGACGCTGCGCGCCAGCGGCCCCTGCGACGACATCAGATGCGCCAGCATCGGCCGCTCGGCCGCGGCGCTTTCATTGTAGGCCGGGATGCGCCCCTGTGTCGGCTTGATCGTGACCACGCCGTTGCAATGCGCCGGCCAGCGCAGCGAGCCGCCGATGTCGTTGCCATGCGCGATGGTGCCGATGCCGGCGGCGACCGCGGCTCCGGCGCCGCCCGACGAGCCGCCACAGGTGATCTCGGGATCCCACGGGTTCAAGGTCAGCCCGTGCAGCGGGTTGTCCGTGAAGCCGCGGAATGAGAATTCCGGCGTGTTGGTGAGGCCGAGCACGATCGCGCCCGCCTTCTTGAGGTTGCGCACGACCGGCGCGTCCGACGGCGCGATGATCCCCGTCTGCGCCGGAACGCCGTTGGGGTTTGGCCGTCCCTCGTAGTCGACGTTCTCCTTGATCGTGACGGGCACGCCATGCAGCAGGCCGTCCTTGTTGCGCGCCTTGTCCGCGGCGCGCGCAGCTTTCAAGGCTTCTTCGGACAGATCGACGACGACCGCATTCAGCTTCGGATTGACCTCATGCATGCGCGCGAGATGAGCCTCGGTCACCTCGACCGAGGAGACCGCGCCGGAGCGGATCGCAGCGGCGGTGTCGAGCGCCGACCACTGCCAGACCGGTCCTTTCGGCAGCCGCGGCTTTGGCGCGGCTGCCTTTGCCTGTGGTCTGGCCTGCGGCTTCGTCTTTGCGGGCTTCCTGCCAGCCGTGGCGCGCGCGGACACGCGCTTCGGAGCCGGCTTGGCGGTCTTCGCCGCCGGCTTCTTCTTTGTCGCTGTCTTCGCCATCGTGTTTCCCCCAGTTATCTATCTCTCAAACGACCGACATCGTCAGCGGCGGCTCGACCTCGGCGGGCAGCGGGCTGACATAGGGCGTGCGCTGCGTCCGCTTCTTCAGGTCGGCCTTGGCGGCTGCGATCAGCGCCGGCTCATTGAGCGCCTTGATGCCGAGACCGGCCATCGCCTTCGCGGCCTGCACCATCGCCTTGTGCGCGGCCGGCGTCTTGCCTTGCGCGACGACCTGCCAGGTATGGAACGGCGTGCCGATCGCCACCGTCGGCGCGTGCACCTGCACCGTTGGCACCACCCAGCTGACGTCTCCGACATCGGTCGAGCCGATCTGCGGATTGCGCTTGGCGTTCAGCGGCACCAGGAAGTCGGCCAGCGGCTTGTCGGTCGGGTCCATGCCGATGCTGTAGTAGACGGATTCGATGTCCTTGTCGGTCAGGGTCGCCTGGATCTGCCCGGCGAAATCCTTGTCGGTCGTGTCGAAATGCGGCGGCCCGAGCTCTTCCATGATCCCGTGCAGCGCCTCTTCGAGCGGCGTGTTGGGCAGGATGTTGGAGACCGCCGAGATGATCTTCATCTCGACCTTGGTCTCGGTCATCATCGCGGCACCTAGCGCGATCTTGTGCACGCGCCCGACCAGCTCGTTCATGCCGGGCAGGTCGCGCGCGCGGATCGAGTAGCGCACGCGCGCATGCGCCTGCACGACGTTGGGTGCGATGCCGCCGGTGTCGAGCAGTGCGTAATGCACGCGGGCGTCGCTCGGCATGTGCTCGCGCATGTAGTTGACGCCGACATTCATCAATTCCACCGCGTCGAGCGCGCTGCGGCCGAGATGCGGCGAGGCGGCCGCATGCGAGGTGCGTCCGGTGAAGATGAAGTCCGCGCGCGTGTTGGCGAGCGAGGGCGTCATCACCACTTCCCAGAAGCTCGACGGATGCCAGGTGATCGCGATGTCGGTATCCTCGAACGCGCCTGAGCGCACCATGAAGGCCTTTGCGGCGCCGCCTTCCTCGGCAGGGCAGCCGTAGTAGCGCACGCGTCCCGGGACCTTGTTGGCGGCGAGCCAGTCCTTGACGGCGGTGGCCGCGAGCAGCGCCGCCGAGCCCAGCAGATTGTGGCCGCAGCCATGGCCGTGGCCGCCGGTCTCGATCGGACGATGCTCGGCAACTCCCGCTTCCTGGCTGAGGCCGGGCAGGGCGTCGTATTCGCCCATGAAGGCGATGACCGGACCGCCTTCTCCCCATTCGCCCATCAGCGCCGTCGGGATGCCCGCGACCTTTTCAGTGATGCGAAAACCCTGGTGCTTGAGCTCGGCGAGGTGTTCGGCAGATGAGCGGGCCTCAGTGTAGCAGACCTCGGGCATGCTCCACACCCGGTCGCTGAGCTCGATGAAACGGGTCTTGATCGCGTCGACGCCGCGCCAGATCTCGCTGCGGTTGTCCATCTCCGGTCTTGTCCTCTTTAGCCGATAGGAAGCCGGTATGGTTATCAGCTAAGTTCCCCGACGCCTAGCGATCCGCCGCGAGAGCAGCCATGCGGCCCGCGGCAAGGCGCGGAGGAGCGCGCGTCATCCTTTGAGCAGATGATGCTGCGATGGGATGCAGCGCGATGCTTTCGGCGGCGCAGCGAGAAGGGTGGGGAGGCCGTCCTCGAATTTCGGAACTGCCGCCGTGCGCCTCTACCGCACCCGTGCAGGAACGATCATGGTCCCGTCCTGTTCTCGTGTCAGGAGTGCGACCGCCATGCGGGCAGGACCGATCACCATCATCGTTGCATTGCTGCTGATTCTCGCAGCCGCCGTCATCTTCGCCTATCAGGGCATGACCCTGCCTGGCGATCCGATGCCGGCCGGGGGCTGGATCGCGCTCGCGCTCGGCGTGGTGTTTTCGCTCATCGTGGGGATCGGGCTGATGGTGCTGTTGTTCTACAGCAGCCGCAAGGGCTACGACGAACCATCACAGTTCGGGGCTGATGATCATCGCGACTGAGACCGCTCACGCCGGGCGCGGCGGATGCTGTGTCCGCGGATGCCGGTCGTGAAGCAGCTTGGCGAGTTCGTGCCTCAGATCGTCGTGACCGCGCATCGCCGTCTCGAACAGCGCCTCCTGGATGTCGCGCGGCATGTCGCCCCAGACGCCGATGGCGGCGCTTCCGAGCAGCTCTGCGAACCGGTTGTCGTCCATGCGGCACCTCCGGACGATCTGACGCCCGAGAGCGGCAAAGGTTCCAGGCCCGGTTACTGCGTGGTGAACAGGACAACCGCAATCGCAACGGAGAGCGCGATCGCGGACACCGTCCCGGTGGTCGACAGCACGCCCATGCGCCGCAGCGCCGCTGCAAACACGATGATGATCGGGGTGGCGGTGATGAGGCCGAGCTGCGCTTCGGTCATGGACATGCTCCTGATGCCGATCCCGTAGCGCATCCAGGCGCCGTGCTGTTTGTGCGCCGACAAAGAGCATGTCTGCCGTCCCGATTAGCTTTGCCGACATCTGATCGGAGGTGGCGGTGTCGGCACTCACATACGAACCGGAACCAACGGAGCGCTGGGGCGTGCTCGACGGGTTGCCGGGCGACCCCATGATGTGGGTCCTGATCCTCAGCGAGCTCGTCGCTTTCGGCCTGCTGCTCGGCGCTTTCGTCGTGGCGCGCGCAGTCAATCCAGTCGTGTTCGCGGCCGGGCAGGCCATGCTGGACGGACCTCTCGCCGCATTGAACACAATCGTGCTTGTGACGAGCGGGTGGGCTGCGGCGCGCGCGGCGGCCGCGGCGAGAGGCGCATCGCCGCCCACCGCACGGCGTTGGATCATGCTGGCGATCCTGCTCGGCGCGGCCTTCATTGCCGTCAAGCTGACCGAGTATGGCAGGGAGATTGCCGCCGGCGCAGGCCTGGAGACGTCGCCGTTCTTCACGCTCTATTTTCTGCTCACGGGCTTCCATCTGCTCCACGTCGTGCTCGGGATGGTCATCCTGGGAGGCGTCGGTCGTCATGCCGCGCCCGACAGCGTCGAGACCGGGACGGCGTTCTGGCACATGGTCGACCTGGTCTGGATCGTGATGTTCCCGATCCTCTATCTGGTGGGATGAGTCATGGTCCGCGATCGCCTCACGCTCGCCTGGCTTCAATTGATGAGCCTCGCCACCGCCACGCTCGCGGCCTCGCTGCTGCTGCCGAATCGCTGGCTCGCCGATGCTCTCGTGCTCGTGCTCGCATTGGCCAAGGGCAGGGTGATCGTGCTGGATTTTCTCGGCCTGCGCCATGCGCCCGCGCTGTGGCGGGGCCTGCTCACATCGTGGCTCCTAGGCCTGGTCGCGCTCGCCGGGCTCGCGGTGGCGATCCGCGCACTGGTCTGACGCGCCATCGCCATGCTGCTTGCGCGGCGACAAAGAGACTCCCGGCAGTGCCGGTAGATTGCCTTCACCATCGACCTTCACCAAACGGAAAGGACGTGTCATGGCGGAACGCCTGACCAAGTCTGCCGCACGGAACGTCTTCTACGGCGGTTCGGCCTTCTTCTTTGCGATCTTCCTCGGGCTCACAGCGCACAGCCACTACTACATGGTCACGACCTCGACCAGTGCGTCGACGCTGTCCGACGGCGTCGCTCGCGGCAAGCACGTCTGGGAGAAAAACTCCTGCATCAACTGCCACACGCTGCTGGGCGAGGGCGCCTATTTCGCGCCAGAGGTCGGCAATGTCTGGGACCGCTGGGGCGGCAGGCAGGACCCGGCCGCCGCGCGCGAGATGCTGAAGTCCTGGATGCAGTCGCAACCCTCCGGCGCGCCCGGCCGCCGGCAGATGCCGCAGTTCAACCTGTCCGACCAGGAGCTCAACGATCTCGCGGACTTCCTGCAATGGACCGACACGATCAAGCGCCAGGACTGGCCGCCGAACAAGGCCGGCTGAGCCGGCATCCCGCCCCCCGTCATGAGAGAGATCCGCGATGAGATATGAGACCCAGAAGGTCGCGATGCTGTATTTCTACGGCGCGCTGACGCTCTTCCTCGCTCAGGTCATCTTCGGCCTGCTCGCCGGCACGATCTACGTGCTGCCGAACACGCTGTCGGTCCTGCTGCCCTTCAACATCGTCCGCATGATCCACACCAACGCGCTGATCGTGTGGTCGCTGATCGGCTTCATGGGCGCCACCTACTTCCTGCTGCCCGAGGAGACCGAGACCGAGCTCTACAGCCCGCTGCTCGCCAAGATTCAGTTCTGGATGTTCTTCGGCGCCGCGGGGGCTGCCGTCGTCGGTTATCTCTTCCACTACCATGAGGGCCGAGAGTTTCTCGAGCAGCCCTTCATCATCAAGGTCGGCATCGTCGTCGTCTGCCTGATGTTCCTGTTCAACGTCACGATGACGGCGCTCAAGGGTCGCAAGACCACGGTGACCAACATCCTGCTGTTCGGGCTGTGGGGCGTGGCGATCTTCTTCCTGTTCGCCTTCTACAATCCGGCCAATCTCGCCGTCGACAAGATGTACTGGTGGTACATCGTCCATCTCTGGGTCGAAGGCGTCTGGGAGCTGATCATGGCCTCGATCCTGGCCTTCCTGATGATCAAGCTCAACGGCATCGATCGCGAGGTGGTCGAGAAGTGGCTCTACGTCATCATTGGCCTTGCGCTGTTCTCCGGCATCCTCGGCACCGGCCATCATTTCTACTGGATCGGCGCCCCCGGCTACTGGCAGTGGATCGGCTCGCTGTTCTCGACCCTCGAGGTCGCGCCGTTCTTCACCATGGTGATCTTCACGGTGCAGATGACGCTCAAGGCCGGCCGCAAGCATCCGAACCGCGCCGCGCTGCTGTGGTCGGTCGGCTGCTCCGTGATGGCGTTCCTCGGCGCCGGCGTGTGGGGCTTCCTGCACACGCTGTCCAGCGTGAACTACTACACCCACGGCACCCAGGTCACGGCGGCACACGGCCATCTCGCCTTCTTCGGCGCCTATGTGATGCTCAACCTCGCCGTCATGGCCTATGCGGTGCCGCAGCTGCGCCAGCGTGCGCCGTATAACCAGTGGCTCTCGATGGCGAGCTTCTGGATCATGTGCACGGCGATGATGACGATGACCTTTGCACTGACCTTCGCCGGTATCATCCAGGTGCATCTGCAGCGCGTGCTCGGCCAGAGCTACATGGACGTGCAGGACCAGCTCGCGATGTTCTACTGGGTGCGGCTCGGCTCCGGCGTGTTCGTGGCGATCGCGGCGCTGATGTTCGTCTGGGCCGTGCTGGTGCCCGGCCGCACCAAGGAGGCTGCGCTGCCCGGCGCGCTGCAGCCGGCGGAGTGAAATCCCGCAGGCGGCAGCCTCGATGCCGCCGCCTGCATCCCCCTGATACGGAGAGTTGTCATGAAGCCCGCGCTGCACGCGATCGATACCGCCCCGTCGTTCCCCTCGTACACGCCGACCGGCCATGAATGCGCGCTGTTCGAGCATGCGTTCCGACATCGCCTGCCGGTGCTGCTGAAGGGGCCGACCGGCTGCGGCAAGACCCGCTTCGTCGCGCACATGGCGGCGCGACTGGGCCTGCCGCTGCACACGGTCGCCTGTCACGACGACCTCACCGCCGCCGACCTCACCGGGCGCTATCTGCTCAAGGGCGGCGACACCGTGTGGACCGACGGCCCGCTGACCCGCGCGGTGCGCGAGGGCGGAATCTGCTATCTGGACGAGGTCGTCGAGGCCCGCAAGGACGTCACCGTCGTGCTGCATCCCCTCACCGACGACCGCCGGATCCTGCCCTTGGAGCGCACCGGCGAGGAGCTGATCGCGCCCGACGGCTTCATGCTCGTGGTCTCCTACAATCCCGGCTACCAGTCGCTGCACAAGGCGCTCAAGCCGTCGACACGGCAGCGCTTCATCGCCATCGAATTCGGCTTCCTGCCGGCCGAGCAGGAGATCGTGGTGGTCGCCGCCGAGAGCGGGCTGGCGCCGGAGCGCGTTCGGCCGCTGGTGGCGCTCGCGCATCGGCTGCGCGCGCTGCAGGGCCATGACCTGGAGGAGGGCGTCTCGACGCGCTTGCTGGTCTATTGTGCGACGCTCGTCGCCGCCGGAGCATCCATCGCGGACGCCGTGCTCGCTGCGATGATCGAGCCGCTCACCGACGACGCCGACGTCAAGGCCGCGCTGCGCGAGGTCGCGCATGCCGTGATCGGGTGAGCCATGCTCGACTTCCTCGAACTGGAGGAGACCGTCGGCCGTGCCTGGCATCGCATGGTCGGCACGACCTCGAGCTATCCGGTCCATCCGGACCAGGCCGTCGCCCTGAACGAGATCAGCGGCCGCATCGCCGTCATGTTCCGCGCGCTGGGCGGCGAGAGCGGCGTGCAGGTCGCCGGAGCCAAGGCGCGCAAATCGGGCCATCGGCTCGGCTGGCGCCAGCGCATTGGCCTCGGCGACGAATGCCTCGACCAGGCCGGGCGCGACGGCGCCACCGTGTTCCTGCCGGAGACCATCGCGCTGCTGCCGGATCGCGCGCTCAATGCGCAGCTCTATCACTGGCTCGCGGCGTGGTTCGCGACCATGGCAGTCGAGCCGATCGCGGAGCGCGATCCGCTGCGGCGTGATCTGCTGGCGCTGCGCCGGGCCTGTGAGACGACCTCGCTGGTGCTGGCGCGCTTCCCGGGGCTGGCGCGTCCGCATGCGCAACTCGCTGAAGCGCTGGCTGCGGCGCGGCCGCGGCGGCCGCTGCCTCGGCTCGAGCAGCAGGTCGAGCACATCGTCATTGCGCTGCTCGGCGCGGGCGCGCCGCCCAAAGGCGCGCTGTGGAATGCGGTCATCGCCGGCGGCCCGTTGCCGCAGGCCGCCCCGCCCGGCTATCGGCCGATGCTGCCGTGTCCGCTGTGGGGCGATTGCTGGGGTCGCGATGCCGTTGCCGCGGCGCGGGACGACGACGAGACGCAGGCGCCCGCAGAGCAGGAGGGGGCACCCGACACCCGCAAGCGATTCGCGCGGCGCGAGCGCGACGACACGGCCAAGCGCGATCCATTCATTCTCAACCGCTTCGAGAAGATCCTCGCGATGGCGGAGATGGTCAATGTCGATCGTCCGTCCGACGATACCGACGATGACGACGCCCGCAAGGCCGCCGACGATCTCGACGAGCTTGCGATCGCCAGGCGCAAGGGGCGGCCGGCGAGCAAGCTGAAGTTCGACCTCGATCTGCCGCCCGAGGCGGTCGACACCGCGAGGCTCGACAGCGGCTGGCTGTATCCCGAATGGAATTATCGCAGCGGCGCCTATCTGCCGGATCATTGCCGCGTCGTGACCGGCGACGCCGCCGAAGCGGGCGAGGCGTGGGCTCCGGACGATGCGATGCGCCGGCGGATCCGCAGCGTCCGGCGCAGGTTCGAGACCTTGCGGCCGCGCCACGAGATCATGCGCGCGCAGGCCGACGGCCACGACCTCGACATCGACGCGCTGGTGCGCGCGCGCAGCGATCTCAATGCCGGCCATGGCGGCATCGACCGCGTGCACCTCGCGATGCGACCGCTGGCGCATGATCTCGCGGTGACTCTCCTGGTCGACGTGTCCCTGTCGACCGATGCATGGATCGATGGCGTGCGCGTCCTCGACGTCGAGAAGGAGGCGCTGCTGGTGCTGGCGCATGGGCTGTCGGCCTGCGGCGACAGCCACAGCATTCTCACCTTCACCTCGCGGCGCAACTCGTGGGTCCGCCTGGAGACCGTGAAGGCATTCGGCGAGCCGATGAGCGGGCGGGTCGAGCGCCGCATCGGCGCGCTCAGGCCCGGCTACTACACGCGTATCGGCACGGCGGTGCGTCACGCCGCCGGCGAGCTCGCCGAGCGATCCGAGCGCAAGCGCCTGCTGCTGGTGCTGACCGACGGCAAGCCGAACGACGTCGATCACTATGAGGGACGGTTCGCGATCGAGGACACGCGCAAGGCGGTGCAGGAAGCGCGACGCGGCGGCGTCGCGGTGTTCGGCGTGACCATCGATGCGTCGGCGCAGTCGTATTTTCCAACCCTGTTCGGTCGCGGCGGCTACGCCATCGTCGGCAACATCCGGCGACTACCGGCCGCACTGCCGGCGCTGTACCGGCAGTTGGCGCACTGACGCTTACGTCGCCGGCTCGCGCAGATTGCGCAGCGACACGGGCAGGTGGGCCATCAGCTTGTCGAACTCGCCGGGATCGAGCTTCTCCCAGAGAATCTCGAAGATGCCGCGCGCCGCCGTGAGCGGATCGACCGGGAATTGCGGCGGCAGTTGGCGGAAGATGTCATCGACGAAATATTCGAGATGGCGGTCCTTGGTCGGGGTTGCCGCGTGGTGCCAGCCCTCGTAGTAGATCCCGCGAATGAGCATCGGCAACTGGACGCCGAAATTCACGGCGACGGCCAGGGGCATGCGGTCGCGCAGCACATGGAGCACGGCACGCAGTGCATTGTAGGCCTGCTGCCGGCTCGCCAGCGCGAGGCGCTGCTCGATGGCCTTCAGCCAGATGTTGGTTTCCTGGACGGTGTGATCCAGGGCGGTCACGCCGGTCTCGCTCATGTGGTTCTCCATGATGACAAGTGCACAGGACCGTTCGAGGGACGCCGAACGAGGTAACGGCAAGGCCTGATTCGCTTGAACGCCTTGTCAGTAGGTGGTGCGTCCGGGCCGGGCATGTTGACCTGCATCAAATCACGATGTCGTGGTCGGACCGTGAGGTAAATGGCGGGTCAACGGTCTGCCCAGCCGTTTACGATCCCTGGCTGCCGGAGCGGCACCGGCGGTCGGCAAGCCCATCCGTCATCTTACGGAGATCGTCGTGCCCCCGTGCACGGCACGCAACATTGGTCAGCAGTTCACTCTGACAAACAGCCATCGACAAACAGCCATCGACAAACAGAACGTCTACAAATCAGCACGTCGCGATCTCGCGGCGCGGATCGCGCCCGAGTCTTGCTTGACGGAACCCTCTTCAAGGGCGCAGGGAAGGCCGGGAGCTTGCCGCCCCCATGGCCCCCGTGCGGAAAGAATGCACGGGGCAGGAACCACAGGTTCGGCCGAGACATCCCGGCCTTCCCTGCGCGACGGTGTTACGGCTTATACGCACTCTCCCCGGTGAACGGGCTGTCTTGCCACCGTCACCCGCGCGAGGCTGAAACCTCGTCGCGAGCTTGACGCCAGCGTCGCGGCGCCAGGACCATGCGATTTCGCCGTCCGCGCCGTGCCGTTCGTCCGCAGGCATGACACCCGCTGCGACACGTCGCGTCCATCGCATCCCGCACTCCACGTCTCGTGACGTTCGCGACACGCCCCTCTTCATGAGGCGGGATGCGCGGAAATGTGCAGGTGATTTGCCCGACGGCGCAAGTGCCAAACGTGCGACGAACTAACACGACGGGCAATTCGCGCATGGCGGTCATGCTGATTCGTTCGTTCGATGGTGGCGGGATTTTGCGTCTACCCGTGCTCAGTTGGAGAGCGCATCTCAAGTTGGCATCGGGCTGCTGCCTTGGGGGTGGTGCGAGGTGGGCGCTGCGGGCCCTGAGAGACGCGCGACCACAGCGCTCCTCGTTCGCGGTGGCGAGCATGATGCCGAGCGACCGGAACGTTCGCGTCGCAAGTCTGGAACTTGCGCGACTCGTTCGCGCTGAACATCCCGAGATCATCGCGGGCCGGCGCTGCGCCGTCAGGTTGAACCGTAGTTGTCCTGCTTGTGAAGAACACGTCTTCGCTTGCTCGTCGCGACAGACTCACCTTACATCGGAGTCGTCCGAGGCGGAGAGATCGCGCGCTCGGCACCCCTTCAACTCACGAATCGACGTCGGCTCGCAATGCTCAAGTCTGCCCAAGAGAAGTCTGTTCACAACAAGCCTGCTCAAGACAAATCCGGCAAAGACCTTCCGCTGACCGGCTATGCCGTCGTGGTCGATGGTCAGATCAAGACCGAATTCAAGACCAAGGATGGCGCACACAACGGCGCGCATGACCTCAAGCGCCGGTTTCCGATGTTGCAGATCAGGGTGTACGACGCGGAGACGAAGCAGACCCACGACATCGAATTGACGCGGGCGTGAGACTGGCCCGCCGCGCGAGCCGTGGTGTTGTGAGGACGCAGGGCCGTTGCACCTTCGAGGTCGAAATCGCTGTCGATGTTTGAGCGTATGGAGAGCATGCTCCTGATGTAGCCGAGGGTGCGGTCCGGGTTGCCGCGCCGTCACCCTTGTGGGAGAGGCCGCTGTATCGCGCAGTGGCGTGCAGGCCTGGCTGCACGCAGGCCACTGTCGGCCTGCGCGCAAGAGACGCCGAGATGGGCTGTTGCGGTCGCTGCGTGATCTGAGCCAATCTACCTCATCTCCGACCACGCGAGCAGCCATCATGACCGAAACCGCCTGGAATAGACTTTCCGCCGCAGCGCTTCGCGCGCTCGCGGCCCGTGACGCGCTCGTGCTGTTGCCGGTGGCCTCGACCGAGCAGCACGGCCCGCATCTGCCGACGGGAGTCGACGACTTCCTGTGCAGCGAGGTCTGCCGCCGCACCGCGCTGGAGCTGGCTCCAGACCATCCCATCGTGGTCGCGCCGACTGTCTGGTGCGGGCTCGCCGACCATCACGTTCCATTCGGCGGCACCTTTACCCTCCGTCTCTCCACCTACCACGCTGTGCTCAGGGACCTTTGCCGCTCGATCCTGAATGCCGGCTTCCGCCGCATCGTGATCGTCAACGGCCATGGCGGCAACATCCAGGCGCTGGCCGCCCTCACCGGCGAACTGACGCGCGAGTTCAATGCCCCGATCGCGACCACGACCTATTTCATGGAAGGGCGGGAGACGATGGCCGAGGTCCTCGAGGATCAGGACGGTGTGATGCACGCCTGCGAAGCCGAGACGTCGATGATGATGGCGGCTCATCCGAGCCTCGTCGATGCGGCGAGGCTCGACGCGGCCTTCGGGCCGAGCTTCGACATCATGGGCTCGATGGTGCCGTCGCTGAAAATGTTCAGATCGTTCGCCGACATCACCACCTCCGGCGTCGCAGGCGATGCGCGCAAGGCATCTGCTGCAAAGGGCGAGAAGCTGCTCGTCGGCTGCGCGGCGGCGCTGGCGGCGCGATTGCGGGCGGGCGAGCCATGGTCCACAATGTCTCCTGCAACCATTCCGCCGCCAGCCGCAAGATGACGGAGGCGCAGAGCATCATCGCGAGAAGCCCGCCGCAGGCAGGCATTTCGGATGATGGACCGCAAACGATACGTCCACGGGTCTATTGGACGCGTCGTGCCGATCGGCAATCAGCCGCGTTCCGCGGAAGCGGCGAGACTCGGAGCCGCCGCGTCGAGGCCATCTGCGAGACTGCGGCTCGCGTTTCGCACCTCGCTGCGAAACGTCTTCGCCAGGTTCGACAGCGGCCGCGCCTCCGACCACAACACATAGGCCGAGACTTTGGTGCTCGGCGTGAACGGCCGTACCACGAGATCATGCCCGCCCTGGCGCGGCGAGAATGGATCGACCACGGCGACGCCGACGCCGGTCGAAGCCAGCACGCAGGCCGTGTTGCAGTAACGCACTTCGACCGTCGGCTGGAAGTCGGCGTCGGCTTGCCGGAAGCTCTCGCGCACGGCTTCGCCGAGGCGTGTGCCGCGTTCGAGGCCGATCAGCGGGAACCCGGCAAGGTCCCGCGCTGAAATCATGTCGCGTTCCGCAAGCGGATGCCGGGCCGGCATCACGCACACCATCTCGCCGGTGTGCACGACCTCGTGCGCGATACCGGGATGGTCAGACAGTCCGAGCGCGAAACCGAGCTCGGCGACGTTTCCGAGCACGCCCTCGATGATGCCCTCGTAGCGGCGCACGTCGAAGAACATCCGCGTCTGCGGCCGGCGCCGCAGGAAGCCTGACAAGGTCGGCGGGATGATGCTGTAGGCGAGCGGCGGCGTGGCGACGATCGACAGATGACCCGTCTTCTGCTCGCGCAGGTCACGCACGCGGCTTTCCAGCCGGGCATGCAAGGTGAAGATCGCCTCGCTCTCCTCATAGAGCGTCATCGCCTCGGGCGTCGGGAACAGCCGGTTGTTGACGCGCTCGAACAGCGTGAAGCCGGCCTGCGCCTCCATCGCCTTCAGCGCATTGCTGATCGCGGGCTGCGACAGCGCCAGCTCCTCGGCGGCGGCGACCGTGGTGTGGTGGCGGATGACCGCCCGCAGGATCTCCAGCTGGCGCAGGTTCATGTGAACGCCCTATAAGCCCAGGTTATGGTCTCGGCCAAAATATCATAGCGCGCGGCCGTGTGGGCAGATTGCAAATCCCGCGCCGCTTTCGCCAAATGATCCCTTCTTTCAGTGCGCGCATTCAGGCGGCGTTCCGCCTGATCGTTCGGCATGACGCACAGATTGGAGGCACTATTGAGCCGTATCTTCCGCGCCGCCGCGGCCCAGATGGGACCGACCCAGCGCGCCGACAGCCGGACGCACACGCTGTCCCGCATGATCGCGCTGCTGGATCAGGCCGCCAGCGAGGGCGCGAAGCTGGTGGTCTTCCCCGAACTCGCATTCACGACCTTCTTCCCGCGCTGGATCCTCGAAGGCGAGGCGCTCGACGGCCACTTCGAGCGTTCGATGCCGAATCCGTCCGTTGCCGCGCTGTTCGACCGGGCGCGGGCGCTTCGCGTCGGCTTCTATGTCGGCTATGCCGAGCTGACACCGGACGGACGCCGCTTCAACAGCTCCATCCTGGTCGATCCCGACGGTGAGATCATCAGCAAATATCGCAAGGTGCATCTGCCCGGCTCCGTCGAGCCGCGCCCGGGTGCCAAGTATCAGCAGCTGGAGAAGCGCTATTTCGGCTATGGCGATCTCGGCTTTCCGGCCGTGCGCGCCGGCCGCGAGTGGGGCGGCGCCATCATGGGCATGATGATCTGCAACGACCGGCGCTGGCCGGAATCGTGGCGCGTGCTCGGACTGCAGGGCGTCGAGCTGGTCTGCGTCGGTTACAATTCCGCGGCCTACGATCCGAACGGCGGCAACACCGAGGATGCCGCGCTGCGCACCTTCCATTCCACGCTGGTGGCGCAGGCCAACGCCTACATGAATGCGACGTGGGCGATCGCGGTCGCAAAGGCGGGCGACGAGGATGGCAGCGGGCTGATCGGCGGCTCCTGCATCGTCGATCCCAATGGCTGCATCGTGGCGCAGGCGAGGACGCTCGCTGACGAGGTCGTCGTCGCCGACATCGACCTCGATCTGTGCCGCCAGGGCAAGGAGAAGATGTTCAACTTCGCGGCCCATCGCCGGCCGGATCAGTACAGGCTCATCACCGAGCGCGCCGGCGTCGTCGAGCCGGTCGTGGTCGATTAGCCGTTCACATGGGGGAGTGTTGCAGGATGCGCCGTTCGTTGTTTGCAGGTCTCGTCATCCTCGCCTCGTTTGCTGCGGCGGGGGCGGCGGAGCTGCCCGCTGAGATCAAGCAGGCTGGCGTGCTCAAGCTCACGGTCAACTCGACCTACGCGCCGATGGAATATCACGACCCCGCCACCAACGAGCTGAAGGGTCTCGACATCGACCTCGCCAACGCGCTGGCGAAGCGCCTCGGCGTCAAGATCGTCTGGAGCGAGACGCCGTTCGCCGAGCTCATTCCGTCGCTGCAGACGAAGCGCGCCGACTTCATCATCTCCGGCATCTCGGATCGTGCGTCGCGGCGCGAGACCGCCGACTTCGTCGACTATCTGGTCACCGGCCCGCAGTTCTTCGTGCTGGCGGACAGCGATGCCAAGGTCGCGACCGATCTGTGCGGCCGGAAGATCGGCACCACGCGTTCGACCAGCTTCCCGCAGGAGATCGAGAAATGGAGCAAGGCCAATTGCGAGGCCGCAGGGAAGCCCGCCGCGCAATATGTGCCGGGGGAGAACTCGATCGATGTCCGCAATCAGCTCAAGCAGGGCCGCATCGATGCTGCCGTGCAGGGCAGCGAGACTTTGCCCTATGCGCAGTCGCAGGAGGCCGGCAAGTATCGCATCGTCGGCGAGCCCATCGCCTTCGGCTACCAGGGCATCATGTTCCGCAAGGATGATGCCGCGCTGCGTGAAGTGGTGACCGAGCAGCTCAAGGCGATGATCGCCGACGGCAGCTACAAGGCCATCCTGGACACATGGGGGCTCGGGGCCAATGCGGTCCGCGAGCCCATGCTCAACGCGGCGCCGCAATGAGCCGCAGCGAGGCCCTGGCCGACGGCTTCCCGGATCTGTCCGGACACGGGATTGCGCGGCAGGCGCATTGGGGCCGCTGGCTCGCGGCCGCGGTCATCGTCGTCGTCCTCGTCGCGATCGGGCGGGCCTTCGCCAAGGGGCAGATCGAGTGGGTGTTCGTCGAACGCTTCCTGACGGCGCCGGTGATCCTGCGCGGCATCGTCAACACGATGGTCATGGCGGTCCTGGCGATGATGCTCGGAATCGCGCTCGGCGTCGTCGTTGCGATCATGCGGCTGTCGCCCAATCCGGTGCTGCGGTCGGTCGCCGCCGGCTACACCTGGCTGTTCCGCGGCACGCCGCTGATCCTCCAGTTGTTGTTGTGGTTCAATCTGGCGCTGGTGTTTCCAACCATCGGCATTCCCGGCCTGTGGAGCGCGCGCGCGGTCGATGTGATGACGCCGTTCCTGGCCGCGCTGCTCGGGCTCGGCATCAACCAGGGCGCCTACACGTCCGAGGTGATGCGCGCGGGCCTGCTGTCGGTCGATATCGGGCAATACGAGGCGGCGCAGGCGATCGGCATGGGACGATTGCAGGCGCTGCGCCGGATCATTCTGCCGCAGGCGATGCGCGTGGTGATCCCGCCGCTCGGCAACGAGTTCATCGGCCTGGTCAAGGCGACCTCGCTCGCCAGCGTGATCCAGTATCCGGAGGTGCTGCACTCGGCCGAGAACATCTACTACGCCAATTCGCGCGTCATCGAGCTCCTGATCGTCGCCGGCCTGTGGTATCTGCTCGTGGTCTCGATCCTCACGCCGCTGCAGATGCTGCTCGAACGCCGCTTTGCCCGCGGCATCGCGCGAGGCGGCCGCTGATGAGGCCGCTGGTCGCCATCCGCCAACTGAGCAAGCGCTTCGGTGAATTTCAGGCGCTGAAGCAGGTCTCGCTCGACGTGTTCGAGGGCGAGGTGGTTTGCCTGATCGGGCAATCCGGTTCCGGCAAGACCACCTTGCTCCGCTGCGTCAACCAGTTGACCACGGCCGACAGCGGCGGCATCTGGCTCGACGGCGCGCTGCTCGGCTTCCGCGAGCAGGACGGCCGGCTGCACCGGCTGTCGGAGCGCGAGATCGCGCGGCAGCGGCTCGCCTGCGGCATGGTGTTCCAGCGCTTCAACCTGTTTCCGCACATGACGGCGCTGGAGAACGTCATCGAGGGGCCGGTGCAGGTGCAGAGGCGCAGGCCGGCCGAGGCGAAGGACGAGGCGATGGCGCTGCTGCGCCGGGTCGGCCTCGCCGACAAGGCGGGCTCCTATCCGTCACAATTGTCGGGCGGCCAGCAGCAGCGCGTCGCGATTGCGCGGGCGCTTGCGATGAAGCCGCGGCTGGTGCTGTTCGACGAGCCGACCTCGGCGCTCGATCCGGAGCTGGTCGGCGAGGTGCTTGCCGTGATGAAGGAGCTCGCGACATCCGGCATGACCATGCTGGTGGTGACGCATGAGCTCGGCTTTGCGCGCGAGGTCGCCGACCGGGTGGTCTACATGGACCAGGGCGTGATCGTGGAGAGCGGCCCGGCCCGCGAGGTGCTGCGCGCGCCGCGCGAGGCGAGAACAAGAGCGTTTCTGGCAGCGGAAGTGGGGTGAGGTGATGGATTTGAAGTGGATCGTGTTGGCTGGACTCATGAGCGCCGCCGTGGCGGGCACGGCTCTCGCCGCCGAACTGCCGGCCGAGATCAAGCAGAACGGCCTGCGCATCGCGGTGGTGCCGAACTATCCGCCGATGGAGTTCAAGGATCCGGCCACATCGACGCTGACCGGCTTCGATGTCGAGCTCGGCGAGGCGCTGGCCAAGAAGCTCGGCGTCAAGGCTGTCTGGCAGGAGACGAGCTTCGACCAGTTGATGCCGGGCCTCGCCACGCAGCGTTTCGACATCATCCTGACCGGCATGACCGACTACAAGAGCCGGCAGGACACCGCGACCTTCATCGATTATCTGCGCAGCGGCCCGCGCTTCTTCGTGCAGGCGTCGCGCGCGGCCGAGCTCAAGGAGCCGACCGCGCTGTGCGGCAGGAAGGTCGGCGCCTCCAGGCGCACCAAGTTTCCGGACCAGATCGCGGCCTGGAGCGAGAAGAACTGCGGATCAAGCCCGATCCAGTTCGTCGGCACTGAAGGCTCGGCCGACGCGCGGACGCAATTGAAGCAGGGCCGCATCGATGCCGCCGTGCAGGGCAACGAGACCTTGCCCTACATCATGGACCTCGAGCCGAACGCCTACACGCCGGTCGGCGAGATGATCGCGCTGCAATATACCGGACTCGCGACGCCGGTGAAGGCGGACGAGCTCCGTGGCGCGCTGCACGCTGCGCTGGAGGGCCTGATCGCCGACGGCAGCTACAAGGCGCTTCTGGCGAAGTGGAAGCTCAGCGACAACGGAATCGAGAAGGTGCTGATCAATGCTGGACAGTAAGGCGCTCGCGGGGATCCCGGTCGTTCCCGCCAACACTGCGCCGCCGGCGCCGGACTATCCATGGCCTGCGCCGTACAGAGCGGCGATGTTCCTGTCGTTCGACATCGACGCCGAGAGCGCCTGGACGTCGAAGGACCCGGCGCATGCGGCGCGGCTGGTGACGATGAGCTTCGGCGGCTACGAGGCGCGCGTCGGCACGCCGAAGCTGCTGGAGCTGCTCGCCGAACTCGATCTCAAGGCGACGTTCTTCATCACGGGATGGGCGGTCGATGCGCATCCGGCGATGGCGGAGGCGGTGCTCAAGGCCGGCCACGAGGTCGGCCATCACGGCTATCATCACCTGCTGCCCGATCCCGGCGATCCCTTCATCGTCGAGGAGGTCGAGCGCGGCTTCGAGGCGATCCAGCGCCGGCTCGGGATCCGGCCGATCGGCTACCGCGCGCCGTTCGGCGAGTTCTGCGAGGAGCTGCGCGTCGCGCTGGTGCGGCAGGGCATCGTCTACACCTCGTCGTTCCGCGACGACGTCAGGCCCTATCGCCATCGCCTTGCCGACGGCAGGCCGGGCACGATCGAGATCCCGGTGACCGCGAGCTATGACGACTGGATGCATGGCCTGTCGGCGCGGTTCTCGCCGCGCTCGATCTTTCCGAAGGAACACGTGCTGTCGATGTGGAAGGATGAGCTGGACGAAGTCCGCGACTGGGGCGCGATGGTGACGACCGTGCTGCATCCGCAGGTCTCGGGCCGGCCGATGCGCTTCCGCCTGCTGCGCGAGTTCCTGACCTACGCCAAATCGTGCCAGGACGTCTGGATCACGACCGGCGCCGAGATCGCCGCGAACTACCAGCGTCACGAGGCGGCGGAAGCGAAGAGCGTATGAGCACGACCGCGATCTTCGGCAGCTATGTGCTGACGCGCAGGGACGGCGCACAGGACGTGCTGCGCGATCACTGGGTGCTGGTCGAGGGCAGGCGCATCGCGGCCGTGACGCGCGACAGGCCGGCGGCGGACGAGGTGTTCGATCGTCCGGGCCGATTCGTGCTGCCGGGGCTGTTGAACCTGCACAACCACATCTTCAGCGAGGCGATCGCACGCACGCTCACCGAGGACGGCAACGGCCGCCGCAACAACAAGAGCATCGTCTATACGGTGCTGCTGCCGCTGTCCAAGCGCGGCGCGGAGATCCTCACCGCGGAGGAGCGCTTGGCGATCGGCCGCATGGGCGTGCTGCAGCTCCTGAAGGGCGGCGCGACCACGGTGATGGAGCCGTTCCGCAACGCCATCCCGGAGCTGTTCGATGCGGCATTCGAGATGGGCCTGCGCTTCTACGGCGCGCCCTATCTGTTCTCGACCTCGGACGCCAAGGCGGATGCCTCGGGCACCGTGCACTATGCCGGTGACGACGGCGAAGCCGACATGGCGACCTGGAACGCGCTGCATCAGCGCTGGCACGGGCAGGGCGACGGCCGCATCCGGCTCGCGATGAGCCCGCACGCGACGGATACCTGCGGGCCGGATCTCTTGCGCGCGGCCGCGAGCCGGGCGCGCGAGCTCGACGTTCCCATCACGACGCACATGGCGCAGAGCCCAGGCGAAGTCGCGACGATTGCGCAGCGCCATGGCGGCCGCACGCCGGCCGAATATCTCGACTGGCTCGGCCTGCTCGGTCCCGATCTGCTGGCCGCGCACTGCCATGCCTCGACCGATGCCGACCTCGCGCTGATGGCGGCGCGCGGCGCCGGCGTGCTGAACTGCCCGCGCGTGTTCGCGCGCGCCGGCGTCACCGCCGCCTTCGGCCGCTTCGCGGCGCACGGCGTGCGCACCGCCGTCGGTACCGACGGCTACAACATGGACCTGCTCGGCGAGCTCAACGCGGCGTCGATGATCTCGAAGATCGCGCTGGGAAGCGCCGAGACGGCGAGCGCGCCGGAATTGATCGACGCCGTCACCACGACGGCCGCCGCCATGATCAAGCGCGACGATCTCGGCGTCCTCGCGGCGGGGGCGACCGCCGACCTCACCGTCGTCGACATGACGCATCCACATCTTCGGCCGCTACACGACCCGCGCCGCGGCCTGATCGCGCTCGCCAACCGCGCCAACATCGACCAGGTGATGATCGATGGCCGGCTGCTGATCCACGACGGCCGCTATCTCCACGGCGACGAGGCGGCCATCACCGCCGCGGGTACTGCTGCGATCGAGAGGATCTGGGCGCTGCCGGAGGCAGAGGCGGCATTCGCCGGCTGAATGCTGCTACCGCGTGCCGTAGGCGCGGTCGCCGGCGTCGCCGAGGCCGGGGACGATGAAGGCGTCGTCGTCGAGGCCTTCATCGATCGCGGCGGTCCACAGGGCGACATCCGGATGCAGGCCGCGGACGCGCTCGACGCCCTCCGGAGCTGCGATCATGCAAACCATGCGGATATCCTTGGCGCCGCGCTCCTTGAGCCGGTCGACCGCGGCGACGGCGCTGTTGCCGGTCGCGAGCACCGGGGTGACGACGACGGCCAGGCGCTCCTGCAGGTCGGACGGCGCCTTGAAGAAGTACTCGACTGCGGTGAACGTCTGCGGCTCGCGGTACAGGCCGATATGGGCGACGCGAGCGGTCGGCACCAGATCGAGCATGCCGTCGACGAAGGTGACGCCGGCGCGCAGCACGGGCACGAACACCAGCTTCTTGCCGGCGATCTTGGCCGACTGCATCCGCGCCAGCGGCGTCTCGACCTCGACCTCGGTCAGCGGCAGGTCGCGCGTGACCTCGTAGCAGAGCAGCATGCCGATCTCCTTCAAGAGCTCGCGGAACGACTTGGTCGAGATCGACTTGTCGCGGATCAGGGTCAGCTTGTGCTGCACCAGCGGATGATCGACGACCGTGACGCCTTCCATGGCTTTCATCTCCGAAGCGGTGGGTGGGCAAAGGCGCGACGCGCCGTGCCCACCGCGATCTTAGCTCAGCTTGGAATGGTGGGCACGCTGCGCTTTGCCCACCGTACGCGCAACTGATCAGTTTCGTCATGGCGAGGAGCGAAGCGACGAAGCAATCCAGACGTCCTTCCCGCTTTGCTCGCAATGACGGAACCGCGAGGTCGGCGACCTCAGGCCCAAACCCCTTAAAACACCGTGCCGTCGGTGAGGATGGTCAGCGGCGGCGAACCGTCCGGGCGGCGGGCGAAGGCGAGCTTGCGGCCGGCGGCCCAGCTGCCGCCTTCGAGGATGCGCGCCAGCGGTAGCTGCTCCGCGGTCTGGCCGGTGCGCCGGCGGATCAGTTCGGCCAGCCGGTCGAGCAGGGCGACGGTCAACGCGCGCCATTCCACCACCAGCGGAGAATCGACCTCATGCACGCGCGCGGCATCGGCGGGATCGCGCAAGCTCAGCACACCGCCGTCGACGAACAGGCCGCCATTGCGGTATTCGGCGAGGCCGGTGAGGCCGTCGATGTTGTCCACCACAAGGCCGGCGCGCTGCAGCGGTTCGATCAGCGAATAGCTCAGCCATTGCGACAGCTTGTGCAGCGGGACGAGACCGGTGGTCGCGTCATCGGTGATCAATGATGGATGCCGCCAGCAATCGCCGAGCGCCGTGCCGTGCAGCGTCAGGCGTGACGGCCAGATCGGGCCGAGCTGACGCAGCACCTGCTGCAAAATCGAAGGGGCCTCGATGCGGCCGCCAGCAGCCAACCGATCGAACAGGCCACCCGGCCGCGGACCGTCCTTCGCACCGAAGACCTCGGGGCTTGCCGCCACGACGGCGCCTAGCCGCCGGAGCAACTCCACGCGCCCCTCGAGCCCGACCAGCGGATTGTCGGCGCCGACCTGAAAACCGCGTTCGAGATCCGCGATCGTGAGCTGCCTGAGCCTCGCCGCATCGGCCCGCAGCGGATCGCTCGCATTGGACGAGAACGCGCCGCTTGCGAACATCTCGAGGCTGGCCAGCGCCAGCCCTTCGGAGCGGCCGATGCTGAAGCCGCTGGCTTCGTCATGATAGCGCCACGCCGCGCCGGCGCCGGCGTCGAGCAGCACGCTCGCGATGGCGAGATCGAACTCGGCGCGCGCCCGCGACGCCGCATTCGGCCAATTCACTTTGTCGGCGATCGCGGCCCAGCGATCGACACCACCGACCACGAAATGCCGCCAGCGCGAGTGGAACGGCACCTCGCCGTCGGGATAGGCCTTGCGGGTCACATCGAGCACGACGTCGGCGATCGCGTCGAGCCGGGCGATGTCGATGCGGAAATGCGGCAGCTTGTCGGCGAGACCGAGCGCAAGCAGCTGATGCGACCGCTCGCGCACGGCGCGGGCCGACAGGAGATATGAGACGTCGTCCATGATCTGCTGCTGCGCTCAGTACTTCTCGAGCGGGCGGCCGACGGTGTCGCCGAGCGCCTCGGGTTTCTGCGGCTCCAGCGAGAAATAGCCGGCCGCCTTCTTGGCCGCGATCTCGACATGGGCGTCGGCGGGAATCAGCTCGTCCGGGATCGGCACGCGCTCGACGATGTCGACGCCTTGGCCCACCAGCGCGTCGTGCTTCATGTCGCTCATCGAGATGAAGCGGTCGATGCGTTTGATGCCGAGCCAGTGGATGACGTCGGGCATCAACTGCTGGAACCGGGCGTCCTGCACGCCGGCGACGCATTCGGTGCGCTCGAAATAGGCCGCTGCGGCGTCGCCGTCCTCCTGGCGCTTGCGCGCATTGTAGACCAGGAATTTCGTCACCTCGCCGAGCGCGCGGCCTTCCTTGCGGTTGTAGACGATGATGCCGAGCCCGCCGTTCTGCCCGGCCGCAACGCATTCCTCGATACCGTGGATCAGATAGGGGCGGCAGGTGCAGATGTCGGAGCCGAACACGTCGGAGCCGTTGCACTCGTCGTGTACGCGGCACGTGATCTTCGTTCGGCCGTCGTTCAGCTTGGTGACGTCGCCGAACAGATAGACCGTGGTGCCGCCGATCGGCGGCAGGAACACCTGCAGATCGGGCCGGGTCACCAGCTCCGGATACATGCCGCCGGTCTGCTCGAACAGGCCGCGGCGCAGACTGGTCTCGCTGGTGCCGAAGCGCGCGGCGACGCCGGGCAGGTACCACACCGGGTCGATCGCGACCTTCACCACCGAGACGCTGCCATTGGCATGCACGACGTCGCCGTCATGGACGAGGCGCTTGGCCGCGAGCGCTGCATGCAGCTCGGGGAGCTCGATGCGCGCCTTGGTCACGGCGATGGTCGGCCGGATATCGATTCCTTCCGCGATCTCGCCGCCGAAATTCTCGGCCACCAGATGGCCCCAGGGATCGAGCGCGACGATCTTCGCCGGATCGCGCCACTGCGCGAACGGGCCGATCGTGGCGGCGGGATGGGTGTTGGTGAGATCGGGGCGGCGGATCGGATCGAGCGCACCGGATGATACCGCGAGCGCGCGGTAGACTGTGTAGGAGCCACCATGGCTGCCGATCACGTTGCGGTCCTGCGGACGCGACACCGTGCCGATCACGGGTCCGCGCTCGCGCGCGTTCTCGGCGCCCCAGTGGAGCGGGAAGTTGTGCTTGGCGCCTGGCACCGGGTGCGAGGTCAGGCGAATGTGATCCGTACGGTTGGAGCGAGTCATCGGACAGCCACCCCCAAAACGGCAACGGCCCGCCTTGACGACGGGCCTGAGCAGAACGCGTTCACGTTTTCCATGCATCAATATAGCAGTTTTTCTGCAGCAAACAAGGGTATCCCGGGCGGCATCTATTTGTAAACGAATGGTGACGACGGCCGGCTTGCAATGCAGCGCGGCCTCGCCCGCTGGCATGGCGCTTGCCTTTTGGACGCGACGCCGCCAGCTTGGCGCGCGTAGGGAGTCTTCGGCGGCAAAGGCGGCATGGACCTGATCATTCGCAACGCGGTGCTGGCGCAGCAGGGCGAGCTGCGCCGCGCCGATATCGGAATTTCCAAAGGCCGCATCGCCGCCATCGAGTCCGCGCTGCCGGCCGAGGTGGAGGAGCGCGACGCCGAACATTGTCTCGTCGTGCCCGGCTTCATCGAGACCCATATCCACCTCGACAAGACCTGCATCCTCGACCGCTGCAGCATCCGGGAGGGGACAGTCGCCGAGGCGGTGCGGGAGACCGCGGCGGCCAAGCGCAACTTCACGCCGGAGGATGTCTATGCCAGGGCGAAGCAGACCGTTGAGCGCTGCGTCAGCCATGGCACGATGCGGATGCGCACCCATGTCGAGCTCGATCCCGGCATCGGCTTCATCGCGTTCGAAGCCATCCAACAGCTCGCGCGCGACTACGCCTGGGCGCTCGATCTCGAGATCTGCGTGTTCCCGCAGGAAGGCCTGACGAACTATCCGGGCACCGAGGAGCTGCTGATCGAAGGACTGCGTCGTGGCGCGCGCACCATCGGCGCCGCCCCGTATTTCGACACCAACCCGCCGGCGCAGATCGACCGCATCTTCGCGATCGCGCGCGAACACGACGTCGACATCGACATGCATCTCGATCTCGCCGAGACGCTCGACCACATGCAGATCGAATATGTCTGCCGCAAGACCGAGGAGTACAAGTGGGGCGGGCGCGTCGCTGTCGGCCATGTCACGCAGCTGTCGCTGCTGCCGCCGGAACGCTTCAACGCGATCGCCGCGCAGCTCGCCAATGCCGGTGTCGCCGTGACCGTGCTGCCTTCGACCGACTTGCATCTGATGGGACGGCGGCAGGATCATGCGATCCCGCGCGGCGTGGTCCCGCTGGAGCCGTTGCGCGAGAGGGGCGTGACCTGCTCGCTCTCGACCAACAACGTGCTCAACCCGTTCACGCCCTATGGCGACGGCTCGCTGATCCGGATGGCCAACCTCTACGCCAATGTCTGCCACGTCTCGCGCCCTGACCATCTCGCCGGCTGCCTCGACATGGTGACCCATGATGCGGCGAAGCTGATGCGGCTCGGCAACTACGGCATCACAGTCGGCGCGCCGGCCGATCTCGTCTGCATCGATGCCGCCGATCCGACCGAGGCGGTCGCAACGCTGGCGCAACCGCTGTGGGGCCTGAAGTGGGGGCGGCCGTCGTTCTCGCGCACGCGTCCGGTGCTGCATCGGCCGGGATGATGGCGGCACCAGGTACTTTCGGCATAGTGGCACACGCCGCTCTCTCGATATCGGTTCGGTGCCGCCGGTCATCTCAGCGCTGTCCGATGCAGCGCCCTCTCCCCTTGTGGGAGAGGGCATGTACGGCCATCCGCGTACGCGGTCGGGTGAGGGGTCTCGTTCGACGAGTGCCGCTCGTGGAGAAAGACCCCTCACCCAACCGAGCTTGCCGAGACGTCATACATGCCCTCTCCCACAAGGGGAGAGGGCGCATATACGAACTGATTGTGGAGTTCCATCATGCGCATCATCAACGTTGCCGCGGCCCAGATGGGGCCGATCCAGCGCGCTGACAGCCGCGAGGCCGTCGTCACGCGCATGATCGCGCTGCTGGACGAGGCCAAGCGCAGGGGCGCTGATCTCATCGTCTATCCGGAGCTGGCGCTCACCACGTTCTTTCCGCGCTGGTACATGGAGGATCAGGCCGATGTCGATGCCTGGTTCGAGCGCGAGATGCCCAACGCCGCGGTGCAGCCGCTGTTCGACCGCGCAGCGCAGCACGGCATCGCGATGTATCTCGGCTATGCCGAGCTGACGCCGGATGGGCATCACTACAACACGGCAGTTCTCACCGACCGCGCCGGCAACATCGTCGGCAAGTATCGCAAGGTACATCTGCCAGGCCACGAGGAGTTCGAACCGGAGCGCAGCCACCAGCATCTGGAGAAGCGCTATTTCGAGCCGGGCGATCTCGGCTTTCCCGTCTGGCGCAATCTCGGCGGCATCATCGGTATGGCGATCTGCAACGACCGCCGCTGGCCGGAGACTTATCGGGTCATGGGCCTGCAGGACGTCGAACTGGTGCTGATCGGCTACAACACGCCGTCGGTGAATTCGCTGAAGTCAGCGGAGGGACTGAAGCAGCGCCTGTTCCACAACCGGCTGTCCGCGCAGGCCGGCGCCTATCAGAACTCGTGCTGGGTCGTGGCGGTCGCGAAGGCTGGCGTCGAGGACGGTCATCACCTGATCGGCGGCAGCCTGATCGTCAATCCCGACGGCGAGATCGTCGCGGAAGCGCTGACGGAGGGCGACGAGGTGCTGGTCGTACCTTGCGATCTCGATGCGACACGGTTCGGCAAGGAGACGATCTTCGACTTCGGGCGGCATCGCCGGGTCGAGCATTACGGGCTCATCACCAGCCGCACCGGCGCAGTGCCGCCGGAGTGACCCAATGTTGTAGTTTGTAGGCGAAATCCTGGCGCGGATCTCGGTGCGCTCCCTCTCCCCGTTCTTACGGGGAGAGGGTTGGGGTGAGGGGCAGCCACGCGCACCGACCGTGCGGAGAGTCCCCCTCACCCGGATTGCATCTGACGATGCAATCCGACCTCTCCCCGCAAGCCGGGCGAGGTGCACCGAGGTCGCCGCGCGAGTGTTGCCACCAAACAATGCGCTCAGCTGGCAAACGCCACCGCGCCCAGAGCCATGGTCACCGCAGCCTGGGTCGGATCGATCACCGGGATGCCCAGCGCGTCCTCCAGGTTCTTGCGATGTCGCGCCATGCCGGCGCAGCCCATCACGATGGCGCCGGCGCCGTCCTCCTCCTTCAGCGCGCGGCCGACCGCGATCATCTTCGCCAAGGTGCCTTCACCAGATGCCGTCTCGGCAACCGTCATGTCGAGCGGACGCTCGGCGGCGAGGCGGTCCATCAGCCCCATCTGGCGGAGATAGCGGATGTGGCGGCGGATCGAGCGCTGCGCGATGGCGAGCACGCCGAACGTATCGGCGCGGGTCAGCGCGGTGAGGACGCCGCATTCGGCGATGCCGAGCACCGGCCGTGCCGTGGCCTCGCGGCAGACATGCAGCCCAGGGTCGCTGTAGCAGGCGATCACGAAGGCGCTGGAGGCGTTGTCGCCCTCGACGAAACGCCGCAGCGGCAGGGCGACGCTGTCGGCATCCTTCTGGCTCTCCACGCCGTAGGGGCCTTCCTTCAGCGTCTCGCAGACGATCTCCGGTCCGTCAGTGAACATCAGCGGCTTGAGCGCCGCCGCCAGGCCGTCGGTCACCACCTGGTTGGAGTTCGGGTTGATCACGGTGATGCGCGGGCGGGACATGGGAGCTACCTGCTTCTTCAGTGTTGACGGCGCGTGACAGGCAATCACTATGCCACGGCTGACGCAATGGGGCCGATGCGGCCATCTCGCGTCCACGGCGTTCCATCTGGCAGAACTAGGAGATCGCGATGACCGAGCCGGCCTATGACCTGATCATCCGGGGCGGGCGCGTCGCCACCACCACCGATACGTTCGAGGCCGATGTCGCCATCTCCGGCGAGACCATCGCGGCGATCGGTCGCGGCCTCGGGCTGGCCAGGCGCGAGATCGACGCGCGCGGCAAATACGTGCTGCCCGGCGGTGTCGACAGCCATTGCCATATCGAGCAGCTCTCGGCCGCCGGCATCGTCAACGCCGACACTTTCGAAAGCGCGACCACATCGGCGGCGTTCGGCGGCACCACCAGCGTGATCTCGTTCGCCGCGCAGCATGTCGGTATGCAGCTGCCGCAGGTGCTCGAGGACTACCACGCGCTGGCGCGCAAGGGTGCGGTGATCGACTACGCGTTCCACATGATCATTGCCGATCCGACCAAGGAGACCTTGGAGCGCGACCTGCCGGCGCTGATCCGGCAAGGGCACGGTTCGATCAAGATCTTCATGACCTATGACCGGCTCAAGATCGACGACGAGCCGCTGCTCGACATTCTCGTCGCCGCGCGCGAGGGCGGCGCGATGCTGTGCGCGCACGCCGAGAATCACGGCATCATTTCGTGGATGGTGAAGCGGCTGCTGGCACGCGGCTACACCGCGCCGAAATATCACGCCATCAGCCATGCGCGCTTTTCCGAGGCCGAGGCGTTCAACCGCCTGATCGGCATGGCGGCGCTGGTCGATCAGCCGATCATGATCTTCCACGTCTCGACCGCGGAAGGCGCCAAGGTGATCCGCGACGCGCGCGGGCAGGGGCTGAAGGTGTTCGCGGAAACCTGTCCGCAATATCTGTTCATGACGGCTGATGATCTCGACAAGCCCGGCATCGATGGCGCCAAGTGGATGTGCAGCCCGCCGCCGCGCCGCGCGCCCGACCAGGAGGCGCTGTGGCAGGCGCTGGCGCTCGGCGATTTGCAGACCGTCTCCTCCGATCACGCGCCGTATCGGTTTGACGAGACCGGCAAGCTGCGCGCCGGTCCCAACCCCAACTTCAAGCAGATCGCCAACGGCCTGCCGGGCCTCGAGCTGCGGCTGCCGCTGCTGTTCGACGCGATGGTGTCGAAGGGCCGGCTCGGCCTCAACAAGTTCGTCGAGCTGACGGCGACGGCGCCGGCGAAGATTTACAATCTGCATCCGCGCAAGGGGGCGATCGCGATCGGGGCCGATGCCGATATCGCGCTGTGGGATCCCGACAAGCGCGTGACGATCACCGATGCCGCGATGCACGACCTTGCCGGCTACACGCCGTTCGCCGGCCGCAGCGTGCAGGGCTGGCCGGTGACCGTGCTGTCGCGCGGCCGCGTCATCGTCGATGACGGCAAGCTGTCGGTGCAGCCCGGCTCGGGCCAGTTCCTCGCTCGCAGCGGCGGCGAGGCGGCGAAGCCGACGGGACGACTGGTGGCGGACATGGACCCGGAGCAGAATTTCGGGGCGACGCTGCTGTGAGGGCGCGAGCACACGTCGGCCGGTGGCCTCGTGCTTCGAGACGGGCTCTACGCGCCCTCCTCAGCATGAGGAGCGAGGGCGAGGTTCGCGGCGCGCGAGCCGTGTCCCCTCATGGTGAGGAGGCTGCGTCAGCAGCCGTCTCGAACCATGAGGCCCTCGGGGAGGCGTCTTTCGCATGCATGTCCTGATCTTCGGCGGGGCCGGCTTCGTCGGCCTCAACATCGCGCAAGGCCTGCTGGAGCGCGGCCATGCCGTGACGATCTTCGACGCAACAGGTCTGCCCGCGGCGGCGCAGCGTGCGTTTGAACCCTATCGCGAGCGTCTGCACCTGGTGCAGGGCGACGTCACCGATGCGAGCGCTGTGGCGGCCGCGATCGGCAATGGCTGCGATGCCGTCGTGATGGGCGCCGCGATCACCGCGGGCGCCGAGCGCGATGCAGCCGACCCCGAGCGCATCCTCGCGGTCAATCTGCTGGCGCAGGTGCCGATCCTGCGGGCGGCGCGCGGCAGCGGCATCCGCCGGGTCATCAACCTGTCCTCGGCGGCGTCCTATGGCGCGAGCGGTCAGCGCTTTGCCGTGCTGGAGGAGACGACGCCGTGCGAGCCGGTGTCGCTCTATGCGATCAGCAAGTTCGCCTCCGAGCGCGTCGCCGCGCGGCTGAGCGATCTGTGGAAGACGGATGTCATCAGCGTGCGCCTGTCCGCCGTGTTCGGCCCGTTCGAGCGCGGCGGCGGCGTGCGCGACACGCCCTCGCCGCAGGCGCTCATCGCCGCCTGCTGCGCGCGCAACGAGCCTGCGCTGCTGAGCGAGCCGGGCGACAAGGACTGGGTTTACGCGGTCGACGTCGCGGATGCTGTCTGTCTGCTGTTGGAGGCTGAGAAGCCGCAGCACGCGCTCTACAACATCTCCAACGCGGCGACGTTCACAGCCGAAACCTGGGGCCGCGCCTTCGCGACCGGTCGAGCTGGATTCACCTGCCGGCTCAAGGAGCAGGGGGAAACGCCGACGGTGCCGGTGTTCGCGCCCAATCGCGGCCGGCTGTCGACGACGCGGCTGGCCGAGGAGTTCGGCTGGCGCGCGCGCTTCGACTGCGCGGCTTCCGCCGAGCATTTCGGCCGCTGGTTCGATCAGTACGGGAGAGACTGAGATGAGGCTCAAGGCCAAGGTCGCCGTCATCACCGGCGGCGGCTCCGGCATCGGCCGCGCCAGTGCCGTGATGTTCGCGCGCGAAGGTGCGTTCCTCGCGTTGGTCGATCGCGATGCTGCAGGCGCCGAGGAGACACTGGCGCTGGTGCGCAATGCGGGCGGCGACGGCAGCGTCCATGTCGGCGATGTCGGCGACGCCGACTTTGCCAAGGCAACCATCGAGAGCGTGGCCGCCGCGCGCCGCCGGCTGGACGTGCTGATGACCGCGGCCGGTTTTTCCTGTGGCGGCACCGTCGTCACGACCGATCCGGCGGATTGGGATGCGGTGTTCCGAGCCAACGTCGGCGGCACCTGGCTGTGGGCCAAGGTCGCGGTGCCGATCATGCAGAAGCAGAAGGCCGGCTCGATCATCACCGTCGCATCGCAGCTCGCGGTCGCCGGCGGCAAGGGCAATAGCGCCTATATCGCCGCCAAGGGCGCGATCATCAGCCTGACCCGCACCATGGCGGTGGACTTCGCCACCGATGGCATCCGCGTCAACGCACTGGCCCCCGGCGCGATCGACACGCCGCTGCTGCGTCGGAGCTTCGCGCGCCACGCCGATCCCGAGCCGGTGCGCGAGGCCTCGCGCCAGCGCCATGCCATGAAGCGGTTCGGCGCGGCCGACGAGGTCGCCGCCGCCGCGTTATTCTTGGCGAGCGACGAGGCGTCGTTCACCACAGGCATCGTGCTGCCGGTGGATGGCGGCTGGCTCGCGGCGTAACTCAACGCTTCGTAGCCACAGGCTTGCGATCCCGCCCTCGCAAAATATCCGCGAGCGCGGCTGCGTTGCGCGACAGCGGCTCGAACCGAGGCGTCAGCAGATAGGCCCGCATCGGCGTCTTGGGCGCCAGCGGCCGCGCGATCAGGTCGGGCCAGGCGCGGCCGCGCAGCACGAACTCGTCGACGACGGCGAGGCCGGCGCCGGCGCGCACCATGGCGCAGGCGTCGGGCGTGTAGCGCACGATCGTGGCTGGCTCCGGGCCGCCGGCCAGGGCCGACGTGACGATGTGACCATAAGGCGTCTGCGGGCCGAAGCCGACCAGCGGATAGGGCAGCATGTCCTTCGGCCTGATGCTGCGCAGCCTCGTCAGGGCATGGTCGGCCGGCATGATCACGTGTAGCGCGCCCTCCGCGATCGTCTCTACCGCGACTGTCGGCTCGTCGACCGGCAGCACAGTGATGCCGAGATCGGCGCGGGCTGTGCCGACGCGGCCGACGATCTCCAGCAGGGTCAACGATTCGAACTCGACGCGCAGATCTGGAAAGCGGCCGCGCAGCCGCGACAGTGCCTCCGGCACCATGCCGTGGCCCGCGCTCGGGCTCGCCACCACGCGGATGGTGCCGGTGCCGCCGGCGCGCAGTTCGTCGGCGAGGTCGTTGATGCGCGCGACGCCGCGATGGACGTGCTCGACCTCGGCGAACAACCGCTTGGCCTCCGGCGTCGGCTGCACCCGGCCGCTGATGCGCTCGAACAGCTTGAGCTTGAGGCCATCCTCGGTATAGGCCAGCAGCCGGCTGATCGCGGGCTGCGATACCGAGAGCAGGCGCGCAGCGCCGCTGATCGAGCCTGTCATCATGATCGCGCGGAACACCTCGATCTGGCGCAGATTGAGCGGCATGCGACCTCTTGTCTCGCTGTGGATGGCTGTCGACTCTAGCCGCGGCTGCCGCCCCATAACAAGCTGTTATGGGCGGCGGACAAATCGGTATGGTCGGTCCCAGACCTGCTTTGCTAAGCTTCGCGTGCCGGGTGACATGACTGATGGAGAGAGCGTGAGCGACAGCGAGCGTTCCGATCGCGATTGCGCGTGTTTCATCCGGTGGCCGGCATGAGCGGCGGTCTTGCCGCGCTGACGGCCCAGGTTCGCAGCGATCTTGCCAGGATCGCGCATCCCAGCATGCCATGGCTGACGCCTGTCACCGGTCCCGATGGCGGACCTGCGTTCGATGTGCTGATCGTCGGGGGCGGGCAGTCGGGTCTCGCGACCGCCTTCGCGCTGCTGCGCTCCCGCGTCGGCAACATTCTCGTGCTCGACAAGGCTGAGGCAGGCCGCGAAGGACCGTGGCTCAGCTATGCGCGCATGCCGACCCTGCGCAGCCCGAAAGACTTCACCGGACCCGATCTCGACATACCTTGTCTGACCTATCAGGCGTGGCACGAGGCGAAGTTCGGCGGCGAGAGCTGGCGCAATCTTGATCTGATTCCGCGCGAATATTGGGCAGACTATCTCGCCTGGTATCGCGAGGTGCTCGACCTTCCCGTGCGCAACGGCTGCGACGTCGTCGATATCGCACCCGCCGCTGACGGACTGCTGCAGGCGACCGTGCGCAGCAAGGATGGTGAGACGACGATCCATGCCCGCAAGATCGTGCTGGCGACCGGGCAGGAGGGGATGGGCGACTGGAGCATTCCGGAGCCGCTGCGCCATCTGCCCGCCACGCGCGGCGCCCATTCCGGCGCCGAGATCGATTTCGACAGCCTGCGCGGCCGCCGCGTCGCCGTGATCGGCGCCGGTGCCTCGGCGTTCGACAATGCGGCGGCTGCACTCGAAGCCGGTGCGGCGCGCGTCGATCTGCTATGCCGCCGCGCGGAAATCCAGCTGATCCAGCCCTATCGCTGGCTGACGTTCCGCGGCTTTCTCAGGCACTTCTCCGAGCTCGACGATGCCTGGCGCTGGCGCTTCATGCGCGCAGTCCTGGAACTGCGCGAAGGTTTTCCGCAGCACACTTATGATCGCTGCGCCCGCCACGCGGCGTTCCGCCTGCAAGAAGGCGCGCCGGTCACGGGCGCGCGCGAGACGGCCGACGGCGTCGTGCTGCAGACAGCGAAGGGCGAGATCACGGCGGACTTCGTGATCAGCGCAACCGGCATCTCGATGGACTTCGCAAAGCGGCCGGAGCTGCGGCGCTTCGCGGCCAACATCGCGCGCTGGTCTGACCGCTACACGCCCGATGCGAGCGAACGCAACGATCGGCTCGGCGCCTTCCCTTATCTTGCAGACGACTATGCGCTGTGCGAGCGCAACGCGGGAGAGACGCCGTGGATCGGCAACATTCACGTGTTCGCCATCGCCTCGACGATGAGCTTCGGCGCGTCGGGATCGTCGATCAACGCAATGACGACCGCAGTGCCGAAGCTCGTGCATGGTTTGACGCGTGGGCTGTTCACGGCTGATATCGACAAGCATTGGGCGAACTTCCGGGCCTATGATGTGAAGCAGGCGACGGTGCGCCGTGGCACGTGATTTGCTGTTGAGCGTCGATGCTGAGCGTCGATCTTGTGCGTCGATCTCATGGTAGCGCGTCGCGGATCTCCGCCGACGCGCGATTTCAGTGCCGGATTTTGAGACCAATGAGGGAACAGGGGCGATGAGTTTCGAGATGTCCAAACGTTCGTTGTTCGCGGCGACCGCGTTGCTCGCGGTGATGCTGGCTGCGCCGTCGGTGCATGCGCAGAGCCGCGCCGAGACTCTGCGCTACGTCACCGGCGCCACCGTCAACACGCTCGATCCGAACATTCCGGGCTCGACGCGCGAGGCCTTCGCGCTGTCGATGTCGAGCTACGACCGGCTGGTGTCGTTCGGCCGCAAGCAGCTCAATGGTAAGTGGGTGTTCGATCTCGACACGATCACCGGCGAGCTCGCCGAATCCTATTCTGTCAGCGCCGACGGTCTGAAGATCACCTTCAAGCTGCGCCCTGATGCGAAGTTCCAGGACGGCTCGCCGGTCACCGCCGAGGACGTCAAATGGTCGCTCGACCGCTGCGTCACCGCGCCGATCCTCGGCAAGGCGCAATTGCTGACGGGGTCGCTGACGTCGGCCGATCAGTTCAAGGTCATCGATCCCCTGACGTTCGAAGTGACCTTGCCGAAGCCGGACAAGCTGGCGCTGCCGAACCTCGCCACCGTCTATCCGATCATCATCAACTCCAAGCTCGCCAAGGCGCATGCGACGGCCGAAGATCCGTGGGCGTTGAACTGGACCAAGGAGAATGCGGCCGGCAGCGGCGCCTACATCGTCGAGACCTTCAAGCCCGGCGAGCAGGTGATCGCCAAGCGCAACGAGGCCTGGAACCGCGGAACCCCGGACAAGCCGGCGGCGTTCAAGCGGCTGATCATCCAGTCGGTGCCGGAGCCGGCGACGCGCGCCAACCTCGTCGAGCGCGGAGACGCCGATCTCGTGATCGACCTGCAGGCCAGCGACGTGCAGTCGTTGGAGGGCAAGGGCAAGCTGAAGGTGATCTCGACGCCGCAGTATAATGCGGTGACCTTCATCTCGATGAACAACACCATTCCGCCGTTCGACAACGTCAATGTGCGCCGCGCGATCGCCTATGCGCTGCCTTATGACGACATGTTCAAGGCCGCGCTGTTCAGCCGCGGCGCGCCGCTCTATGGCGCGACCTGGGCCGACGGCAAGCCGCCGAGCGGCGGCTATCCGATCCCGCAGCCGATCAAGCTCGACCTGGAGAAGGCCAAGGCCTATCTGAAGGACGCCGGCATGCCCGACGGCTTCTCGACCACCTTCAGCTTCAATGTCGGCCAGGCCGCGACCGCCGAGCCGATGGCGGCGCTGGTGAAGGAGCAGCTCGGCAAGATCGGCATCAAGGTCGACATCCAGAAGCTGCCGGACGCGCAGATGTCGACCGCGATCAACGAGAAGAAGCTGCCGTTCTTCACCGAGGGCATCGTCGCCTGGCTGCCCTCGACGGACTATTTCTACCGCAACTTCTACACCGGCAAGCAGCGCTGGAACTATTCCTCGACCGATAATGCCGAATTGGAGAAGATCGCGCAGGAGGCGCGCTTCGAGGCCGACAAGGCGAAATACGAGGAGCAGGGCAAGGCGCTCAACGCGATCCATTTCGACCAGATGTTCCAGATCCCGATCTGGCAGGCGGCGCAGGATGCGGTGATGCAGCCGACGGTGGACGGCTATGTCTACCAGTTCACGCGACAGGTCGATTATCGTAACCTGAGCCGCAAGTAACCGGGACGGCTGAGGACCATGGGCACGATCGGCGCAACATTGCTGCGGGCGGGACGGCGTTTCGTCTCGTCGCTGCCGGCACTGTTCGGTGTCCTGGTCTTCACCTTCCTCTTGATGCGCGTGCTGCCGGGGGATCCGGCCGTGTTCTTTGCCTCCGGCCCCAATGCCGGCCAGGAGGAGATCGAGGTCATCCGCCGGCAGCTCGGGCTCGACAAGCCGCTGCCGAATCAGCTCGCGATCTACCTCTATGATGTCGGTCGCGGCAATCTCGGCCGCTCGATGATGACCGGGCAGCCGGTCGCCAAGGATCTCAAGGAGCGACTGCCGGCCTCGCTGGAGCTGACCTTGACGGCGCTGCTGATCGCGCTGGTCTCGGCGGTGCCGCTCGGCGTGCTGGCTGCGCTGCGGCCGGGCTCGCTGGTCGATCACGGCGTCCGGCTATTTTGTTCGTTCGGCGTCTGCGTGCCGACCTTCGTCTCCGGGCTCCTGCTGATCTACGTGTTCTATTATCTGCTCGGTTTCGCGCCGGATCCGACAGGGCGGATCGATATCTTCACCACGATGCCGCCATCGCGCACCGGCTTCCTGATCATCGACTTCCTGCTCGCAGGCGATGTCGAGGGCTGGTGGGCGGCGGCGCGGCAGCTGATGCTGCCGGCGCTGACCATGGCGTTGTTCGTGATCGCGCCGCTGGCGCGCATCACGCGGGCCTCGATGCTGGTCTCGCTCGGCAGCGATTTCGTCCGCACCGCGCGCTCGGTCGGGCTGTCGTGGTGGCGCATCGTCGTCACCTATGCCTTGAGGAACGCGATCCTTCCCGTCATCACCATCGCCGGCATCGTGTTCTCGACCATGCTGGGCGCGAACGTGCTGGTGGAGAAGGTGTTCTCCTGGCCCGGCGTCGCCTCCTACGCGCTCGATGCGCTGCTGGTCTCCGACTACGCGCCGGTACAGGGCTTCGTGCTGCTGATGGCGACGATCTTCGTGATCGTCAATCTCCTGGTCGATGTGCTCTATGGCATCGCCGATCCCAGGGCGACGGTGGCGTGAGCATGAGCACGATAGAGACCGCCTCAACCCTGCGCCACACGGCCTTCGTGCTGCGCGGCAACCCGGTCACCGCCGTCGCGGCTGGCGGCGCGCTGCTGCTGGCGCTGATCGCAGTCTTTGCGCCGTGGCTGGCGCCTTACGATCCCGTTGCGTCCGAGGTCTCTGCCGCATTGCAGCCGCCGAGCTCCGTGCACTGGTTCGGCACCGACCAGCTCGGCCGCGATGTGCTCAGCCGCCTGATCGTCGCCAGCCGGCTCGACCTCACGATCGCGGTGACGGCGGTCGCGGTGTCCTTTGCGCTCGGCTCCGTCATCGGTGCGCTGTGCGGCTATGCCGGCGGCCGTCTCGACAAGGCGGTCGGCCGCTTCGTCGACGTGCTGATGGCGTTTCCGCTGTTCGTGCTGGCGATGGCGATGGTCGCGGCGCTCGGCAACCGCGTCGAGAACATCGTGATCGCGACCGCGATCATCAACCTGCCGTTCTACATCCGCTTCGCCCGCGCCGAGGTGAACATCCGCCGCAATCTCGGCTGGGTCGAGGCCGCGCGTGCCTGTGGCGAGAGCCATGTTGCTGTCGTGCTGCGCTTCCTGTTGCCGAACGTGCTGCCGGCGATGGCGGTGCAGATGTCGCTCAATCTCGGCTGGGCGATCCTCAATGCCGCGGGCCTCTCCTTCATCGGCCTCGGCGTCAAGCCGCCGACGCCGGAATGGGGCATCATGGTCGCCGAGGGCGCGCGCTTCATCTCCACCGGGCGCTGGTGGCTGGTGGCGTTTCCCGGCTTCGCGCTGATGACAGCGGTGCTGTGCTTCAATCTGCTCGGCGACGGCCTGCGCGACATCCTGGATCCCCGGATGCGCACATGATGTCTCGTCAGAACACAAATAGCTGGGGCGCATCCGAGGATGCGGACGTGACAGCGCCTGATATTTCCAAGCCGCTGCTCGAGGTCGAGAATCTCAAAGTGACCTTCTCGACCCGTCGTGGGCTCGTCGAGGCGGTGCGCGGCGTGTCGCTGTCGCTCCAGCCGGGCGAGATGCTGGGTCTCGTCGGCGAGAGCGGCTCCGGCAAATCGGTGACCGGCTTTGCCATCACCCATCTGCTCGACAAGGCCGGCCGCATCACCGATGGCTGCATCCGCTTCAAGGGCCAGGACGTCACCCGGGCCGGCGGTGCCGATCTGCGCAGCCTGCACGGCGCGGCCATGGCGATGATCTTCCAGAATCCGCGTGCCGCGCTCAACCCGATCCGCACCGTCGGCCAGCAGATCGCGGATGCGATCCTCGCCCATCGCCGGCTGTCGCGGCAGGAGGCGCATGCGGAGGCCTTGTCGCTGCTGAAGGCCGTGCAGATCCGCGATCCCGAGCGCCGCATGGGCGCCTATCCGCACGAACTCTCCGGCGGCATGTGCCAGCGGGTGATGATCGCAATCGCGATCTCCTGCAGCCCGTCGCTGCTGATCGCGGACGAGCCGACCACCGGCCTCGACGTCACCACGCAGAAGGTGGTCATGGATCTTCTTGCGAACATCGCCGCCGAGCGCGGCATGGCGACGATCCTGATCACGCATGATCTCGGGCTTACCGCGCGCTATTGCGCGCGCGTGGTCGTGATGGAGCAGGGCAGGCTGGTCGAGGAGGCCGCGCCGCTGACGCTGTTCCACCGGCCGCAGCATCCCTACACCAAGCGCCTCGTTGCGGCCTCGCCGACGGCAACCTCGCGTGTCGAGGATCTGGTGCCGGACGGCGAAAAAATTCCCCTGGTCACGGTGACGGAGCTGCCGCCGCTGCCGCACGGCACGCCGCTGCTGCTCGACGTCAAGGGCGTCAGCAAGCGCTTCGACGACGGTACGGTCGGCGTCGCCGACTTCTCGATGACGATGCGCGGCGGCGAGAGCGTCGGTCTCGTCGGCGAGAGCGGCTCCGGCAAGAGCACGACCTCGCGGATGATCTGCCGTCTGATCGACGCCAGCGCCGGCGAGATCCTGTTCGACGGCCAAGCGATCGGCCAGATTCCGGCTCGCGACTTTCACGCGAGCGAGCTGCGCAAGGACATCCAGATCGTCTTCCAGGATCCGAACGACAGCCTCAATCCGCGCTACACGGCGTTCGACTGCATCGCCCATCCGCTGCTGCGGCTGATGAACATGCGCTCGGGCGACAGACTGCGTCAGCGCGTCGAGGAATGCGCCGATCGCGTCGGCCTGCCGCGCGAGCTGTTGTCGCGCTTTCCGCATCAGCTCTCCGGCGGGCAGAAGGCGCGCGTCGGCATCGCCCGCGCCATTGCCTGCAAGCCGCGGCTGCTGGTGCTGGACGAGCCGACCGCGGCGCTGGACGTCTCCGTGCAGGCCGTGGTGCTGCAGCTTCTCAACAAGCTCAGGCGCGAGGACAATCTCGCCTTCCTGTTCGTGAGCCACGATCTCAACGTCGTGCGCATGATGTGCGACCGCACCATCGTGCTGCGCACAGGTCTCATCATCGAGCAGGGCGAGAGCCGGGCGCTGTTCGCCAATCCGCAGACCGACTACACGCGCGAGCTGGTCGACGCCGTCCCGCATATCGCCCCGCCGGCGGCTTTCGCGTCCGTCTGAGCAGCCCATAACATTCGATTATGGGTGGCGGACAACTCGGTATTGGGGACGCGAGGCACTGTCCTGTTAGTTTGTGCGCATCGCAAGTGCAGCCTCTGGAGCCATCGAAGCGCGCGTCATGACCGAGCTGATCGAACGCCTGCAACGCCTCGTCGGTGTCGCGCATGTTCTCGTCGCGGCCGAGGATCAGGCGCCTTATCTGCACGACTGGCTCGGCAAATATCACGGGGCCACGCTGGCGGTGGTTCGGCCGGGATCGACGGACGGGGTCGCGGCCGTGATGGAGGCCTGTGCCGCCGCCCGCGTGGCCGTCGTGCCGCAGGGCGGACACACCAGCCTGTCGGGCGGCGCGACTCCGGATGCGAGCGGCCGGGCGATCGTGCTGTCCCTGTCGCGGATGAACCGCATCCGAGCGGTGGATCCCGTCGGCCAGACCATCGTCGTCGACGCCGGCATCGTGCTGGCGAGGGTGCAGGACGCGGCGCGCGAGGCCGGCCTGTTCTTTCCGCTCAGCCTCGGCTCGGAGGGCAGTTGCACCGTCGGCGGCAATCTCGCCGCGAATGCCGGCGGCGTCGCCGTGCTGCGCTATGGCGTGATGCGCGAGCTGACGCTGGGGCTCGAAGTGGTGCTGCCGGATGGCCGCATCTGGGACGGCCTGCGCGCCTTGCGCAAGGACAACACCGGTTATGCGCTGCGCGATCTCTTCATCGGCTCTGAAGGCACGCTGGGGGTCATCACCGGCGCCGTGTTGAAGCTGTTTCCGCAGCCGACCGCACGGGCCACCGCGTTCGTCGCGGTCGCCGATGCGGCCGCCGCGCTGAACCTGCTGCGGCTATCGCGCGCGCGTTGTGGCGATCGCCTCACCGCATTCGAGTTCCTGACCTCGGCAACGCTCGAGATGATCCTGCGCCAGATGCCGGATATACGGCTGCCGTTCGCTGCACTTCCTGAGGCTGCTGTCCTGATCGAGCTGAGCGATATCGGCGAGGAAGCCGCGCTGACCGCACGGCTCGAAACCACGCTGGCCGCCGCGATGACGGAAGGGCTCGCCTCCGACGCCGTCGTCGCCCAGGACTGCACCCAGGCCAAGGCGTTCTGGCGGGTGCGCGAGAGCGTCTCCGAGGCTCTGGTCCGGGAGGGCAGGGCGCTCAAGCACGACATCTCGGTGCCCGTCGCCGAGATCGCCGATTTCGTCACGGTCATGGACGCTGCGGTCGGCGCGGCGCTGACCGGCATCCGTCCGATGGTGTTCGGCCATCTCGGCGACGGCAACCTGCACTACAATCTGATGCGCCCGCTCGACATGAGCGAAGACGAGTTCTATCGGTACGGTCCGCGCATCACCCGCCTGGTCCATGACGAAATCACCCGCCGCCGCGGCTCGATCAGCGCCGAGCACGGCATCGGCCAGCTCCGCACGGCAGAGATGCCGCTGTGCAAGCCGCCGCTCGAGCTGGAGCTGATGCGGCAACTGAAGCGTACGCTCGATCCGCACGGCCTGATGAATCCCGGCAAGCTGCTGCCAGGCGGCTGACGTCGGCGGCCGCCGGAGCCGGAGCTGCGTCCAAGCCGATGTTCAGCGGGCGGCCCGTCGCGTCTCCGCCACCGTGGCACGGGTACCCTTCTGGAACAGATCGTCCAGGGCCGTTTCGATTGCGAGCTCGAAGCGCGGATCTCGTGGCAGCTCGCTGCCGAACACCGAGGTGAGCGACAGCAGCGCCCGCGTGAGCCGGCTGGCGACCGGGCCGGCCTCGTCGGCGAGCGCGCGCAACTGCGCCGCTAGCGGATCGCGCAGCGCGATCGGCTGGCCGCGCTCGTCCGTGCCGCTGACGTAGCGGATCCACCCGGCGACGGCGAGCGCAAGCCGGGTGATGGGAAGGCCGCGGGCGAGGCGGTCGCCGATGGTGCCGAGCAGACGCTGCGGCAGCTTCTGCGAGCCGTCCATCGCGATCTGCGCGGTCTTGTGCTTGAGCGCGGGATTGCGGAAGCGCTGCAGCAGCGCGGCGCGATAGGCTGCGACGTCGAAGCCGCCGAGCGCGGGCAGCGTCGGCGTCACCTCCTCGCGCATCATGTCCTCGACGAGGCCGGCCAGCTCGGGCTCGGCCATGGCCGCGGCGACGGTCTCGCAGCCCATGAGATAGCCGAGATAGGCGATTGTCGAGTGCGCGCCGTTGAGCAGCCGCAGCTTCATCAGCTCGAATGGGGCGACGTCGCGTACGAACTGTGCGCCGCTGACGTCCCAGGCGGGGCGCGCGCCGGCGAAATCATCCTCGATCACCCATTGGCTGAACGGCTCGGTGACGATGGGCCATGCATCATCGAGGCCGAGCGCGGCGCCGACGTCGGCGCGGTCGGCATCGGTGGTGGCAGGCACGATGCGATCGACCATCGTCGAGGGAAAGCGGACGTTGTCCGTGATCCATGCGGCGAGATCGCGATCGACCAGCCCGGCGAAGGCGATCACCAGACCGCGCAAGGTGTGGCCATTGGCCGGAAGGTTGTCGCAGGCGAGCACCGTGTAGGGCGGCAGGCCGCGCTGTCGCCGCAGTTGCAGGCCGCCGACGATGAAGGCGAGCGTGCTGCGGGGATGGCCGAGGTTGAGACTGTCGTGCAAGATGTCGGGATCGTCGACGCGCAACGCGCCGGTCGACGGATCGTGGCTGTAGCCCTTCTCGGTGACGGTGGTCGAGAGGATGCGTATGGCGGGATCGGCGAGGCGTGCCAGAAGGGCCGCCGGATCCTCGGGCGCCACCGCAAGGCCGGTGAGTGCGCCAATGATGCGGCGCTGCCGGCCGGCGCCGTCGCTCGCCGTCACGCTGTAGAGCCCGTCTTGCGGCGCCAGCGCATCGCGGGTGTCCGGCGAGCGCAGGGAGACGCCGAGGATGCCCCAGCGCGGATCGTGCTTGAGCAGCGCATCGGTGTAGACCGCCTGATGCCCGCGATGGAACGCGCCGAGGCCGAGATGGACGATGCCGGTTGTGATTGCTGCGCGGTCGTAATCCGGCTTGATGATGCCGGCGGGCAGGCGGGGAAGCGTTGCGGGGCTGAGACGATCCATGCCGGGACTTCAGAAGATCAGCTGCACTTTGCAGCATTCGGTCTGGTTGTGCTCGAAGGTGTCGAACGCGGTCGCGTAGGCGTCGAGCCCGAAGCGGTGGGTGATCAGCCGCTCCGGCTGCAGCGCGCCACTGGCGAACCAGTCGATGACCTTGGCGAACTTGCCGCTGTTGAGCCTGGAAGCGTGGATCGCGAGCTCCTTCGCGGTGACCTTCTGCTGCACGATCGTCGACGGCTCGGCCGAGAAGCCGAGCAGGCCGATGCGTGCGGCAGGCGAGGCGATCTCGATGGCCTCGGCGAGAATGGCGGGATGGCAGGCGGCATCGATAATCAAGGTCGGCGTCACATCGGCCGCGGCGAGGGCCTCGGGCAGGGCGGTCCTGGCGGTGTTGATGACGCGGTCGGCGCCGTTGTGCCGCGCCGCTTCGAGCCGGGCATCGATGCGGTCGGTGACGATCAGCTGCTTCACGCCGTAGACGTGCTTGAGCACCTGGATCACGGTCAGCCCGATCGGCCCGGCGCCGTAGACCAGCGCGACGTCTGAGGCGAACACGCGGGTGTGGTCGGTAATGTTGGCGGCGATCGAGAACGGCTCGACCAGCGGCGCCTTGTCGTCGTCGACGCTGTCCGGCAGCAGATGCGCGTTGGCCGCCGGCACGCAGGCATATTCGGAAAAGCCGCCGTCGCGGTGGACGCCGAGCACGGCGAGATGGGCGCAGACATTGGGGCGGCCGACCGAGCAGGGGTAGCAGTGGCCGCAGGCAACGACGGGATCGACCACCACGCGGGCGCCGAGCCGTGCGCTGACACCGTCGCCGAGCTTGTCGATGCTGCCGAAGAATTCATGGCCGATCACGCGCGGATAGCGCGCGAACGGGTTGCTGCCGTGGAGGATGTGGATGTCGGAGCCGCAGATGCCGGCGCGCTCGACCTTGATGCGGACCTCGCCCGTCGAAGGCTCGGGAACGGGGCGCGTTTCGATCGACAGGCGGCCGGGCCGCTCCACCACGAGGCTCTTCACGCGTTCCTCCATCCTTCTCGCCCATCTCGACCGCAGGCTGCCATCGTATAGCAACCCAAAAACTTGGATACAAGTTTCCTATTGAAAGCCTATTTGGTATCCCTTATAGGCTTGAGATACAGGAATGACATACAAAGGCCCCGCAGCGGGCCGGCAGGGGAGGTTTGCCAGTGTCTTTGCCCACATCCATGTCTCGTCGCAGCTTCGTCGGCACCGCGCTCGCGGGAGCCTCGGCCTTGGCGTTCGCACCCGCCCGGGCGCAATCGGCGAAGTATCGCCTGCGTTACGGCACGGCGTTCCCCGCCACCCATCCCGGCGTCGTCCGCATCATCGAGGCGTCGGAGGTCATCAAGAAGCAGAGCAATGGTCTGGTCGACCTGCAGGTCTATCCGAACAGCCAGCTCGGCAGCGAGCCCGACATGTTCTCGCAGGTGCGCAGCGGCGCGCTCGACTTCATGTCGACGTCAGGCGTGAACCAGACGGTGGTGCCGATCGGCGGCATCAATGCGGTGGCCTTCGCGTTCGAGAGCTATGACCAGGTGTGGTCGGCGATGGACGGCGATCTCGGCAACCATGTGCGCGGCGAGTTCGCCAAGGTCGGCCTGCACGTGCTGCCGAAATGCCTCGACAACGGCTATCGCAACATCACGTCCGGTGCGAAGCCGATCGCCTCGCCCGACGACCTCAAGGGCTTCAAGATCCGCGTGCCCGGCAATCCGTTGTGGGTGACGCTGTTCAAGACGCTCGGCGCGGCGCCGACGCCGATCAATTTCGGCGAGCTCTATGCGGCCCTGCAGACCCGCATCGTCGACGGCCAGGAGAATCCGCTGGCGCTGATCCAGAGCGCCAAGCTCTACGAGGTGCAGAAGTACATCGCGCTATCAGGCCATATCTGGGACGGCCACTACATCTTCGCCAATGCAGCGCGCTGGAATGTCATGCCTGCCGACGTCCGTGACGCCGTCACCGCGGCGCTGTCGGAGGCCGCCGTCAAGGAGCGCCAGGACATCCAGAGCTTCAACGACAAGGCGCAGGCGGAAATGCAGGCCGCTGGCGTGACCTTCAACAAGGTCGACACCAAGCCGTTCCGCGATGCGCTGCGCACCGCCGGCTTCTACACCGAATGGAAGACCAAGTTCGGCACCGAGGCGTGGGGGCTGCTGGAGAAATCCGTCGGTCAGCTGTGAGACTTGCGTGAGAGACCGCGTAGTCGACAGCGTGTCTGCCGCCGTCCTTCGAGACGCCTGCCTCCGGCAGGCTCCTCAGGACGAGGGCTGATTTTGCGGTGAGATCCTGCCCCTCATGGTGAGGAGCGCCGGCCTTGCGACGCGTTCAGGCGATGCAATTGCATCGCCTTGAGAACCATGAGGCCAGAGTAGTTTCGACTTCAGCTGCGATCGGTGGAAAATACGGCCGGCCTGTGTGAGCCGGGGAGGATGCAATGGCCGTTGACATGACAGCGACGACCTCGGTGCCGTCGCATGGCGCGTTCGCGCGCTTCGATCATCTGCTTGGCCGCGCCGTCGAGGCGCTGGCTGCGGCGATCGTCATCGCCGAACTCGTTCTGCTCGGCGCGGCGACCGCCGCGCGCTACGTCTTCAATGCGCCGCTGATCTGGTCGGACGAGCTCGCCACCGTGCTGTTCGTGTGGCTGGCGATGCTCGGCGCCGTCGTCGCATTGCGACGCGCCGAGCACATGCGGCTCACCGCCTTCGTCCGCAATCTGTCGCCGGCGTGGCGGGCGCGCACCGATGCGCTCGGCCTGATGCTGGTCTGCACCGTCCTGGTGGCGCTGGTGATGCCGTCCTGGCACCACCTCGAAAGCCACCTGATCAGCCAGATGCCCGTGCTCGAGATCAGCGAAGGCTATCGCGAGGCCGCGATGCTGGTCGGCGTGCTGCTGATGCTGCTGACCGCGGTCGACCGGCTGATCCAGCAGGCGAGCCTCATGCAGATCGTCGGCGCTCTGGCGCTCGTGCTCGCCGGTGCAGGGGCGCTCTATGCCGCCGCGCCTGTGCTGGAGGAGCTCGGCAACTACAATCTGTTCATCTTCTTCTTTGTGCTCGTCGCCAGCGCCATGGTGATCGGCACGCCGATCGCCTTCACCTTCCTGCTCGCCACCGTGGCCTATCTGCATTTCAGCACCACCGTGCCGGTCCTGATCGTTCCCGGCCGGGTCAGCGAGGGCATGTCGCATATGGTGCTGCTGGCGGTGCCGATGTTCGTGCTGCTCGGCGCGCTGATCGAGATCGCCGGACTGGCGCGGGCGATGATCCTGTTCCTGGTTTCGCTCATCGGCCATCTGCGCGGCGGCCTGCAATATGTGCTGCTCGGCGCGATGTACCTCGTCTCGGGTATCTCCGGTGCGAAGGCGGCCGACATGGCGGCGGTGGCGCCGGCGCTGTTTCCGGAGATGAAGCAGCGTGGCAGCTCGGAAGGCGACCTGGTGTCGCTGCTGTCCGCCTCCGCTGTGATGTCGGAGACGATCCCGCCCTCGATCGTGCTGATCACGGTGGGCTCGGTGACGGGCGTGTCGATCGCGGCGCTGTTCACCGGCGGGCTGCTGCCGGCGGTGGTCGGCCTGATCGCACTCTCCGTCGTCGTCTTCCTGCAGACGCGCAAGGAGGACATGAGCGGCGCGCAGCGTTTCGATGCCAAGACGCGGCTGCGGCTGTTTGCGATCTCCATTCCCGGTCTCGGTCTGCCGATCGTGATCCGCTCGGCTGTGGTCGAGGGCGTCGCCACCGCGACCGAGGTCGCGGCGATCGGCGTCATCTACACGGTGCTGGTCGGCATCTTCGTCTATCGCCAGTTCGACTGGAAGCGGGTGTATCCCATCCTGGTCGATACGGCCTCGCTGTCCGGCGCGATTCTGCTGGTGGTGGGGGCTGCGACCGGCATGGCCTGGGCGCTGACGCAGTCCGGCTTCTCGCAGCAGCTCGTCGACCTCATGGTCGCCGTGCCGGGCGGCCGCTGGGGTTTTCTGCTGATCTCGGCGCTCGCCTTCGTCGTGCTCGGCAGCGTGCTCGAAGGCGTGCCGGCGGTGGTGCTGTTCGGGCCGCTGCTGTTCCCGATCGCGCGCATGATGGGCGTGCACGAGGTGCACTATGCCATCATCGCAGTGTTCGCGATGGGCCTCGGCCTGTTCACGCCGCCCTTCGGTGTCGGCTTCTATCTCGCCTGCGCCATCGGCCGCGCCTCGCCGGATGAGGTCATCCGCCACGTCTGGCCGCATCTCGCCGCACTCGTCGTTGCGCTGCTCTTAATCGTGTTCCTGCCGTGGATCTCGATCGGCTTCCTGTGAATCGGGTAGACTGCCGTCATGGATGACGATCTGACACCATTGACGCGACTGGACGGCAAGGCCGGCCGGCGGCTCGCCGACCAGGTCTATGAGCGGCTGCTCGAGGACATCGTGTCCGGCGCGCTGCCACCGGGCACGCCGATGGCCGAGCTCGACCTGTGCGAGCGGCTCGGCGTCAGCCGCACGCCGGTGCGCGAGGCGCTGATCAAGCTCGCCGATGTCGACCTCGTGCGCATCTATCCGCAGAGCGGCAGCGTGGTGGCGCCGGTGTCGCGCGAGGCGTTCGGCGAGGCGCAGTTCATCCGCGAGCATCTCGAATGCGCGCTGGTTGCCGAGGCCGTCCGCTACATCGATGCGACGGCGCTGCGCGAGCTGACCGAGCTGATCGACAAGCAGAAGGCGGCGGCGACGCCGGCGGAGTTCTACGGCCATGACGAGGCGTTTCATCAGACCATCGCCCGCACCAGCCGGCATCCGCATGTCTGGCAGGTGATCCGCCAGACCAAGATCCATTTCGACCGCGTCCGCCATCTCACCCTGATCGAGGACGCCGGCCATATTCCGCTCCTGATCGCGCAGCATCAGGAGATCCTGGACGGGCTGGCCGCCTGCAACGAGGCCCAGGCGGTCGCGGCGATGCGCCGGCATCTGCGCGAGGTGTTTCGCCGCGCCGACGGCATCTTTGCCCGGCAGGAGGAGATGGCGCAGGCCGAGTCGCGCACGCGGGCACGGCGGCGGCGCTGATCGCGCGCGTGATTCATTTTGGAAGGTGACGACATGGAACAGACGTGGCGCTGGTTCGGACCCGATGATCCCATCACTTTGCCGCAGGTTCGCCAGACCGGCGCGACCGGCATCGTGACGGCGCTGCATCACATCCCCTACGGCGTGGTGTGGAGCACCGATGAGATCATCAAGCGCATCGGCGTGATTGAAGGCGATTCATCGCTGCGGCTGCGCTGGAGCGTGGTCGAGAGCCTGCCGGTCTCCGAGGCCATCAAGCTGGGCGAGGGCGATCTGACGTCCTTGTTCGACAACTACCGCCAGTCGCTGCGCAACCTCGCCGCCTGCGGCGTCACCACCGTCTGCTACAATTTCATGGCGGTGCTGGACTGGACCCGCACCGAGCTCGCCTTCCGTCTGCCGGGCGGCGCCACGGCGCTGCGCTTCGATATGGATCGCCTTGCTGCGTTCGACTGCTACATCCTGCAGCGGCCCGGTGCCGAGGCGGAGTTCTCCGCCGACGTGCTCGACCGCGCCAAGGCCTGGGTGGCACAGGCGTCCGAATCCGACAAGGACCGGCTGCTCGCGACCATCATGGCTGGGCTGCCCGGCGCCTATGACCGCTATGACGTGCCCGGTCTGCGCCGCATGCTGGAGAAATATCGCGGCATCGGCCATGCCGAGCTGCGCGCCAACTACGCGCGCTTCCTGCGCGCGGTGGTGCCTACGGCCGAGGAATGCGGCGTCAGCCTCTGTGTCCATCCCGATGATCCGCCGCGTGACCTGTTCGGTCTGCCGCGCGTGGTGTCCTCAGCCGAGGATCTGCAGTTCATCGTCGATGCCGCCCCGTCGAAGGCCAACGGCCTCACCTTCTGCACCGGCGCGCTCGGCGCCGGCGGCCACAACAACGTCCCGGCGCTCGCCGAGCGGTTCGCGCCGCACATCCGCTTCGTGCACCTGCGCAACGTCACCAAGATGCTCGACGGCTCGTTCATGGAGGCGGAGCATCTGCGCGGCGACGTCGACATGGTCGCGGTCGTGACGACTTTGCTGAAGGAGCAGGCCCGGCGCAAGGCGGAAGGCGAGCCGGATTGGCGGATCCCGTTCCGGCCCGACCACGGCCATGAGCTCGCCGACGACATCGGCCGCGGCACCCATCCGGGCTATCCGCTGGTCGGCCGCCTCAAGGGCCTCGCCGAGATTCGCGGGATCATGACCGCGGTGGCGGCCATTAACCGCTTGCCGGTCTGATCCCGCCGGTGCCGGACAACCCGCTTGTCAGCGCGCGTCCCGTGGCCGAGGATGCCGGCCCGCATTTGCCCATTCGAGTTGAACAAATGTCGACCTCGCTCTTCGATCTCTCCGGCAAGACCGCGCTGGTGACCGGCTCCTCGCGCGGCCTTGGCCGCGCCATCGCGGAGGGTTTTGCCGAGGCGGGCGCGCGGCTCGTCATCAACGGAACCGATCCGGCGCGCACGCTGGCGGCGGTCGAGGAATTCCGCGCCGCGGGCCATCAGGCCGAGGCCTGTCCGTTCGACGTGACCGATGAGGACGCCGTCGTCGGCGCCTTCACGCGCTTCGACGCCGAGGGGATCGCGATCGACGTCCTCGTCAACAATGCCGGCATCCAGCACCGCAAGCCGCTGGTCGAGTTCACCACGGATGAGTGGCGCCGCGTCATCGAGACCAACCTCACCAGCGCCTTCGTGATCGGGCGCGAGGCGGCCAAACGCATGATCCCGCGCAAGAGCGGCAAGATCATCAATATCGGCTCGCTCGGCAGCGAGCTGGCACGGCCGACCATCGGGCCCTACACCACGGCGAAGGGCGGCATCCGCAACCTGACCCGCGCGATGGCGGTCGAATGGGCGGCGCACGGCATCCAGGCCAATGCGATCGGGCCCGGCTACATGCTGACCGACATGAACCAGGCGCTGATGAGCAATCCCGACTTCAACAACTGGCTGATGTCGCGCGTCCCGTCGAAGCGCTGGGGCCGGCCGGACGAGCTGGTCGGCACCGCGATCTTCCTGGCCTCGGAGGCGTCGACCTATGTCAACGGCCAGACCATCTATGTCGACGGCGGCATGCTGGCGGCGATGTAGGATCGCGGAAGACAAGAGACAGGGAGGCCGGCCATGCGTGCGGTCGTCATTCACGCGCCGAAAGATCTGCGCATCGACAGCTTTCCCGATCCGGCGCCGGGACCCGGCGAGGTGCGGGTCAAGATCGAGGCCGGCGGGATCTGCGGCTCGGACCTGCATTACTATCATCACGGCGGCTTCGGCACCGTGCGCATCAGGCAGCCGATGGCGCTGGGCCACGAGATCGCAGGCGTCGTCGCCGCGGTCGGCGCGAGCGTGACCGGCCTCGCCGAGGGCACCCGCGTCGCCGTCAATCCGAGCCTGCCCTGCGGCCGCTGCAGCTATTGCCGCGAGGGGCTGCGCAACCAATGCCTCGACATGCGCTTCATGGGCAGCGCGATGCGTGATCCCCACGTGCAGGGCGGCTTCCGCGAGTTCGTCACTGTCGATGCCTCGCAGGCAGTGCCGATCGCGCCGTCGCTGTCGCTCGGTGAGGCCGCGATGGCCGAGCCGCTGTCGGTCTGCCTGCATGCGGCGCATCAGGCCGGCTCGCTGCTCGGCAAGCGCGTGCTGGTGACCGGCTGCGGCCCGATCGGCGCGCTGTCGATCCTGGTGGCGCGCTACGGCGGTGCGGCCGAGATCGTGGTCACCGACATTGCCGATGCGCCGCTGGCGGTGGCGCGCACGCTCGGCGCCAGCCATGCGTTCAATGTCGGGGCGGAGCCGTCGGCGCTCGATCCGTGGCGGAGCGGGAAGGGCACGTTCGACGTGCTGTTCGAGGCCTCCGGCAACCAGGCCGCCTTGCGGGCCGCGCTCGACGTCATGAGGCCCGGCGGCGTCATCGTCCAGCTCGGGCTCGGCGGCGAGATGACCTTGCCGCTCAACACGCTGGTCACGAAGGAGCTGCAATTGCGCGGCACGTTCCGGTTCGACCGCGAATTCGAGCTGGCGCTGCGGCTGATGGGCGAGGGGCTGCTCGACGTCAAGCCGCTGATCTCGGCTGCGCTGCCATTCGAGCAGGCGGTCGCCGCCTTCGAGCTCGCCAGCGATCGAAGCCGGTCGATGAAGGTTCATTTGACGTTTTGATGGATGGATTGACGCCGATGAAAGTCGCCTGCATCGGAGAGTGCATGGTGGAGTTTGCGCAGGAGGACGGCTCGCTGTTCCGGCGCGGCTTCGGCGGCGACACGCTCAACACGGCGCTCTATCTGGCCCGGCTCGGCGTGCCCACCTCCTACGTCACGGCGCTCGGCGATGATCCCCTGAGTGCCATGATGCTGGCGGCGTGGCAGGCCGAAGGCATCGACACCTCGGAGGTGCTGCAGGTCGAGGGCCGCGTGCCCGGTCTGTACATGATCGAGCGCGATGCCAAGGGCGAGCGCAGCTTCCTGTATTGGCGCGACCGCGCGCCGGCGCGCGAGCTGTTCGATCGCGCCGATCGCGATATGCTCGACAGGCTCTCGCGCTTCGACTGGATCTATCTCTCCGGCATCAGCCTCTCGCTCTATGGCGAGACCGGCAAGGCCAAGCTGCGCGAGCTCCTGACGGTGGCGCGCAAGCGCGGCGCGCGGGTCGTGTTCGACGGCAACTACCGGCCGCGCGGCTGGGCCAGCCGCGAGGTCGCCCAGCGCGCGTTCCGTGCGATCCTGCCGCTGGTCGACGTTGCGCTGCCGACCTTGGAGGACGAGCAGATGCTGTTCGGCGATGCCGACGCCTCCGTCAGCCTGCGCCGCTTCAAGGACGCCGGGGTCAACGAGGTCGTGGTCAAGCGCGGTGCGCGCGGCTGCCTGATCCATGCCGATGGCGTGCTGGTCGACATCGCGCCACCTGCGGTGCTCAAGCCAATCGACACCACGGCGGCCGGCGATTCCTTCAATGCGGGGTATCTCGCCGCGCGCATCAAGGGCGCGCCGCCCCGCAAGGCGGCTTTGGCCGGCCACCGGCTCGCCGGTGCCGTGATCATGGCGCCGGGGGCGGTGATCCCGGCCACCGCGATGCCGCGGGACATTCTGACGATGAGCGAGGCGTGATGAACAATTTGGACAAGCGCGCGAAGCTCGATGCGGTCTTCGCGCTGGCGCCGGTGATCCCGGTGATCACGATCGAGGACGCGGCGCATGCCGTGCCGCTTGCGCGTGCGCTCGTCGCCGGCGGCCTCCGCGTCATCGAAATCACTTTGCGGACGCAGGCGGGGCTCGATGCCGCGCGCGCGATCATCGATGAGGTGCCGGACGCCGTCGTCGGCATCGGCACGGTGCTGACGCCGGCGGACTACGAGCGCGCCGCCAGGCTCGGCGCCGCCTTCGCGATCAGTCCGGGCCTCTCGCTCGGCCTGCTCGACGCCGCGAATGCCGGCGAGATGCCGTTCGCGCCGGGCATTCAGACCGCCTCTGATCTCATCGCCTGCGTGACGCGGGGCTATGAGCTGGTGAAGTTCTTTCCCGCGGTGCCGGCCGGCGGGCTCGCGGCGCTCGACGCGCTAGCGGGTCCCTTCCCGAACGTGCGCTTCTGTCCGACCGGCGGCATCAATGCCGGCAACGCCGCGCAATGGCTGGCGCACAAGAAGGTCGTTGCGATCGGCGGCTCGTGGGTCGCACCCGCGGCCGACATCAAGGCCGGTGCGTGGGCCGCGATCGAGCAGCGCGCCCGCGAAGCGACGAAGCTGCGCTGATCCAGCCTATCCACAACTTAAAATTTTGTTTGTGTCCGACGCTTATCTTCGGCGGCAGTGGGGCTGCGCCGGCGCCTGTCATTCTCAAAAAGTATTACAGTCAAATAATATGACTAGTCATCCCCTGGGTTCCGTGAAATAACGGACGTCACCGGCCGTCGAGGCGGGTGAATAGGTGCGTCAACACCGCTGTCGCGGCGGCGCATCAAAAAACAGTACCTTTGTGGGAGAGAACGTCTGATGACCCTGAAAGCCCTCTTTGCGGCCTCGGCCACGGCCGCCTTGTTGCTTGCCACGTCCGCTGGCGCCGCGGAGCTGACCGTCGGCTTCTCGCAGATCGGATCGGAGTCCGGCTGGCGCGCCGCCGAGACCTCGGTCTCGAAGTCGGAAGCCGCCAAGCGCAAGATCAACCTGAAGATCGCCGACGCCCAGCAGAAGCAGGAGAACCAGATCAAGGCGATCCGCTCCTTCATCGCCCAGGGCGTGGACGCGATCTTCCTCGCACCGGTCGTGGCCTCCGGCTGGGATGCCGTGCTGAAGGAAGCCAAGGAAGCCAAGATCCCGGTCGTGCTGCTCGACCGCGACATCGATCCCTCCGGCAAGGACCTCTATCTGACCGCCGTCACCTCGGACAGCGTGCATGAGGGCGAGGTCGCCGGCGAGTGGCTCGCCAAGACGGTCGGCGGCAAGGCCTGCAACGTCGTCGAGCTGCAGGGCACGGTCGGCGCCAGCGTCGCCACCAACCGCAAGAAGGGCTTTGACGCCGTCGTCGCCAAGAACGCCAACCTGAAGGTCGTGCGCAGCCAGACCGGCGACTTCACCCGTGCCAAGGGCAAGGAGGTGATGGAAAGCTTCATCAAGGCCGAGAACGGCGGCAAGTCGATCTGCGCGGTCTACGCCCACAACGACGACATGATGGTCGGCGCGATCCAGGCAATGAAGGAGGCCGGCCTGAAGCCGGGCAAGGACATCCTGACCGTCTCGATCGACGCCGTGCCGGACATCTTCAAGGCAATCGCCGCCGGCGAGGCCAACGCCACCGTCGAGCTGACGCCGAACATGGCGGGGCCGGCGTTCGACGCGATCGTGGCCTTCAAGGAGAAGGGCACCGTTCCGCCGAAGTGGATCCAGACGGAATCGAAGCTCTACACCGCGACTGACGATCCGCAGAAGGTCTACGACAGCAAGAAGGGCTTGGGCTACTGAGCTGAAGCCTATGTTGTTGCCGTCGTCCTGGCGAACGCCAGGACCCATAGCCACCGATCTTTGTGAGGTCTGCGGTATTGGCCCAGTGCCTCAATCGACTATTCCGCGGTATGGGTCCCGGCGTTCGCCGGGACGACGAAATCAGGTGCTGGCGTCCGCTCATTCGGCGGGCGTCAGCTTCCTGGCTGATGTCCAATCGTCGCGCCAAGTAGTTCGTCATGTCTGATCCTTCAGCTCCGCCGGCGACGCGTCCAGCCCTGCTGGAGATCCGCGGCCTGACCAAGAGCTTCGGGGCGCTGAAGGCGCTTGATGACGTCGACTTCACTCTGGGTGAGGGCGAGATCCATGCGCTGCTCGGCGAGAACGGCGCCGGCAAGTCGACCCTGATCAAGGTGGTCACCGGCGTTTTCGCGCGGGACGCCGGCACCGTGCGGCTGGCCGACCGCGAGATCGCGCCGCGCTCGGCCAAGGACGCTGTCGATGCCGGCATCGCCACCGTCTATCAGGAAGTCAATCTGCTGCCGAACCTCTCGGTGGCGCAAAATCTCTATCTCGGCCGGCAGCCGACGCGGTTCGGCGTCGTGCGCGAGGCCGAGATGCGGCGGCGCGCGCACGCGCTGCTGCTGGATTATGGGCTGGACATCGACGTCGGTGCGCCGCTTTCGAGCTACTCGGTCGCGGTCCAGCATATCACGGCGATCGCGCGCGCGGTCGATCTGTCGGCGCGCGTCCTCATTCTCGACGAGCCCACGGCGAGCCTCGACCGCCACGAGGTCGAGATCCTGTTCAAGGTAATGCGAAAGCTCGCGGCTGATGGCATCGGCATCGTGTTCGTCAGCCACTTCCTCGATCAGGTCTACGAGATCTGCGATCGCGTCACCGTGCTGCGCAACGGCCGGCTGATCGGTTCGCGCGACGTCGCCGACCTGCCGCGGCTCGACCTTATCAGAATGATGCTGGGGCGCGAGCTGGCCGAGACCACGCATGAACGCGCGGCGAGCCAGCCGGACACGGCGCGCGAGGTCTGCATCAGTTTCAAGGGCTATGGCAAGCAGGGCTACCTTGCGCCGTTCGATCTCGAGCTGCGCCGCGGCGAGGTCGTCGGGCTCGCGGGCCTGCTCGGCTCCGGCCGCACCGAGACGGCGCGGCTGGTGTTCGGGGCCGAACGCGCCGACACCGGCGAGGCCACCGTCAACGGCGAGACCGTCCGGCTGAATTCGCCGCGCAATGCCGCCGGGCTCGGCTTCGGCTACTGCCCCGAGGAGCGCAAGACCGAGGGCATCGTCGCCGATCTCACCGTGCGCGAGAACATCGTGCTGGCGCTGCAGGCGCGGCGCGGGCTGCATCGGCCGCTGTCGCGGCGCGAGCAGGACGAGATCGCGATGCGTTACATCCGCATGCTCGACATCCGGCCGCCGGATCCGGAACGTCCCATTGGGCTGCTGTCGGGCGGCAACCAGCAGAAGGCGCTACTGGCGCGCTGGCTCGCGACGTCGCCGAAGCTCCTCGTCCTCGACGAGCCGACGCGCGGCATCGACGTCGGCGCCCATGCCGAGATCATCCGTCTGGTGCGTGAGTTGTGCGAGCAGGGGCTGGCGCTGCTCGTGATCTCCTCGGAGCTCGACGAGATCGTGACCTATTCCAACCGCGTCGTCGTGCTGCGCGACCGCGCCCATGTCGAGGAGCTGAAGGGCGAGGCGGTCGAAGTCTCCAGCATCCTCGCGGCGATCGCCGCGGATGGCGAGCCCGTGCATGAGGCCGCATCATGACGCTCCGCATTCCGCGCCGCGGTCTTGCGCAGGCATTCGCGCTGATCGTGATCCTGATCATCGATCGCGCAGTCTCGCCGCAGTTCTTCAACCTCCATCTGCAGGACGGCCGGCTGTTCGGCAGCGTCATCGACGTGCTCAACCGCGGCACGCCGGTGGCGCTGCTGTCGCTCGGCATGGTGCTCGTCATCGCCACCGGCGGCATCGACCTTTCGGTCGGTGCCGTGATGGCGATCGCGGGCGCCACCGCGGCGAGCCTCGCCGATACGCATTCGCTGCCGGTGGTCATCGGCTCCGCGCTCGCTGTCGGTTTGGTGTGCGGGCTGTGGAACGGCGTTCTCGTCGCTGTCCTGCGCATCCAGCCGATCGTCGCCACGTTGATCCTGATGGTGGCGGGCCGCGGCATCGCGCAGTTGATCACCGAAGGGCGCATCGTCACCTTCACCTCGCCCGATCTGGTGTGGATGGGCAACGGCGCCGTGTTGGGCCTGCCGACCCCGGTCGTGATCGCGATCGGCATGCTGCTGCTGACGGGGGCGGTCGTGCGCGGCACCGCGCTCGGGCTCTTGATCGAGGCGACCGGCGGCAACGCGCGCGCCAGCGAGCTTTCGGGCGTCGGCACCCGCGCCATGATCCTGTCGGTCTATGTCTGGTGCGGCATCTGCGCCGCGCTTGCCGGTGTCATCGCTGCAGCCGACATCATGGGGGCGGATGCCAACAATGCCGGCCTGTGGCTCGAGCTCGATGCGATCCTCGCGGTCGTGATCGGCGGCACCTCGCTGTTCGGCGGCCGCTTCAGCCTGGTGCTGGCGGTGGCCGGCGCGCTGATCATCCAGGCGATGAACACCGGCATTCTGTTGTCGGGCTATCCGCCGGAGCTCAATCTGCTGGTCAAGGCCGTGGTCGTTCTCGCCGTCCTGCTGGCGCAGTCGCCGCGGCTCGGCGATCTCTCGCGCTTCACCGCGCGCTGGCGGAGGATCAAGCCATGAGAGCATCGACCTCGGTTGCGATCACGGCGTTTGTGCTGGTCGCCGGCTTCGCATTGTGTGCGCTGCAATTCCCGAACATCGCCTCGACCCGCGTCGTCGCCAATCTGCTCACCGACAACGCCTTCCTCGGCATCGTCGCCGCGGGCATGACCTTCGTCATCATCTCCGGCGGCATCGATCTCTCGGTCGGCTCGGTGATCGGCTTCACCACGGTATTCGTGGCGCTCGCGGTCGAGCGCTGGGGCATCCCGCCCTTCGCCGCCTTCGCATTGGTGCTGGTGCTGTGCGCGCTGTTCGGTGCCGCGATGGGCGCGGTGATCCACGTGTTCGAGCTGCCGCCCTTCATCGTGACCCTCGCCGGCATGTTCCTGGCGCGCGGCGTCAGCTTCCTGCTGTCGACCGAATCGATTCCGATCACCGCCCCGATCTACAGTGCCGTCTCCGACTTCGCGATCCGCCTGCCAGGCGGCGGACGGCTCACCGCGATCGCGATTGCGATGCTGGTGATCCTGGTGCTCTGCGCGTTGCTGCTGCATTTGACCCGGTTCGGCGTCAACGTCTACGCGCTCGGTGGCAGCCGTGTGGCGACAGCTCTGATGGGCATTCCGGTCGGGCCGATGACCATCCGCATCTATATGCTGTCGAGCGTGCTTGCGGGCCTCGCCGGCATCGTCTTCTCGTTCTACACCGCGGCCGGCTATTCGCTTTCGGCCGTCGGTGTCGAACTCGATACCATCGCTGCCGTGGTGATCGGCGGAACCTTGTTGACCGGCGGACAGGGCTCGGTCATCGGCACCTTCCTTGGCGTCCTGATACAGGGCATGATCCAGACCTACATCAATTTCGACGGCACGCTGTCGAGCTGGTGGACCAAGATCGCCACGGGGGTTCTGTTGTTCGTTTTCATTGCGCTGCAGCAAGGTCTGATGGCGCTCGCGCGCCGCTCATCCGTCAAGCCCGCCGCGGCCAAGCCGGTGGGGGCGCCGACATGACGACGTCGCACATCGTCTCGATTCCGACCCGGCGCGCGCATTCCAACCATGCCGAGGTCGCCCGCAGCATCGGCATCGACATCATCTCGGGCCGTCTGGCCGAGGGCGCGCGGTTGCCGGGTGACGCCGAGCTGACCGCGACTTTCGGCGTCTCACGGCCGGTGCTGCGCGAGAGCGTGAAGACCCTCGTTGCAAAAGGTCTGCTGTCGACCAAGGCCCGCGTCGGCACCGTGGTGCGCGGACGCTCGGACTGGAACATGTTCGATCCCGACGTGCTCGCCTGGCACCTCGACGCGGGGATCGACAAGCGCTTTCTTGCCGACCTCGCCGAGATCCGGTTGGCGATCGAGCCGCGCGCCGCGGCGCTCGCGGCAGAGCGCCGCAGCGACGACGATCTCGCCGCGATGAACCAGGCGATGGCGCAGATGGAGCGCGAGCCGTCGACCTCGATCGCCTTTGCCGAAGCCGACCTCGCTCTGCACATCGCGATCGCCAATGCCTCGGGCAATCCCTTCATGCGATCGATCGGCGCGGTCATCGAGGCGGCATTGCGCGCGTCGTTCGTCCTGAGCGCGCCGATCGAAACCGCCGACCGGGACACCGTGCTGGTCTGGCACCAGCGCATCATCGATGCGATCGCAGATGGCAATCCCGAGGGCGCCTCGGAGGCCATGATCGAAGTCATCTACAACGGCCGGCGGCGTCATGCGCAATCGGCTGCACGAACGGACCAGGAATGAGCAACGACAAGTCAGACAAGCAGCTGCGGAGCCAGGCGTGGTTCGGCCGCCAGGACAAGATGGGCTTCTATTATCGCTCGTTCTTGAAGAACAGCGGCACGCCGCAGGATCGCTTCGAGGGCCGTCCGGTCATCGGCATCTGCAACACCTGGTCGGAGCTGACGCCCTGCAATGCGCATTTCCGCGTCATCGCCGAGCATGTCCGCCAGGGCGTGCTCGATGCCGGCGGCTATCCGCTGGAGTTTCCGGTCTCCTCGCTCGGCGAGGTGACGATGCGTCCCACTGCGATGCTGTTCCGCAATCTCGCCTCGATGGATGTGGAGGAGGCGATCCGTGCGCATCCGCTCGACGGTGTCGTGCTCTTGATGGGCTGCGACAAGACCACGCCGGCGCTCTTGATGGGCGCGGCCTCCGCCGACCTGCCTGCGATCGGTGTTTCAGGCGGCCCGCAACTGCGCGGCGTGTATCGTGGCCAGATCATCGGCTCCGGCACCAACATCATCTCGATGAGCGAGCAGCTGCGTGCCGGCGAGATCACCTTGAAGGAATTCCACGAGGCCGAGGCCGGCATGAACCGCTCCGCCGGCAGCTGCATGACCATGGGCACGGCCTCGACGATGGCCTCGATGGTCGAGGCACTCGGCATCGGCCTGCCGGAGAATGCGGCGATTCCCGCCGCCGATGCGCGCCGCAACCTGCTCGCGCGCATGGCGGGACGGCGGATCGTCGAGATGGTCGGCGAAGACCTCAAGCCATCGGACATTCTGACCCGTCAGGCGTTCGAGAATGCGATCCGCACGCTCGCGGCGATCGGCGGCTCGACCAACGCTGTGGTGCATCTGCTTGCGATCGCCGGACGTGTCGGCGTTGAGCTCACGCTCGACGACTTCGACCGTCTGTGTCGCGACGTGCACTGCCTGGTCGACCTGATGCCGTCGGGCCGTTTCCTGATGGAGGACTTCTACTACGCCGGCGGTCTGCCGGCGGTTCTGCGCGCGCTCGGCGAGCGCGGCCTGCTGCACAAGGACGCCCGCACCGTCAACGGCAGGACGCTGTGGGACAATGTCGCCGAGGCGCCGAACTACAATGCCGAGGTCATCACGCCGTTCGAGACCCCGTTCAAGACCGAAGCCGGCATCGCGATCCTCACCGGCAACCTCGCGCCCAACGGCGCCGTCATCAAGCCGTCGGCGGCCTCGCCGGAGCTGATGAACCACACCGGACGGGCGGTCGTGTTCGAGAGCGTCGAGGAGATGCACGACGCCGTCGACGACGACAATCTCGACATCGATGCGTCCTGCATCATGGTGCTGAAGAATTGCGGGCCGAAGGGCTATCCGGGCATGGCCGAGGTCGGCAACATGCCGCTGCCCGCGAAAGTGCTGCGCCAGGGCGTGCGCGACATGATCCGAATCTCGGACGCACGCATGTCCGGCACGGCGTACGGCACCGTGGTGCTGCATGTCGCCCCGGAAGCCACCGTCGGCGGGCCGCTGGCGCTGGTCAAGAATGGCGACATGATCACGCTGGACGTCGCTGGCCGCCGGCTGCATCTGCATGTCAGCGACGAGGAGCTCGCCGCGCGCCGCGCCGCCTGGACGCCGCCGAAGCCGCATGCGGCCCGCGGCTATCAGAAGCTCTACATCGATCACGTGCTGCAGGCCGATCGCGGCGTCGATTTCGACTTCCTGGTCGGCCGCACCGGCTCGCCCGTGCCGCGCGACAATCACTAAAGAGGTGCCCATGACCGCTTCCGCCAAAAAGCTCTATAAGGGCGTCTTCCCGGTGGCGCCGACCGTGTTCGACGCCGACGGCCGTCTCGACCTCGAGGGCCAGAAGCGCGCGATCGACTTCATGATCGATGCCGGCTCGCACGGCATCTGCATCCTCGCCAACTTCTCCGAGCAGTTCGTGCTGACCGACGACGAGCGCGATCTGGTGATGACGACCGTGCTGGAGCATGTCGCCGGCCGCGTGCCGATCATCGTCACGACGACGCATTTCTCGACCTTTGTCTGCGCCGAGCGCTCGCGCCGGGCGCAGGAGAGGGGCGCCGCCATGGTCATGGTGATGCCGCCCTATCACGGCGCGACCTTCCGCGTGCCGGACGCCTCGATCTACGAGTTCTATCGCGGCGTCTCCGACGCGATCTCGATCCCGATCATGGTGCAGGACGCTCCGGTCGCCGGCACGCCGCTGTCGGTGCCGTTCTTGGCGCGCATGGCCAAGGAGATCGAGAACCTCGCCTACTTCAAGATCGAAGTGCCGCGCGCCGCCGACAAGCTGCGCGCGCTGATCGAGGCCGGCGGCGCTGATATCGAAGGCCCGTGGGACGGCGAGGAGGCGATCACCCTGATGGCCGACCTCGATGCCGGCGCCACCGGCGCGATGACCGGCGGCGGCTATCCCGACGGCATCCGCAAGATCATCGATCCGTATTTCGCGGGCGACCGCGAGGCCACGGCCGCGGCCTATGAGCGCTGGCTGCCGCTGATCAACTACGAGAACCGGCAGTGCGGCCTTGCGACCTGCAAGATCCTGATGAAGGCTGGCGGCGTGATCAAGCACGACACGCTGCGCGCGCCGCAGCCGCCGATCCATCCGGCGACACAGAAGGGTCTGATCGAGATCGCGCGCCGGCTCGACCCGGTCGTGCTGCGCTGGGGACGCTAGAGATGAGCGAGCTTCGTGTCGCCATCGTCGGCTTCGGCAAGATCGCCAGGGATCAGCACGTGCCGGCCATCGCCGCCACCGAGGGCGTGACCTTGACGGCCGTCGCAAGCCGTAACGCCTCGCTGCCCGGCCTGCCGCATTTCGGCACCATCGAGGAACTGCTGCGCGATGGTCCCGAGATCGACGCGGTTGCGTTGTGCACGCCGCCGCAGGTGCGCCGTGCGCAGGCGCTGGCGGCGCTCGAGGCCGGCAAGCATGTGATGCTGGAAAAGCCGCCCGGTGCTGCCGTCAGCGAGCTCGATCCGCTGATTGCACTCGCCGCCGCAAAGGGGCGCACGCTGTTCGCGACCTGGCATTCGCGCTACGCGCCGGCCGTCGAGCCGGCGCGGGAATGGCTGTCACAGCGTCGGATCCGCAGCGTGCGGATCGACTGGAAGGAGGACGTGCGCGTCTGGCATCCCGGCCAGGCCTGGATCTGGGAGCCGGGCGGTCTCGGCGTGTTCGATCCCGGCATCAACGCGCTGTCGATCCTGACCCGCATCCTGCCCGAGCCGGTGTTCCTGACCGAGGCCGAGCTGTCGTTTCCGTCCAACCGTCAGGCGCCGATCGCGGCCAACCTGTCGTTGTCGACAGCCAGCGAGCTGCCGATCGCGGCCGAGTTCGACTTCCGCCAGACCGGGCCGCAGAGCTGGGACATCCGGATCGAGACCGACGCCGGGCAACTCAAGCTGTCGCTCGGCGGCGCGCGGATGACCGCGGATGACCAAGTGATGATCGACGAGAAGGAGCGCGAATATCCCGGCCTCTATCGCCGCTTCGTCGAGCTGACGAAGACCGGTGCTGGTGACGTCGATCTCGCGCCGCTGCGGCTGGTGGCCGACGCGTTCCTGCTCGGCCGCCGCCACTTCGTCGAGCCGTTCGAGGACTAGAGCGATGGCAGAGGCTGATATCACCAGGGATGTGTTTGGCAGCCTGCCGGACGGCCGCGAGGTCGAACGCGTCACCTTGCGCGGCGCCGACGGCTTCGAGGCGCGGATCATCACCTACGGCGCGGCGCTGCAGGCGCTGCTGGTACCGGATGCGCAAGGCCGCGTTGATGACGTGGTGCTCGGTCACGACGACCTGCTGAGCTACCTGCTGCTCCGGAAATTTTTCGGCGCGACGGTCGGACGCTACGCCAACCGCATCGCCAAGGCACGTTTCGTGCTCGATGGTCAGGACATCCGTCTGGAAGCGAATAATGGCGCGCATGCCTTGCATGGCGGCCCCGACGGCTTCGACCGCAAGCTCTGGCAGATCGTCGCCACCGAGGACGGTGCCCGGCCGTCGGTCACGATGCTCTATGTCAGCCCCGACGGCGAGGCCAACTATCCGGGGCGGCTCGACGTCCGTGTCACCTATCAGTTGACCGGGCCGATGGAGCTGGCTGTCAGCTTCAGCGCCCGGACCACCCGGACGACGGTGGTCAACCTGACCAATCACAGCTTCTTCAATCTCGACGGCCTGGCCGCCGGCACCGATATTCTCGATCACCGTCTGACGCTCGCTGCGGACCACTACCTGGCGATCGACGAAACGGCGATCCCGCTGGAGGGGCCGCCGCACAGCGTTGTTGGTACGCCGTTCGATTTCCGCGACGCGCATGCGATCGGCGCGCGCATTCGTGCCGACGATGCGCAGATCAGATGCGGCCGCGGCTATGACCACAATTTCTGTCTGCGCGCCGGCGACGGCGTGCGCTTCGCGGCACGGATCGAGTCGCGGCGGTCGGGACGGATCATGGAGTTGCTCACCGATCAGCCGGGCCTGCAGGTCTATTCCGGCAACTATATTGACGCGACCGTGAGCGGCAAGGGCCGCGTCTATCGCCAATCCGACGCGCTCTGCCTGGAGCCGCAGGTCTGGCCGGACAGTCCGAACCGTCCGGATTTTCCGAGCGCGCGTCTCGCGCCCGACGACGTCTACAAGCACGAGACGGTGTATCGCTTCTCGATCGCGGGAGCGTCCGCATGATGGAGCAGGTGCCGACCACGATCCTTTGCGACGAGCGCTGCCATCTCGGCGAGGGGCCGACCTACGATCCTCACACCGACACCGCCTGGTGGTTCGACATCCGCGAAGGCCTGCTGTTCGAGGCCAATATCGGTAGCGGCGACGTCCGACGCCACGGGCTCGGCAGGATGGCGAGCGCGCTCGGCCGCATCGATGCCGTGAGGCAGTTGATCGTCGCCGAGGACGGACTCTATGTCCGCTCCGTCGCCGACGGCGCGCTGTCGCTGTTCCTGCCGCTCGAGGCCGACAATCCTGCGACGCGGTCGAACGACTCGCGGGTCCATCCCTCCGGGACGTTCTGGATCGGCACCATGGGGCGCAACGCCGAGTGCGGCCTGGGCTCGATCTATGCGCTGCATCGCGGTGAGATCATCCGCCTGTTCCCCAACGTCACCATTCCCAACGCAATCTGCTTCTCGCCGGATGGCGCGATCGGCTATTTCGCCGATACGGACGAGAACGTGCTCTACCGCGTCGCGCTCGACCCGACGACCGGCCTGCCGCGCGGCGAGCCGGAGGTGCTGCTGCGCCATGCCGGCGTCGGCGGGCTCGACGGTGCCGTCGTCGACGCCGAGGGGCGGATCTGGAACGCGCGCTGGGGCGGCGGTTGTGTCGATGTCTACAGCCCGCAGGGCGAGCATCTGCGCTGCATCGCGGTTCCGGCCAGCCAGGCGAGCTGCCCGGCCTTCGTCGGTCCCGGTCTGTCGCGCCTGCTGGTCACGTCGGCCTGGCAGGACATGGACGCGGCGGCCAAGGCGGCCGACCCCGGCCACGGCCAGACTTTCCTGCTTGAGGTCGGCGCTCACGGTCGCGCCGAGCCTGACGTGAAGCTTTCGATCTGAGAGGAGGAACAATCGAGTCGAGCGTCGTTCAGCCTAACAGCTATCTGGTATCAAGATACGCAATCGCGTATTCCTAGTTCAAATCTGAAAATCTTAGAGGGAGTGAAGCATGCTGAATTTCAAGACCATCATGGCCGCCGCGCTGGCCGGCCTCGGCGCCGTGGCGCTGTCCAGCGCCGCAATGGCGCAGGGCAAGGCAACCGTCGGCATCGCGATGCCGACCAAGTCCTCGGCGCGCTGGATCGACGACGGCAACAACATCGTGAAGGTGCTGAAGGAGCGTGGCTACAACACCGACCTGCAATATGCCGAGGACGACATCCCGAACCAGCTCTCGCAGGTCGAGAACATGGTCACCAAGGGCGCCAAGGTGCTGGTCATCGCCGCGATCGACGGCACCACGCTGTCCGACGCGCTGAAGCAGGCCAAGGAGAAGGGCGTCACCGTCATCGCCTATGACCGCCTGATCCGCGACACGCCGAATGTCGACTACTACGCGACCTTCGACAATTTCCAGGTCGGCGTGCTGCAGGCGCAGTCGATCGTCGACAAGCTCGGCCTGAAGGACGGCAAGGGCCCGTTCAACATCGAGCTGTTCGGCGGCTCGCCGGACGACAACAACGCCTACTTCTTCTACAACGGCTCGATGTCGGTGCTGCAGCCGTACATCGACTCCGGCAAGCTCAAGGTTGCGTCCGGCCAGATGGGCATGGACAAGGTCGCGACCCTGCGCTGGGACGGCGCCACCGCCCAGGCCCGCATGGACAACCTGCTCAGTGCCTATTACGGCAACAAGCGTGTCGACGCGGTGCTGTCGCCCTATGACGGCCTCTCGATCGGCATCATCTCGTCGCTGAAGGGCGTCGGCTATGGCAGCGGCAACCAGCCGATGCCGGTCATCTCAGGCCAGGACGCCGAGGTGCCGTCGGTCAAGGCGATCCTGCGCGGCGACCAGTACTCGACGATCTTCAAGGACACCCGCGACCTCGCCAAGGTGACCGCCGATATGGTCGATGCCGTGCTCAACGGCAAGCAGGTGCAGGTCAACGACACCAAGACCTACAACAACGGCGTCAAGGTCGTTCCCGCTTATCTGCTCAAGCCGGTCGTGGTCGACAAGAGCAATTGGGAGAAGGTCCTGATCGAGGGCGGCTACTACAAGAAGTCGCAGGTCGAGTGATCACCGGTGGCCGGCGAGCGCGGTCATGCGCTCGCCGGCCACTCCAAGACGGCTCAAGTTGCGGGATACAGAGCGATGACGGCAATCCTCGAAATGCGCGGCGTCAGCAAGAGCTTCGTGGGCGTGCAGGCGCTCCGCGACGTCAGCTTCACGGTCGAGGCGGGTGAGATCCACGCTTTGGTCGGCGAGAACGGCGCCGGCAAGTCGACCTTGATGAAGGTGCTCAGCGGCGTCTATCCCTATGGCCGTTACGAGGGCCAGATCATCTTCGAGGGCGAGGAGCGGCGCTTCCGCGACATCAACGATTCCGAGGCGCTCGGCATCATCATCATCCACCAGGAGCTCGCGCTGATCCCGCTGATGTCGATCGCCGAGAACATCTTCCTGTCGCATGCGCCGCAGCGCTTTGGCGTCATCGATCGCGACGAGGTCTACCGGCGCACCCAGCAATTGCTGGCCCAGGTCGGCCTGAAGGAATCGCCGGATACACTGATCACTGATCTCGGTGTCGGCAAGCAGCAGCTCGTGGAGATCGCCAAGGCGCTGTCCAAGCGCGTCAAGCTCTTGATCCTGGACGAGCCGACGGCGAGCCTGAACGAGGCCGACAGCCAGGCGCTGCTCGACCGCCTCGTCGCCTTCCGCGAGCAGGGCATCTCCTCGATCCTGATCACGCACAAGCTCAACGAGGTCGCCCGCGTCGCCGACCGCATCACGGTGCTGCGCGACGGGCGCAGCGTCGACAGCATCGACTGCCGCGCCGAGCCGGTCCTGGAGGACCGCATCATCAAGAGCATGGTCAATCGCGACATGGCGCACCGCTTCCCGGAGCGGCAACCCAAGATCGGCGAGCCCGTGTTCACGGTCGAGAACTGGTCGGTCTACCACCCGCAGCATACCGATCGCCAGGTGATCAAGAACGTCGACTTCCAGGTCCGCCGCGGCGAGATCGTCGGCATCGCCGGCCTGATGGGGGCGGGGCGCACCGAATTCGCCATGAGCCTGTTCGGCCGCTCCTGGGGCATCAACATCACCGGCCGCGCCCGCCTCGAAGGCCACGACGTCACTCTCAACAGCGTGCCGGCGGCGATCGATGCCGGCCTCGCCTATGTCACCGAGGACCGCAAGCAGCTCGGCCTGATCCTGGCCGACGACGTCCGCAAGAACATCACCCTGGCGTCTCTCTCCCAGGTCGCGCCGAAGGGCGTGATCGACGACATCGCCGAGCTCAAGGCAGCGTCCGGTTACCGCGGCCGGATGCGGATCCGCTGCTCGGACGTCTACCAGGAGGCCGGCCAGCTCTCCGGCGGCAACCAGCAGAAGGTCGTGCTGTCGAAATGGCTGATGACCGATCCCAAGGTCTTGATCCTGGACGAGCCGACGCGCGGCATCGACGTTGGCGCAAAGTACGAGATTTACTGTATCATCCAGGAGCTCGCCGATGCCGGCCGAGGTGTGGTGGTGATCTCCTCGGAGATGCCGGAGCTGCTCGGGATCTGCGACCGCATCTGCGTGATGAATGACGGCGCCTTCGTCGGCGAGTTCGCCGGGCCGGAGGCGACGCAGGAAAAGATCATGCGCGCCATCATGCGCAACGAAACCATCAAGAACCAGGAGACGGCCGCGTAAGCGGCCGGGAGGACGCCAGCAATGACCGACAAGACGGTTTCGCTCCCGGAGGAGAAGTCGCACAGCGGCTTCCTGAAGAATAATCTGCGCAGCTACGGCATGCTGCTGTCGCTGTTCGTGATCATGCTGTTCTTCCAGTTCATGACGGACGGCACCCTGCTGCAGCCGCTCAACCTCACCAACCTGGTGCTGCAGAACAGCTACATCGTCATCATGGCGCTGGGCATGCTGCTGGTGATCGTCACCGGGCACATCGACCTGTCGGTCGGCTCGGTCGCGGGCTTCGTCGGCGCGGTCGCCGCCGTGCTGATGGTGCGCTATCACGTCGACTTCCCGCTCGCGATCATCGCCTGCCTGATCGTCGGCGCCGCGATCGGCGCCGCGCAGGGCTATTGGGTGGCCTATTTCGGCATTCCCTCCTTCATCGTGACCCTGGCGGGCATGCTGGTGTTCAAGGGGCTGGCGCTGGCTCTGCTGCAGGGGCAGTCGGTCGGGCCGTTCCCGGGCACGTTCCAGAAGCTGTCGTCCGGCTTCATCCCTGAGTTCATGCCGAGCGCGGCGCACCTTTATCCCACCTCGCTCGCGATCGGGGCGGTGCTGACGCTCATCCTGGTCTATGCCAGCGTCAAGGGCCGCGCGCGCGAGGTGGAGCACGGCATCGAGGTCGAGCCGTTCGGATTCTTCGCTGCCAAGAACGTCGTGCTGGCCGGCGCCCTGATGTATTTCACCTACCTGATCGCCTCGCATCGCGGCCTGCCCAACGTGCTGGTCATCATGACCGCGCTGATCGCGCTCTACGGCTTCATGACCCGCCGCACCGTGGTCGGCCGGCAGATCTATGCGGTCGGCGGCAACGCCAAGGCCGCCAAGCTGTCCGGCATCAAGACCGAGCGGCTGGTGTTCATGACCTTCGTCAACATGGGTGTGCTGGCGGCACTGGCCGGCCTGATCTTTGCCGCGCGTCTCAACACGGCGACGCCGAAGGCCGGTCTCGGCTTTGAGCTCGACGTCATCGCGGCGTGCTTCATCGGTGGCGCCTCGGCCTATGGCGGCGTGGGGCGGGTCGGCGGCGCTGTCATCGGCGCCATGATCATGGGCGTGATGAACAACGGCATGTCCATCCTCGGCATCGGCATCGACTATCAGCAGGTCATCAAGGGCCTGGTGCTGCTCGGCGCCGTCTGCATCGACGTCTACAACCAGCGCCGCTGAGTTCGGCGCGCAGCGTCCGGCGACGCTGCGCGGTAGGGTGGGCAAAGCGCCGCCGCAAGGCGGCGCGTGCCCACCGCCTTTCTCTATCCGCGTAGCGACACGGTGGGCATGCCGCATTCGCGCTGCGAATGCGGCTTTGCCCACCCTACGCATTCATCAGACCTACACCACGTGGAAATTCGACACGCTATCGTTGGCGAGCTGGGCGACGAGCTGCAGCTCCCAGTCGATATAGGCCTGCATCGCTTCGGCCGCGTTGTCGGTGCCCTCATAGGGCCGCTTGTAGACGTCGTCGGCAAGCGAGATCCGGGACTGCCGCTCCGTCTCCAATGCGTGACCCGCGGCCGTCCATGCGCGCGTGCCACCTGAAAGCACGCGGACCTCGCGCGGCGTCGCAGCCCGTGCGTCGGCCAGCGCGAAAGCCGCCTCGGCGCCGTCATCGCTGGTCAGCACGACTGCGCTACTGCCGGGCAGCTTGGCCAGATCGTTGGCAAAGCGCGACGCCAGCACGAAATGTGCGCCGGGAATGTGCCCGGCCTTGTAGCTCGGACTGCGTGTGAGATCGACGACGGTCCACGCCGCCGCATCGGCCGCGAGTTGCTCGGCGCTGATGGTCGCTTCGCCAAGTTGCGGCAGCGGCGGCCGGCGTGCGGCGCGGATTTCGGTTTCGGTGGCTGCAACGACATCCGGTCCCACGACCGACACGTCCCAGCCCATCTGCTTGAGCCACGACGCCGTCATGCGCGCGCGCACGCCGTCATCATCGAACAGCACCAGGCGGGCGCCGCGCACGCCGACCCATTCGTCGGTCGCTTGCACCAGCTGGCCGCCCGGCGCCGACGCGAAGCCAGCCGGATGCGAGGTGGCATATTCCTCGGGCGTGCGAACGTCGAGGCAATACAGCGTGCGCGTTCCGGCCTCGGCCTGATGGCGCGCGAAAGTCGCGGCATCCAGCACGCCGACGCCGACGCGCTCGGCCCAGGCCTTGGCATCAGCCAGCGCGGTCGCGTAGCTCGCCGCTGGCCGCTCCAGCATGCGCGCGGTCCTGCCGCGCTCGACCTGATGGCCGGCCAGGGTCCAGCCGATTGTGCCGTTGCGCAGCGCGTAGATCTTGTTCGGCAGCCCGGCATTGATCAGCGACTGCGTGCCGATGATCGAGCGCGTGCGTCCGGCGCAGTTGACGATGATCGTGGTATCGGGCGAGGGCGCCAGCTCGCGCGCCCGGAACGCCAGCTCGCCGCCGGGGACACTGACCCCGCGCGGAATGCTCATGGTGCGGTATTCCTCGAAGCGGCGGGCGTCGAGCACGACCAGATTCGACTCGCGCTCGATCAGCCCCTTGGCTTCGTCGGCCGACAGCGACGGCGTGTGCCTGATCGCCTCGACCAATTCGCCGAACGCTTTGCTCGGCACGTTGACGTCGCGGAACACCTCGCCATGGCGCGCATAGCCGGACAGTCCGCCATCGAGGACCGACACGTCGGTGTAGCCCAGCGCCCGGATGCGCGGCACCGCGCGCGCGGCATAGCCTTCGTCATCGTCATAGACGACGACAGGCACGTTTAGCCGCGGCACGAGATCGAGGATGCGCAGCTCGATCTGCGACAGCGGCAGCGACACCGCGAAGAACGGGTGCGACAGCGAATAGGGGCCTTCCTCGCGGACGTCGAGCAGCGCCACCTCCTCGCCGGCGCGCCAGCGCCGCCGCAACTCGGTCGGAGCCATCAGGCGCAGTTGATCAGGTGCATTGCGGGGCAGGTCAGGAATTGTCGGGGATGTCATTCGGGAGTCCGCAGGTGGGCTCCGCCGCGGTCTCCGGAACCGTTCATGCGTCCGTGGAGCAAACCTGCGGCATGGAGCGGCAATCACGGTGCGCAGCCCGGGCCGGGGCGCATGGGATGTCGCACCTGTGTGGCGGCATGGCGGCCGTTTGTCCAGCCCGCCGCCCCTGATTGCGCTCGGCAGCAGCGCCGGTCAGACGTGCGGTCCCAGCATGGCGATGTAGAACAGGTCCTCGCTCGAGAGCCCGGCGGACCGCCGCGGAAGAACGGCGGCGTTTCGTTCGGTCGTTCTCTGCTCCGACATGCGCTCGGAACGGAAGGTGCCGAGCCAGCCTTCAAACCACGAGACGTAGCGCACGAGATCCTCCGCAACTGCTGTGGCCACTCGACTATCACGCGGCAGGACTGCCTGGACAAGGGCCGTTGAAGCCGTCGCCCCGACTTTGACAAATCATGCTCGCTGTAACGCCTCGCCGGCAAATTCCTTTCCCGCTGCGCGTTCGTCGCACAGCTCTGCTTCTCCACCGGAGGCGTGAACGTCGCCATTCCGTCCCATCAGGTCGTCATGCCAATGGGTACGGAACGCCATCCAAGAGGCGTGATCCTGGAACGCGACCTCGGCGAACCACTCGACCGTGACTGCGCCGCTCGGCCAGTAGCGTTCCTGGTCATGCCAGCACACCACCGGCCAGCGCGGATTGCGATAGGAGCGGCCGGTCTCATCATGCAGCGAGGGACGGCCGAGGTGATCGATCAGCCACGCCATCACCTCGGGCAGGAACGTCGCGGCAAACGACACGCCGTGGCGTCCGAGCCGTTGCGGCATCCGCATGACGCGCTGATCGATGATGGCGAACGCCGGCGGCACGGCGCCGACGTTGAACTGCCTGATCATCAGCAAGCGGAAGCCGCAGTCGCAGAGCTCGGCGGGAACGGCGTGGATCGCGGTCGGCTGTAGCGGAGCCGTGATGTTCATCCCAGTGCTCCCCGCGCCTGGCCGAACGTGAGGTCGATGGCGTGCTGCAACGCTGTGCGCGTCGGCACATCGCTGCGCTTCAGATAGGCGGTCAGAACGCGTGCCATCACGTGTCTCCCGTCGGCATCTGCACACTGCTGGTCGCAGCCTTCGCAGATCGCCTTGCGTGGAGACGGACATCCGGTCCGAATCCGACGCGACGAAAATCAACAATCTCCGACATTGCTGCCGGTCAGGGAGGACACATCAAGTTTCGTGCCAGATGCGACGATCAGTGGAGGCGATGGCCGTCGGCGTCGTCTTCCGGTGTCGCGAGCTGCGCGATCGGGCTGGATTGGTGGTGGATCATCCGCCAGGCGCCGTCGATGCGCGCAAAGTGATTGGCCGCGGCGAGCGCCGCGCCATCCACCAGCTCGATGCAGAGCACGTGACCATGATCGCCGCTGACGATCGCGTGCGGATCCGCACAGACGATGTTCGGCCGGCCCGGGTTGGCGAGGATATCGCGCCAGCTGCCGATCACGGCGGCGCGGCCGACGATCGCCGGCCAGCCGGGATGAATGCAGGAGATACCGTCGCGATCGGCCCAGAGGGCGACGAGCGCCGCGAAATCACCGTCCGTGAAGGCAGCATAGAAGGCCGCATTGGCGGCCAGGATCTCGCGCTCGTCGCTCATTGTGATGAGGTGAGCCAAGCCGTTGCGAAAATCAAGCAATGTTTGGAAACGCACACGCGCGCGCCTGCAAAAACTTGCAAGCTTTTTGCAGGACCCGGTCGAGACGCGATCGCAACGCATCAGCCGAGGTCCTGCCATGCTCGAAACGGCCATTGTCGGAGGTGGATTGTGCGGAATGGCACTCGCGCGCAGCCTGCAGCAGCGCGGCAGCACGTTCGCTTTGTTCGAAGCCCGACATCGCCTGGGCGGGCGGGTGCTGTCGGCCAGGAGCAAGGGCGGGCTTGCGCTGGACCTCGGCCCGACCTGGTTCTGGCCGGACACCCAGCCGCTGCTCGCCGGCCTGGTCGCGGAGCTCGGCCTGTCCGACTTTGCCCAGCACGATGATGGCACGCATCTTCATCTGAGAGAGGCGGACAAGCCGGCCGAGCAGATCGGCGGGCCGCCGGTCCACCAGGGCGCGCGCCGGCTCTCCGGCGGCATGGCGAAATTGATCGAGGCGCTGGCACGCGATCTGCCGCAGCCCTTTATCCATCTCGGCCATGAGCTGATGCGCATCGTCGACTGCGGCACGCATGTGCGGCTGATCTTCGCCACAGCAACGGAATCGGTCGCGATCGAGGCGAGGCGCGCCGTGCTCGCGCTGCCGCCGCGGCTGCTGATCGACCACGTCGGCTTCTTTCCCGAGCTGGACGACGCGACCTTCGAGGCGATGCGTGGCGCCGAGACCTGGATGGCGGCGCAGGCCAAGGTCGTGATCGCCTACGACCAGGCGCATTGGCGCGACCAGGGCCGATCCGGCAATGCGTTCGTCAGCCACGAGCAGGCCGTGATCGGCGAGATCTTCGATGCCTGCGATGCGGGCGGCGACCGCGCTGCGCTCGGCGGCTTTCTCGCGTTCTCGCCCGATCTGCGCGCGGCCTTCAGCGTCGGGCTGCCGTTGCTGATGGACAGCCAGATGGTGCAGTTGTTCGGCTCCGCGCTGGAAGGCGGCGAGCAGCACTACCAGGACTGGGCGGCCGAGCGCTTCACTTGCAGCGCACTGGATCGCACCACGCCACGCGGCGAGCACCGCGAGATCGCCAACCCGATGCTGCGGCGGGCGCTGTGGGACGGGCGGCTGCATCTCGGTGGCGCCGAAACCGCAAGCCACGCGGCCGGCTATCTCGAAGGAGCGCTGAACGCCGCCAGGCGCATCGAGCGCGCGATCGCCCGGGGCATCGGCGAGACCGCCGCGCCGCGCGCGGTCGCCGCGACCGGCGACGGGCTGTCGGGCAACGCCGCGAGCCTCGCCTGGTTCGGCGCCTGGGTCGCCGCGCAGCGTGACGCCGCGTTCGACGACTATCGGCAGCGGCTCAATCGCGGCCTCGCCGCGCAGCAGCGCGAGCAACTGACCCAGCTCGCTCTTCTCGGAGCCACCGAGCAGGTGTTCGCTGCGGCGCTGCAGGTGCTGGACGCACTGACCTTCGACATGCGCGACGTTGCCGTCGAGCGCGGCCGCTCCGCCCTGATGCCGGAGATCCAGAAGCCGTTTCGCGATGTCATGCAGTCGCTGCTCGACGATGCCATAGCCTTCAACCGCACGTCCTGCGCGCTGTCGAACTTTCCGTTCGAGCACAAGCCGTCGAAGGATTATGTGCAGACGATCCTGCGCGACATCGCCGCCGCCTGGCAGGAATTCTCGCTCGCCGCGAACCGCCTGCTGCTGGCGAAGGCGGACGCGGCGCTGCGCCCGCCGACGAGAGTGCCGTCGTGAGTGGGACGGCATCGAGGTGCGCAACATGAAGCTGCAGATCGAACGTCCCACCATCGAGGCGATGGCGGCGGCCTTTCCGCACCTCGCCTCGCTGAAGGAGCAGTTGCGCTTCGGCGACAGGGTCGAGGTCGACGTGGCGCAGCTCGCGACCGCCGAGCTCGACTTCCTGCGCGACAGCTACCAGAAGGCCGGTCCCGAATGGCACGCCCGTGCGGCGCAGATCGCGACCCTGCAGCGCGCCTTTGCCGATTCCGGCGCCCGCTTCGCCGAGCACGAGCTGGAATCGGTGCTGCCGGCGATTGCGCGCTACCTGATCTCGGGCGCCATCCGCGGCTGGATGTTCACCGCCAACGTCGCCAGCCGTCCGTTGCCCTATGTCGTGACGCGGCTCGACTACACGGCGCCGTCGAACGACGAGGCCGGCCGCGTCTTCATCGAGCTCAAGGCCAATGCCAAGGGCGCGATCACCACGTCCACCTTGCGCATCTCCGCCGGCGACATCGTCGGCAGGACGGTCGCCGAGATCTTCGCCGCCAAGGGCTTCCTCAAGGAGACGCCCGAGCTGATATCCGCCTACGATGAGACGGCCGAGCGGTACTTCGCCTGGCGCGGCCGCTATGGCGCGCAGTTCTCCGGCCGCGGCATCGGCTTCTTCGCCGATGATCCGAACTCCTCGCATCGCGACATGGACTGGTCGCGCAAGGACGTGATCGTGCTGTCGTCGGGCGGCGGCAGCGCGCGCCTCGTCAACGACGAGGGCGTTCTCACCGAGCGGGCGCTGACGCTCGAGGTCACCGGCGACATTCTCGGGCAGTACCTGCGCAAGGCCGCCAAGAGCAATCTCTATGATGCCGAGCAGGAGGTCGCGGACTCCAGGGCGGCGATCCCGAAGGGCCTCTTCTGCAAGATCCCCGTCCATCCCTACATGCTGATGTTCCATCTCGACCTGCACCATTATCTCTGGGTGCACGCCGACGACATGGTGCCTTACGCCTATCAGCCCGAGCTCAAGCAGAAGCTGGTGCTGCCGGAGGAGCAGACCGACCTGATCGACATTCTCACGGCCGAGATGGACCTGCTGATGGACGACATCGTCGCCGGCAAGTCGGGCGGCACTACGGTGCTGTGCGCAGGCCCGCCCGGGGTCGGCAAGACGCTGACGGCGGAGGTCTACGCCGAGATCATCGGGCGGCCGCTCTATCGCGTGCATTCCGGCCAGCTCGGGCTGAACGTCGCGGCAATGGAGGGCGCGCTGAAGGATGCGCTGACCCGGGCGCAGCGCTGGGGCGCGGTCATGCTGATCGACGAGGCCGACGTCTACATCAAGCGGCGCGAGGACGACATGACGATGAATGCCGTCGTCGGCGTGTTCCTGCGCGTGCTGGAATATTTCAATGGGCTGTTGTTCCTCACGACGAACCGCATCGACGACATCGACGAAGCCATCGTGTCGCGCTGCATTGCGTTGATCAAGTTCCAGGCGCCGGACGCCGCAGCGCGCGGCCGGATCTGGCGGGTGATGTGCGAGCAGTTCGGCTTGAAGATCGATGCCGGCCTGGTGGAGCTGCTGGTGGAGACGTTCCCGGGTGCCTCGGGCCGCGACATCAAGGGGCTGGCCAAGCTGGTCGCCAAATACTGCCACCACAAGGGCGTCGGTCCGACCATCGAGGTCTTCCGCCGCTGCGCCATCTTCCGCGGCATCGATCTCGGAGACCACGCGCTGCTGCCGGAAGCCGCGGAGTAGTCACGGCGTCGTCGTCTGCCCCAGCGTCGCCGGATTGTAGCCTTCCTCGCGCAGCACCCGCTGCACGACCGGCCGCGCCAGCATCCGCCGGTAGTGCGCGAGCAGGTTGGCCGGCAGCGCAATGCCGGTCTTGTCGGCCCAGAACGCGACGTAGAACAGGATCGGATCCGCCACGGAGAATTCGCCGCCGAGATAGGGCCGCGTGCCGAGCATCTTGTCGAGCACTGCGAAGCCTTTCACGACGATGTTGCGGCCGAGCGCGCGCACGGACTCCTGGTCGGCCTCGTTGCGGGTGAAGGTCGGCGTCGCAAAAATGCGCGCGAAGCCGTGGCCATGCACGGTACCGGCAATGTAGCTCATGGCTTCGAGCAGCCGCGTTTCGGTCTCGATATCCGAAGGCCATAATCCGGCGCGTGGCCGCGAGCGGCCGAGCCAATAGGCGATCGCCGGCACTTCCGTCAGCACACTGCCGTCGCTGCGCACCAGCGCCGGAATCGTCGATTTCGGGTTGATGGCCACATAATCGGGTTTGAAATTGTCTCCGGCCGGGAGATTGACGATATGGGCCTCGAACACCTCCTCGAGCTCTTCGAGGATGATGTGGATGCCGGTCGAGCACGATCCCGGCGTCATATACAACTTCATCGTGGCCATCATTGTCTCCAAGCCGACATCGCGCGCGCAGGCGGCATGCTTCATGCAAGGATCGGGACAGATCGAGAGTGACGCGCCGAGGCCCGCCAGTTCGGGCCGCTGCCGTCAGGTTTGCGACAGGAGACTCTTCACGGTCCCGCAGCTCCGTCGCCTCGTTGAGGGAGCGTCGCGCATGACGGAACGTGAGCCGGAAGTCTTCGTCATCTGTCCGACGACGAGCATCGCGCCGGGTGAAGCCAGGGCGTTCAGCCTGTCGCGGATCGGCGACAATGGCGAGGCGCGGCCGTTTCCGATCGTGATCATCCATACCGTGTCCGGCGGCTTCGTCGGCTATGTCAACAGCTGCCCGCACGAAGGCAAATGGCTGAACATCGGCAGCGGCCAATTCTTCAACGCGGAGCGCACGATGCTGCGCTGTGGCCGCCATGGCGCGATCTTCGAGATCGACACCGGATTGTGTACCAGCGGTGATTGCGAGGGCCAGAGCCTGGAGCCGATCGCGCTCGCGGTCATCGACGGCGAGGTCTGCCTGTGCGGCGTCGCGCTGGTGGAGGATACGAGCTTTCCCGATCCGTTCGATGATCTCGACGAGACCATGGAGATCATGATCCATCCCGAGTGAGGCATTCTTCCATCCGCCCGTCATTGCGTGGAGCGGGGGTGACGAAGCAATCCAGGGCCGCGCGCGTGGTCGTGGATTGCTTCGCTGCGCTCGCAACGACGTCGTCACGGTGATGGGGGCTCAGAACCCATCCGCCTTCGCGCCCCACGGATGACTTCCGGGCACCAGCGGCGCCTTGATGCCGGCTTTCTCGACATCGGCCTTGGTCTTGAAGAACGTCGCCTCGTGCACCAGCGTGCCGTTCTTCGTCGTCACCGCGACATAGCGCGCGACCGTGTCGATGTCGCACAGATAGCCGCCGCCGGGATCGGCGGCACTGCGCAGATTGCCGTCCCAGTCCACGAAGAAGCCGTCACTCGACATTTCGATCTCCATTTCGTCGTTGCCTCAGGTTTCGGGCTGATCGGCGACCAGTTGCGCATAAGCGCGCGCGACGATCTCCCGGCATTGCCGCAGGCGCTGATGCTCGGCCTTGCCGATGCTGACCATCTCGCCGCCGCCGTCATCGATCGCGGCCGTCACCGCCTGCATCGCCTCGAACAGGGCCTTCTCGAGCTGATAGATGCGCTCGCTGGCGCGCTCCAGATAGGGAATGGGATTGGCGCGGACATTGGCCTCGTGCAGCGCATCGAGGCTGAGCAGCGTGCGAAACCGGCGTTCGACCTGGCGCTGCTGCATGCCGAAATCGTGCTCGATGACGCTCATGGCCGGGCCTCGGGCGCGGCCGCCTTCGACGCCGCCGCTTTGGCGGCGCGGCGCAGCAAGGTGAGGCATTCGAGCGAGGCGGCCATGTCGAGCGCGGAAAAGCCGTCCAGCGTCTCGGTGCTGATGTCCGCGCCCTTGGCCAGCAGATGCGCGACCATTTCGGCCTTGCCGGAGGACGACGCATACATCAGCGCGGTGGCACCATTGTCGTTGCTGTTGTCGAGATCGATGCCGGCCTCGACCAGCGCGTCGATGGCGGCGAGATGCCGGCCGACGCAGGCGAGCCACACTGCGTTGTTGCCGTCGGCGTTCCTGGCGGTGACGTCGGCGCCGGCAGCGAGCAGCTCGCGGATGACGGCGACGTTGCCGAGATGTGCCGCCTTCATCAGCGGCGTGGTGCGATTGGCGATGATGGCGTCGACGTCGTCGGCGGGAAAGCCCTCGGCGGCGAGCCACGCCGCCAGGGCCGGACCGACGTTCGCCGCGCCGCTCCGCGCGGGATAACGCTGGCGCCACGCCTCATAGCCGCCGTCGAGGCTATAGACCTCCGCGAAGCCGAAATCGGAGAAGGTCTGCGCATACTCCTGGCTGGCATTGCCGTGATAGCAGTAGATCAGGATCGGCGTGCGCTTGGTCGTGCCGGCGATGATTTCGGAGAGATTGCGCTGGGTGAGATGCCGCGCGCCGGGCAAATGCGCAGTGTCGAACGAGGCGGGGTCGCGGACGTCGATGCGCAGCACGTCGTCGCGCTGCAGCAGCTCGGCCGCGTGGTCGACGTCGATGCGCTGGTACGGAATGCGCGGTCTCATCGCAGGTCTCCCGCTTCGTTGCGTGTGCGGCCCGGATAGGCGGCCAGTGTCGTGATGCGGTCATCGGTCAGGGCACGGCCGACGGTGAAGTGGTAGAGCGTCTGGAAATCGGCTGCGACGACGCCGAGCATCTCGTGCACGGAGTCGTCGAAGAAGCAGCCGATGCCGGTGCCGCGCAGGCCCGCCGCTTCGGCTTCAAGGTAGAGTACGTGGCCGATCAGGCCGGCCTCCCAATGCAGTTGCCGATAGCGCCACGGATGGTCGCTCACGGCAGGCGTGAACTCGGCGAGCATCGCCATCGCAAAGCAGCTATCGCCCGCGATCGCCTGGTGACAGCTCGCGGTGCGGATCACGCCGCGGCTGTCGGTCGGCAGCAGCCGGAACAACGGCAGATGGTCGGCTGCGCGCTCGACGTGCTGCCAGTCGAAGTCGGGACGCAGCGCGCGCCGCAGGCTGCTCTCCGCCTCGCCGTTGCGCGGTAGCGCATAGAGCCCGGGCGTGAGGCCGTCGACGCGGTGGACGAACAGCAGCGGATGCAGCCGTGGCGCGAATGGCCAGGCGGTCCATGGCGGCGCGGCGCGCGGCAGCAGCGCGTCGAGAAGGTGAAGGAACGCTGCGAGATCCATCGTGAATCTGGCGTCGAAGCGCTGCGCGCTGCGCCGGCTGAGAATGAGCTGGGCCGCGCGCGCGCCTGACCGCCGCGGCAGCGGCGGGCACTGCGACGGAACGGAGACCGCATCCTGCGCCGCACCGGCCGTGGCCGTGCTCACCTCGGGAATGACGGGCCAGCGATAGAGCGGATGGCGATCGAGCCGGTTCGCCTGGCCCTTCCAACTGTCGTCGATCTTGGCCGGCGATGGCAGGGCTGTCGGCGGCCGAGAGCGCGCATCGCGCGGCACGATCGCGAGCAGCACATCGGCGTCCTCGGTCTCGACGCCGGCGAAATCATCCGCGCGATCGAGTCCCATTAGTGCTGCGAGTTGCGCGCTGTCGATGCCGTCGATCACGTGCGCGCTCCAGCCCAGCGCAGCGGCGGCGTAGCTGACGGCGCCGATCGCATGTCCGAGGTCGAGCTGGCAGTAGCGGAACGCGCGCTCGCCATATTTCCACGCCTCGCGCCAATGGATCGAGGACAGCGCGAGCCACAGTCGCGGCTCGCCAGGCGATGTCGTGCCGCGACGGCAACGTTGCTCGAGCGCGTGATCGCGGCTGACATAGTGGTGAAGACCGTCGCTGAGCCCCGGCACGTTCTCCGCGATGACATAGGCCTCGGTCGGATGCAGATTGCCGCTGGAGGGATTGCAGCGCAGCGCCCAGCGGTCCGGGCCAAGCTCCTTCCATGCGGCCAGTCCGAACGAAAGCTCCAGCAGCAGTGCGACGCGGTCGATCGTCAACGGCTGGACCGGCGCCGTGGCGTCGCAGGCCTCGGCGAAGCTCACGGCGAGACGGTCCGAGGTCAGCGGCAGATGCAGCCGAGGGCTGCCGGCAAACTCGCGGAACGGATTCGGCTGCGCGTCCCAGTCCAGCGTCTCGGGTCCCGCCGCATAGCGCTTGAGACTGTGCTTGGTGCGGGCGTGATAGGCCAACGCGATGTCGGCGGCGGCTGGGACGTCCGCCGTGCCGGACGATGACACGGACATGCTTCCTCACAAGGCGCGACCTGCGCGGTCGCGCATGTTGGACGGTCGCTCGGTAACGGCGTCGGGCGGAGCAAGAACCGTTCCGAACGGCCGCAACTGCCTCCGCATCGTCATTTTGGAATGCGCCGGTCGGGCGCGGGCTCGGAGCTCATCGCCACGGCCGGTGGATCTGGAATCCAAGCGCCTCGCTGCGCATCGTCTCGGAGTGACGCGACGGGAGAGCGTGTCCGATTCCGAACAGCGCGACCGGAACTGTGGGCTTCTCGACATTTCAATGCCGGTGCGCGCCGGCCGATGCGCTGGCGTCGATCAGCACGGTGACCTTGGCCGCGATCGACAGCCACGCCCGATGCGCGGCGAGCTTGTGGCCGAGCTTGAAGCTGTCGGCCATGCGGGCCGCGAACGCCGGCCCCTCGGTCCCGTGCTGTTGGGCGATGATCCACGCGGTCTGCCACAGATCGGTCTCGCTGGTCACGGCGGATGCCTGCTAGAGATCGAGCACCAGCCGGTCGCCCTTAGCGCGCGACACGCACGGCAGGAAATAGCCCTCGGCGCGCTGGGCCGCGGAGAGGCGCTTGTCGCGATGATCGATCTCGCCGTCGATCACCCGTGTCTTGCAGGTGCCGCACATCCCTTGCTCGCAGGAGGTCGCGATCTTGACGCCGTTCTCCTCGAGAAAGGCGGTGACGGTCTTGTCGCCGGGGATCTTGAAGGTCGCGCCGGTGCTCTTGATGGTGACGTCGAACACCTTGTCGAGCAGCGCGGCCGCCGCCTTGGCGGTGAACCGCTCGACATGGATGCGCTCCTCGGCAAAGCCCTTCTGCCTGGCGAGCGCGATGATCGGATCCATCCACCAGTCGACGCCGCAGATGAACAGTTGCGTGTCGTCGGGCCGGTCGGCCAGCAGCTCGGCGGCCTTCAGCAACTGATTGTCCTCGCTGGATTCCTTGTAGTATCTGGTGTCTTCGGCGAAACGCGACGCCTCGATGGTGCCGCGGAACGAGTCCGGCGACATCAGCGCGAACACGTAGTGCAGCTCGAACGGGATGGTCTTGGCCTTCAGCGTGTCGGCGATCGACAGGATCGGCGTCACGCCGATGCCACGCGCCACGAGCAAGGCGCGCTTGGTGTCCTTGGGGATCTTGAAGCGGTTGCGCGGGCGGCTGACCTGCAGCCGGTCGCCCTCGTTGATGTCGAGATGCAGCGCCTTGGAGCCGCCGCGGCTGTTGCCGTCCTTCCACACGCCGATGCAGTAGCGGTTGCGCTCTGAGGCGCTGTTCAGCAGTGAATATTGCCGCGTCAGTCCATTCGGCAATGTGACGTCGATATGGCTGCCGGGGGTGAAGCCCGGCAGCGGCTGATCGTCCGCCGGAACGAGCTCGAACGAGGCCATGTTGTGCGCCTCGATGGCCTTCTTGGCCACGACGACCGTGTGCAGGCTGTCGGACATCTGACAACTCCATCTTGCGAGCCGGCTCATGAGAAACCGATGCAAGGGCGAGGCCAAACCGCGTTCGCCGCGGAGCGCGGCGGCTTTTCCGCTTGTGCTCGCTGCAGATTGGATGTATCAGCGTCGCCCGTTTCAACCCCGACGGTGTTCAACGCGAGAGGCCATCAGCCATGTCGAATCCACTGTGCGCGACACGATCCGTGCCGACGCCCGCAGTGCGTCCGGCTGATAGTTTCTCGATCATGTTGAACGACAATGGCAAAGTCATCGATTGCACGACGGCAGGAGGCCGAGCGCGCGCGGGTTGAAGCCTATGAGCTGACGCTGCGCCGCGCGGCACGGCCGACGCGGCCGCCGCCGGATCTGCACAACGCGATCCGCGAGGCGGGGCGTGGCTTCGAAGCCGACATCATCCGGGATCCCGAGAGCTGGAAGCCGCAGCTCAAGACGCGCGATGCCGCGCGCCTGCGGCTGGCGGCGGCGCGGCATCTGTTCGCGCGCTATCCCGTGCCTTCGCATCTGGAGCAGATCTGGATCGAGGCGTCGGGGCTCGGCCACGACGAGATCGTCCGTCGCAAGCGCTGGTACATCGCGGCAGCCGGTGGCGGCTCGCTGTACAAGGCTGGCGCGTCGGCGTTCCTGTCGCGAAAGGAGGTTCACGGCTTCCTCCATCCTTTCGGGCAGGTCGGCTTCGACGAGGCGATCTGGCAGGCGATCGCGCGGTCCTACACGGGCGATCCGGCGATCGTGTCGCGGATCACCCGGTCCCGGATCGCGCGGACGCCGCGCGGCGAGCACGCGTTCTGGCGCGAGGCGGCGCAGTTCTTCTGCGCGCAGCCGACCACCGTCGAGGAGATCGACGATCTCTGCGACTACATCGCCGATCGTCGCCGGCGCGAGCGGGCGTTCAGCCTCAAGGGCCGCTCGCTCGCGGCGCTGCGCCGGCTGGCGCGGGAATGGCACCGCGATGTCGCGGTGATCGCCCGCATCGAGGCGGCGCGCCGGCGTGCCGAGATGGCGCGTCACCGTTCGGCAGCGCAGGCGGCGGAGCTTGCGGCGCATTGGCCGGGCGCGCAACTCGCGGACTGGTCGTGGAGTCCGTCGGCCAAGGCCTTCGCCAAGCGTGACGAATATGTGATCACGCAGCTGCGGACCGCGGAGGACCTCGTCGCTGAGTCCAGGGCCATGCGTCACTGCGTGTCGAGCTACGCGACGAGGTGCATCGCCGGCCATTCCTCGATCTGGTCGCTGCGGCATCGCCATGGCGGCGCGGCGCAGCGGCTGCTGACGATCGAGCTCGATCGGCAGCGTCGCGCGGTGCAGGTGCGTGGCTTCGCCAACCGCGTGGCTCACGCCGGTGAGCGCAAGGTGCTGGAGCGCTGGGCCAAGGCGCGCGGCATCGACCTGCCGGAGACATGATCTGCGTCGCCCGTTCCGGGCGGCGCAGGTCGTGCGCGCCAGTCAATGCGCGTCGATCTCATCCGCCTTGGCGCCGCCGGCGACGGAATAGCGCATCGGCACCTTGCGGGTCTTGAGGAACGCCTCCAGGGTCTCGCCGCGGAAGGCTGCGTAGACCTCCGGGTTGGAGACGCCGATCACCGCGGCCATCTTCTCCAGCACGAAGAAGCTGACGCCCCGCCTGATCATCTCGATCCAGCGGCGGTTCTTGATGAGCTCGCGCTCCTCGCCCGTGAGCTCGTACTCGTCCGCGAGCGCGTCGAATTCCTCAACAAATCTCTTGCGATGCGCGGGGATCACGAGCCGGTGCAGGAAGTCGTTGATGCGGAAATTGGCCTGGCTGCGGCGATGCGTGAACGGATAGGTGCCAGCCAGCGTCTCGGCGCCCGCGAGCTCGTGTCCGATATGCGCGCGATAGGTCGCGACCTCCCGCGGATCCGGCGCGCCGCCGAGATCCTCGAACACCAGGGTCGCGATGTTGGTCACCGACGGCGCGTAGGTCTGCCTGTGCACGAGCCTCACCTCGTCCGACAGCGCACCACGCATGATCAGCCACATGATCACCTCGGCGCCTTCCATGCCCCCCTTGACCGCATAATCGGCGATCCGCATCGCCGTGAGCCGCTCCGGGTCCTTTTCCAGCAGATCGAGGAATTCGTTGTCCCAGTCCTCGTTGAGAAAGCCGGCACGCTCGCCATGCACCTGGTGCGACAGCCCGCCGGTGGCGAAGATGGCGACTTTCAGATCCTCCGGATAGCTCTCGATCGCCTTGCGCAGCGTCTTGCCCAGCTTCCACATCCGCTTCGCATTGGGGATCGGCAGCTGCAGCACGCCGACCTGAAGCGGCACCACGCGGCCCGGCCACGGGCCGCTGGCATCGCCCATCATCGACAGCGGCGACAGCAGGCCGTGATCGACCGGCTTGCCCTGGAAGAACGACATGTCGAACTCGTCGGCGACCATCGCCATCGCAATGTGCTGCGACAGGCCGAGATGCCCCTTCGCCGGCGGCACGTCGCGCGGTCCGCCGCCCTCGTCGGCCGCGACATAGCGGTCGTCTATGCCGAGCGCGAACGCCGAGTAGTGATCGAAGAAGAACGAGGTGATGTGATCATTGTAGATCATGAACAGGACGTCGATGTCCTTGCGCTTCACCCAGTCGCGCACCGCCGCGAAGCCGTCGAAGATCGGCTTCCAGGCAGGGTCGCTCTGCTTGTTGGTGTCGAGTGCGAAGCCGATGGTGGGCGAGTGCGATGCGCCGATGCCGCCGATGATCCGGGCCATGTGTCCCTCCGCGAAATGGGCCGCGGCTGACTGTCACCCGCGGCCGCGCCGGGGCCGACCTTACGAAGTTTCCCATGCTAGACAATCATGCTAACGTGCACGGATTGTTTCTCTCGATGAACGAGAGCCCTAGGATGAAATGGCGGATCGAGGACATTCCGGTGTTCCATGCGGTGGTGGCGACCGGCGGCATGACTGGTGCCGCGCGGTCGCTGGGCATGCCGAAATCCTCGGTCAGCAAATCGGTCGCCCGACTCGAGCAGGATCTCGGCATCCGGCTGTTCGACCGCAACTCGCGGCGCGTCCGGGTGACCCGCGAGGGCGAGCTGTTCTTCCAGCAATGTCAGAAGATCCTGGACCAGGTCTCGGAGGCCGACGCGGTCATGACCGGGCTCTCCGGCGTCCCCAGCGGCCGGCTCTCGGTGGCGCTGCCGCCGGCGTTCTGCGAGGAGATCCTGGCGCCGCAACTCGCCGAATTCCACCGCCGCTATCCCCGGATCGAGCTCGACGTCGAGGCGACGACGCGCGCGATCGACATGCTGGCCGACCGCTTCGACATCGCGGTCGTGGTCGGCGTGCAGGAGAATTCCGAGCTGGCGCAAAAGGTGCTGATCGGCGGCCGCCTGATCTGGGTGACCAGCCCCGCTTATCTCGCCGCGCACGACATCGGCGAGGACGTCCGCGCGCTTGAGCGCCATCTCATGATCTGCGAGCGCCGCTACGGCGACCGCACCCTGGTGATCAAGCAGCATGGTCATCTCGTCCGCTTCGACGTCGGGGCGCATGTCGCCCGCATCAACAATCCGCTGGCGGTGCGCCGCGCCGTCGCCCACGGCGCCGGCATTTCCTTTCTGCCGGAGCACTATTGCGTCGAGCTGCTCGGCGAGGGCCGGCTGGTCGAGATCGGCAGGGGGGTCGTGTTCGACACCCGCGCCGCGCAGCTCACCGCGATCTTTCCGAGCCGCAAGCTGATCTCCTCGCGCGCCCGCGCCTTCCTCGATTTTCTCGAGGAGATCTGCAGCCCGTCCGCGCGCGGTTGAGCGGGCTGCTGCCAAAACGTCACATGACAGGCCCCGGAAAGAGGTCTAAGACGCGCGGCTCTTGAGTTGACCTCTTACGAGAGCCGCCATGAATCTGCGCCAGCAATGGGAAGATCAGGCCGCCCAGTGGCTAGCCTGGGCGAGGGCGCCGGGCCATGACAGCTTCTGGCGTCATCATCGCGAGCAGTTCACCAGCCTGCTGCCGGGGCCGGGTGCGCTGACGCTCGACATCGGCTGCGGCGAGGGCCGGTTGTCGCGTCATCTCAACGCCTCGGGGCACAGGGTGATCGGCATCGACGCTTCGCCCTCGCTGATCGCGGCGGCGCGCGCCGCCGATCCCGCCATCTCCGTCGTGCGCGCCGATGCGGCATCGCTGCCGCTGGCCGATGCCTGCGCCGATCTCGCGATCGCCTTCATGTCGCTGCAGGACGTCGATGCGATGCCGGCCGCAGTGCGCGAGGCGGCGCGAGTGCTGAGGCCCGGCGGCCGGCTGTGCATGGCGATCGTCCATCCGCTCAATTCGGCCGGCCGCTTCGCCAGCCTGGCGCCGGACGCGCCGTTCGTGATCCAGGGGAGCTACCTGGACTCCTTCAACTACAGCGATCCGATGGAGCGCGACGGCTTCAGCATCATCTTTCACAGCGCGCATCGTCCTCTGCAGCGCTATTTTGCGGCGTTGGAGGAGGCGGGCTTCCTGATCGAGGCGCTGCGCGAGCCGTCGATCCCCGAAGCGGCGATCACCCGCGACAGCAGCCGGCGCTGGCTGCGCGTGCCGCTGTTCCTCCAGCTGCGCTGCCTGCGCCCGTAGGGCCGGAACGCCGCGACGCGCTCCGGCTTCGCGCGGGCGTCACCCGCGCCGGGCCGCCTCGATTGCTGCAACGTCGATCTTCTTCATCGTCATCATCGCGCCGAAGACGCGCTTGGCGGCGGCGCCGCCTTCGGTCATCGCATCGGTGAGCGCGCGCGGCGTGATCTGCCAGGAGATGCCCCATTTGTCCTTGCACCAGCCGCACTGGCTTTCCTGGCCGCCATTGCCGACGATGGCAGTCCAATAGCGGTCCGTCTCCTCTTGATCGTCGGTGGCGATCTGGAACGAGAAGGATTCGTTGTGGGTGAACGCAGGTCCGCCATTGAGGCCGAGACAGGGGATGCCGCAGACGGTGAATTCCACCGTGAGCACGTCGCCAGCCTTGCCGGAAGGGTAGTCACCCGGCGCGCGATGGACTGCCGTCACTTTGCTGTCCGGAAACAGCTCGGCATAGAAGCGCGCGGCGGCCTCTGCGTCCTTGTCGAACCACAGACAGATCGTGTTCTTGGGCTTTGCCATGGCAGGGCTTCCTTCCATTTCAGTGCAGGCCGCGCGCTGGTTCACGACGCGGCGCTCGGGGTTGTGATCGCGCCGGCTCGTCGCGATCCGGCTTGATCCAAGGACGCAGCCGCCGGCCGCGATCCGACATCATGATCTGCCTTGGACGAACTTTTTGTGGCCGGCCTGCGCGGCGGATTCTTCATCACGCAGCAGTTGTAGCCGGGGTGCGGCCCTGTCGTGTAGGCTCGCGGGGGGATCGACCGGTGAGTGGGGGTGGTGAGATGAGCGTCACGCGTGCCGCGCGCCGGGGTGTGTTCACCCTGCTGGCATTGGTGGTCCTCAGCGGCCACCGCGCCGAAGCCGCGTTCGACTACGCCCGCTACAAGGAGGCCGGTCTCGACGACCTTCTGGCGCTGCCGCGCCCGGCCAAGGGTGTCGACATCAAGACGGGTGCGCCGTTCAAGCTCGAGGTCATCCTCGCGAGTGCCGGGGGTCCATGTCAGACGGGGTTCTTGAAGAAGTCGATGGCGATGTCGGGCTTCGACCAAGTCGAGAAGCTCGGCGTCTCGAATTGCATCACGGTGCGTTCATCCAAGGGGCGGGAGCTCAAGGTTTTCGTGCAGGACATCGTTTATGGCTTCCTGCCGCGCGAGGTGAAGGTCGGCGGCAAGCTGACGCTCTATGCCGTCCACATCTACACCTCCGCCGAGGGACCCGGACTGCTGGTCAACGAATTCCAGACGGTGCAGCCAGCCGCGCCGGCTCAGCAGCAGCCGTCCGAAGCCGGAATGGCCTCGTGCGGCTGCTGGTCGCTGCGCGATCATCCCGGTATCGATGTCGACGCCGGGACGGAGGGGGCACCGATCGGGGTGATGGAGGATGGCGTCGTGGTCAAGGTGGAGGCGGCCGATCAGGCGCCCGCTGACCTGCCGCTTGTCGGCGGCTGCGGGCGCTACGTCGTGCTCAAGCACAGCTATCCGAACGGCGCTGTCCTCTTCACCCGTTATGCCCATCTCGGTCGTCTGGTCGATGGCAAAGGCGAGATGCCGGCCGTCGGCGCGCGCTTCAAGCGCGGCGAGAAGATCGCCGAGGCCGGCCCCGGCAAGATCATGCATTTCGAGTTGCGGCCCGTTGCGCAAGGCAACGCGACGGTGGATTCCGGGTGGACTAAGCAATACGACGAGATTGCCGACATGGAGTGGTCACGCTACGAGCCGGTGGATCCGAGGAAGTTCGATCCCGACGCCTTTGGCGGTCTGGGCAAGCGTGGGAAGTAGGCGTCGACATGGTGAAGACTGGGGGCCGCATTCAAGCGGTGCTTGTGGGGATCGCCGCGGCGATGCTGACGGGGTGGCTCTCGCCATCGGCGCATGCACAATCGGCGCCGCGACCGGCGTCGCCGCCGCCGGCACGTCCGGCGCCCTCACCACCGGCGCCAGCCGTTCCTGCCGATCTGAAGGACCTGCGCGGCGAATGGAAACGCGCCGGCGCCGGCTTCGGCTGCGTCGTGACCCCGCCGCGCGAGCTGTCACAGGAGCTGTTGCTCGCAGTCATGGCGCGCGCCTGCATGCGGCTGGGCCCGCTGGTGGTCGGCGACGGTGCTGACACGGCGACCGCTGCGCTCGGGCAGCCCCACCGCACCTTGAAGCAGGCGCAGGACAAGGTCGCCTGGATCTATTTCGTCGGCCAGCGCGAGCACTATCCTTATTTCGTGGTCACCGTGGCCGCCGATAAGATCGTCGCGCTGCAGGTCACCGGCGACGGCACCACGACGGCTCCGGGCTACGAGCTCAGCAGCGTCGGTCTCGGCGCCCCCACCGACGATCTGGTGAAGGTGTTCGGCCAGCCCAACCATTTCGAGCCGAGCGAATTGAAGGGCGTCGAGCTCTGGACCTATCCGCCGCATGCGTTCTCCTTCGAGCTCAAGGGCGGACGGGTGATGTCGATCCGTGCTGGGAAGTCGTGATCCGGCTCCACTGATTGCGCAGCGAAGCCGGATTTGCGCATCGCGGTGCGCTAGCCGCCGGGCGACTTTGGCGGTTCCGCGCCGCCGTGAGCGGCCTGCTCGGCGCCATGGGATGACGGCGGAACAGCCTCTGACGCTGCCGGCGCCTGATCCGTCTTGGCGCCTGAGGTCTCGGCCTTCTTAACGTTGTCATCAGGGTTCTTGGCGTCTGCGCCCTTGTTGTCCGAACTCTTATTGTTCGAGCTGTTGTCGTTCGAGCTCTTGGCGTCCGGCGCCTTGTCCGGTTTCGGCGGCTCGATCAATGCCGCGCGCGTGGCCTGCACGACCGGCGCGGCGGCGTCGGCGTTGACATGGAAGAGATAGTCCTCCGCCGACCGCGTGAACAGATAGCCCCCACCGGCGGCGTCCTTCTTGTAGCGATAGGCCAGCTCGCTTCCATCGGTCCGCTTCAGCATGACGGTGACGTCGGGCGCATCCGTCTGCGCCAGCGCCGCCTTGCCCTTGCCGCGCACGTTATCGAAGGGGGGATGCGCCATCGCGCCGACCAGGGAATCGATCTTGTCGGGCCGCGGCTTCTCGTCCTTGCCGAGCCCCGCCAGCGTGAACTTGCCGTCCTTGCCATCGATGGTGACGTCGCCGACATTGACGCTGGCGATCTTGTCGCGCGGCGTGTCCAGCATGTCGTGCTGCATCCAGGCGCTGGGCTCCGCGCCGATGTCGTAGGTCGCCAGCTCGACGGCAAAGACCGGAGAGGCATCGCCGGCCCGCACATGCACCTGGCGATACGCCGGCGAGGTCCCGACCAGGAGCTCACCGACCCGGCTGCCGCCGCTCGTCAGCACCACGCGGCGCTCATGAACCTTTTCGGTGACCTTGAAGCGCTCGGCTGCGGCCTCGGTCTTCGCGATCGGCCAGCCTTTCTTCAGGCCGGCGATGCGGTCGAGCAGGCCATTGACCTTCGTCGTGTCGGCGGGAAAGTCGGCCAAGGCGGGGATCACCCATTTGCCGTCCTTGCGCGCGAGGGTGACGGTGTGGCCGGCATCGTCGTCGATCGCGACCTGATCGACCTTGGCCGGCGCGAACGCGACCAGCGGCTCCTTGGCGTCGAACGCGGCATGATCGGAACGGTTGACCGCGAAGGTGAGAGCCAGCGCGAGCTGGCCACCCAGCAGCGCCGTGAGCAGGATGGGAAGCCCTTTCATGTCCGCGCCTCCGCGATGCCGAGCATGTTGAGATATCTCCGTTGGGCGCCGAGCCGCAGCGCGCGGCGCACGATGTAGACGAGGGCGAGCCCTGCGAGCGCGAGCGCATAGTTCAGGTATTCCCAGAACATCTGGCCGCCGCTCTGCATCGGGGCGAGCGTGCGCGAGAACTGGCCGCCGCGGCTGCGCAGCGCCAGCAGCCCGCGGTCCTCCAGCGACCAGTCGACCAGGTTCTGTGCGAAGTCGAGCGGCGCCAGATATTGCGTGCGGTCGACGCTGGAGGCGAGTTGCAGCACGTCGTCCGACAGGAAAGTGCCCGAGCCGATCACGATCAGCCGCGCGCTTTCGGGCGAGCGGGAGATCACGCCGGTGATGCTGGGCTTGGCGTCGGCAGCCGCCGTCTTCGCCGCGTCATCGGGCTTTGCATCAGCCTTTGCGTCGGGTTTGGGCTCGGCAGCGTCCTTGGCGAGAGGCGATGGCTTGCCGGCGAAGAACGACGTGAACTCGCCCTCCATCATGGCCCCGAGCAGCTGGCGCCCCTGCTTGTCGGCAGGAGGGAAGCCGGTGTCGGGATGCGCCTTGAAGTCCGGCACGACGTTGGTCGTCTTGGCGGTCCATGAATGCGGCGAGCTCTGGATCAGATCGACGATCTTTCGCTTCTTGCCGACCTTGTCGGCGTCGATCGTCAATGGCGAGGCCCAGGACAGCGTCAGCTGCTGGGTGCCGGCCGAGGGTGCCGCGCCCTGCGCCAGCCCGTCGCTGCGGATGTCGGCGAAGAACGGGTAGTCCATCAGCCGGATCTGCCGCACCTTGATGCCGCCGCCGACGTCGCGTTCGCTCGGGATCGGGAACGAGGCGTTCTGGCGGTCGAGCACCATGCTGTCGCCGACCTTCACGCCCTGGAACGCCAGCCAGTCCTCCAGGCCGGACGGCGTCTTGGTCACGTCGAGATTGCCGCGCAGCGAGGGCTGATAGGGCGAGGTGGCGACGATCACCGTGCCCCCCTTCATCAGGAACTGATCGACGGCGAACAGCTGCTTCTGATCGAGCTGCTGCGGCGAGGCGACGAACAGGATGTCGGCGCGTTCGGGAACGCGTCCATCCTTCAGCTGGGTGGCGTCGACGAGCGTGTTCTCCTGCAGCTTCTGCTGCAGCAGATCGAACGACGGCCCACTGCTGCCGGGGATGCCGAGCTGCGGCATCGGCTGCTGCGCCGGCGGGGTGTACAGCGCGACGGTGCGCAGCGCGCCGGGCGTGAAGCGCTTCAGCTCGGCGTCGATGTTGCGCTTCAAGCCGTCCTTGTCGAGCTGCTCCGGCAGCTGGATCTGCTCGGTCTTGTCGCCGCTCTTCAGGATCAAATGGAACCAGAAGCGTTTCGGGTTGAGCAGGCCGAGCGAAAGCGGCTCGAGGCCGTATTCGTCCTGCAGGGTCTTGGCGATCTGTCCGCCATCGGCGTCGGGATCGACGATCTTCGCATCGAGCTTGCCCGGCGTCTTGCTCTGGTAGTCCTTGATCAGCTCCTGCAGCGCGGTCTTCAGCTTGGCGAGCGGCTCGGGCAGGTTCTTGGCCGAGATATAGGCCTCGAGCGTCACCGGCTGCGGCAGGCCGGCCAGAACGTCGCCGGAGCCGCGATAGCCGTTCAGCACCTTCTTGATCGCGCGCGTGATCGTATACTCGGGATTGCGCAGATTGACGTCGAGCTCGCTGTCGCCGTCACCGCGCTCCTTGACCTCGATGAGATCGCGGAAACCGAGCGTCGTGTACTCATCGCCATATTTGACGAGGATGTTGAAGTAGGAGTTGGTCACCGACGCCTGATACTTGCTCGAGGTCTGGAACGGCACCGGCTGGATGCCGTACTGCTTGTTGGCTTCCGCCTCGAGCGCGGCGTTCTGCATCGGGTCGACGAACTCGACCCGGACCTTGCCTTGTCCTGCGATCTCGTACTCCTTCAGGAGATCGCGCAGCCGCGGCACCAGCGGCGCCAGCAGCGGGTGGGTCTGGGCGCTGAAATAGCCCCGGATCAGCAGCGGCTCCTGCAGCTGGCCGAGATAGCTCCTTGTCTCGTCCGAGATCGAGTAGATGTGTCCCGCGGTGAGATCGGCCCGTGCGGCCGGGAGCTGGCCGAGCCACAGGTTGACCGCGACGAGATTGGCCACCGTGAGCGCGGCCACCATGCGCCAGCGCCGGTGCTGCGGCGCGCGGCCCTGCGACGACCAGCGTAGGCTCTCCAGCACATAGAGATTGAGCACCAGGAAGACGCCGAAGATGCTGAGATAGTAATAGAGGTCGCGCAGGTCGATGACGCCGCGGGCGATCGACTCGAAGCGCGACCCGGCCCCGAGCTGGCGCAGCAGCTCGCCGCCTTCGTTGCCGGTCAGCGAGGTCAGCGTGTTGGAGCCGAGCAGATAGAACGCGCCGCAGATCAGGGTGGAGACGATCAGGCTGATGACCTGGTTGTCTGAGCGGGCGCTGACGAACAGGCCAATCGAGATGTAGGCGGAGGCGAGGGCCAGCGCGGCGAGATAGCCGCCGGCCACCGGTCCCCAGTCGAGCCGGCCGATCATGGAGACCGTGATCGGGAGCGGCAGCGTCAGCGCCAGCGCGATCGCGACCAGGGCCAGGCAGGCGAGGAACTTGCCAAGGACCAGCTGCAGCGGCGCGACCGGCGATGTCAGCAGGAACTCCAGCGTGCCGGCGCGCCGCTCCTCGCTCCACATCCGCATCGTGATGGCCGACACGATGAAGATCATCAGCACCGGCATCCATTCGAACAGCGGCCGGACGTCGGCGATGTTGCGGGCGAAGAAGCGGTCGACCCAGAAGAACAGGAACAGGGTGACGGCGAGGAACGCGGCCATGAAGATGAAGGCCGCGGGCGAGGCGAAGAAGACGGCCAGCTCCTTGCGAGCGATACGAAGAACGTTATGCATGCAGGGCCTCCGGGGTCGGCGCGCCGGCGCCGGTGATGTCGGCAAACAGGGTTTCGAGATCGCGCTGTTCGGGATGCAGGGCGAACAGATCGAGCTTGTTGTCGGTGATGACGCGGGCGACGGCCGGCGCCACGGCGCTGGCCGCGTGGCCATTGAGGTTGAGGGCATAGGCATGGCCGGGCTCGGCCGCCGTCAGCCGCTCGACGCTCTTGACGAGGCCAAGCCCTGTGACCAGCCGCTCGACCAGGTCGGGCGGCCCGCTGGTGACGAGACGCAGCCGGCCAGGCCCGCCGAGATCGCTCATCCTTGTGTCGAGCGCCAGCCGGCCGCGGTTGATCACCAGCACGCGCTCGCACACGGCGCGCACCTCCTGGAGGATGTGGGTCGACAGGATCACCGTCGCGGTCTTCGCGAGATCCCTGATCAGTCCGCGCATCTGGGCGATCTGCGACGGATCGAGGCCGTTGGTCGGCTCGTCGAGGATCACGATCTTCGGCTTGTGCAGGATCGCCTGTGCGACGCCGGTGCGCTGCCGGTAGCCGCGCGACAGGCTCGCGATCGGCGCGGTGGCCTTTTCCGCAAGGCCGGTCGCGGCGATGGCATCGCGCAGCGCCTGCGCCCGGGCGCCCGGCGGGATTCCTCTCAGCTCCGCCGCGTAGTCGAGGAATTCGACCACTGTCATCTCGGGATACAGCGGACAATTCTCGGGCAGGTAGCCGATCAGTGCCTGCGCCTGCCGGCGCTGCCTGCCGATGTCGTGGCCATGAATGGTCGCCGTGCCGGCGGTCGGCTCGAGATAGCCCGTCAGCATTTTCATGATGGTGGTCTTGCCGGCGCCATTGTGCCCGAGCAGGCCGACGATCTCGCCGTCGCCGACCTCAAAGGAGACGTCGTCGACGGCGGTGAATGACCCGTATTGGCGGGTCAGGTGTTCGGCGGAGATCATGTGACGTGTCGCTCCTGAGTTGGCCGTCGCGGCGCCGGATCCTGATCGACATGCAGGATCGATCACCGGCGGCACGCGCGTCGGATGCAGCTGAGAGGATCGGGCCGACCGAACCGGTGGTCGTCGGCATGGAAGCTGAGAGATCGGCGCGCCGAGCGCAGCGGTTCAGAGCGGCCCGGCCTATGCGATGGGGGGAGTCATCATCCGGAAGAGCACATCGTGCGACGAAGCCTTGTGCAACACCTTGGGAGGTCGTGAAGCGTTTGTTTCCCGCCGTTCTGTTGGTTGCGGCTAACTAATCGAACGCGAGCAGATGAATCAAGCGGGGGCAGCCGCCCTGGATCGATCACGACCGGTCAATTGGATGTGAGCGGGCAAGTCGAACGCACGTGCTGCGCCGACCGCGATCCGCGCCGGTGCGCATGACTTCGACGGCTGCGCGTGGCCTGGCACTTGGCCGTCGTGGTAATGAGGGCGTCACGGTCCACGACATCCCGGCGATCTTCGTCCGCTCGCAAGACCGCGCGTCGGAGCGCGGCTCCTTTCGGGTCGTCGGACCGGAACTACCCGTCGCACGACTGTGATTTGCGCGGCCGTGACGAGTCGCCTGGTAACCTTTCCCGGTCTGAGATCGTATCGTCGAATGGCAGCATCCGGACACGCGGGTGGGAGGTATTCAATTGCACAAGAGGCAGTCGCGCATCGTGCGCATCACGCACCGTCCCAGCGGCGAGGTAATCGCCGAGGGGCCTGTCGGACTCTGGGACATCACGCCGTTCGAGGGAAACTTCTACATTCGGTGGCGCTGCCTGAGAACACGCCATCTGCGTCCGAACTGGATTCCCGGACTGTGCATCTACAAATTCCTGTATGTGTGGCTCGACCTGGAGCTCTCGGACGGCCGGCGCGAGCCGTCGATCGGATGGCTGTACTGGCTGCCCAATCCGCTGTTCGCCTTCATCGCGTTCCGGCCCGCCGTTCCGCAGTTTTCGCCAGCGTTTGCCATCGAGGAACTGGCGCGGTGAGCGTTGCGAGCCGGCGCGAGGTGATCGGCGGGCTGCTGACGGCGCTCATGGCGCGCGCGGGATCCGCTTCGGCTGCATCCGCCGACGACGACGTGCCTGCCTTCACAACCGGCCGTCACCAACTCACGCTGTTGCGGCCGCAGCAGAGCCTGCCGGCGATACGGCTGTTTCGCCTCGACGGCGGTACGCTCGATCTCGCCGCGCTACGCGGCGCGCCAATCGTGCTGAATTTCTGGGCCTCGTGGTGCGCGGCCTGCCGCATCGAGCTGCCGGAGCTCGATCGGCTTGCACGCAGTGTCGCGCGCCAGCGCCTGCACGTCCTCGCGGTATCCGAAGACCGCAGCGATCGCGACAGTGTCGGTCGCTTCGTGCGCGCGCTGAGGCTGACGTCGCTGTCCATCTGCCTCGATCCGAACGGATACGTGGCGCAATCCGGAGACGACGGTGGCAGGCCTGCGCCGTTTACGCTGTATGGCATGCCGATCACCTATCTGATCTCGGCTTCAGGTCTGATCGTCGGATACCTCCCGGGTGCGGCCGACTGGTCGTCGTCGGCGGCGGCAGATCTGCTCGAATATCTCGGGCGCAACTGAGCGATGAATCGCGAAGCAGTCAGCGTAACCTTCCGATGCATTGGAGCGAACCGATGGACAGGCGCGCCGATGGCCGCCAGACACCTGCAATGTCCGCAGGCTGAAACCCGGAGAATGGAGGAATTCGCATGTCCAATCGCACGCTGTCCGCAATGATCGTCGGCGCATTTGCGGTCGCTGCCGGCGCGCTCGCCGTCACGTCCGCCTCGGCGGAGACGATGGCCAAGGGCGACATGGAAAAGATGATGAAGGCCAAGCAGGCCGAGACCATGAAGGCCATGAAGGACGGCAAGATGGAGAAGTGTTTTGGCGTCGCGCTGAAGGGCCAGAACGACTGTTTTGCTGGCGCCGGCACGACCTGCGCGGGTACCAGCACGATCGATTATCAGGGCAATTCGTTCAAGCTGGAGCCGAAGGGGACTTGCACGACAATGCAGACCCCCAAGGGTCCGGGTAGCCTAACGCCGAAGGCCTGAGACATCGTCGGCGGGCTGCTTGCGGCCCGCCATTTCTCTCGATCGGAGTCTGCACGTGGCACGCGCGCAATTCTCGACGGCCGACCGGATCCCCGCGCGGGGCGGCGTCGGCCTCAAGGCCGAGCACTATCGCGGTATCGTCGAAACGTGGCCCGATATCGGCTTCTTCGAAGTCCATGCCGAGAACTACATGGGCGCGGGCGGGCCGCCGCATCGCTATCTCACGGCCGTTCGCGAGCGCTATCCGCTGTCGCTGCATGGAGTCGGATTGTCGATCGGGGCCGATCGGCCGCTCGACCAGGCCCATCTCGGCCGTCTCAAGCATCTGGTCGACCGCTACGAACCAGGGTTGTTTTCCGAGCACCTCGCCTGGTCGTCGCACGGTAGCGGCTTTCTCAACGATCTGCTTCCGGTTCCCTATACGAGCGAGACCCTTATCCGCGTCTGCGATCACGTCGACGAGGTGCAGAGCGTGCTCGGCCGGCGGATGCTGCTGGAAAATCCATCGACCTACGTCGCGTTCACCGAGAGCAACTGGTCCGAGCCCGACTTCATCGCCGAGGTCGCCCGCCGCACGGGCTGCGGGCTGCTGCTCGACGTCAACAACGTCCATGTCGCCGCGACCAATCAGCAGTGGGACCCGCATGGCTATCTCGCCGCCTTGCCGCTCGCGCAGGTGTTGCAGGTCCATCTTGCCGGCCACGCCCGCGAAGTCGACGAACATGGCAGGCCGCTGCTGATCGACACCCACGACCGACCGGTCGACGACGTCGTCTGGTCGCTGTATGCGCATGCGATCCGCGCGACCGGCCCGGTGCCGACATTGATCGAGTGGGACGCTGAGGTGCCGCCATGGCAGGTGCTTGCGGCGGAGGCCCGCCACGCAGAGGCCGTCATGCTCTCGCCGTCGCTGGAGGTGGTCTGTAATGCCGCCGCTTGCTGAACGTCTCGGCGGCTTTGCGCGCGCACTGCTCGATCCCGCGCAGCCGGTGCCTCCAGGTCTAGTCGGGCCGGACGGGAGGCCGAGCGACCGCCGGTTCGGAGTTTATCGCAACAATGTCGTCGCCGGCTTGACCGCAACACTGAAGGACGCCTACCCGGCGGTGTATCGCATCGTCGGAGCGGAGTTCTTCCATGCCATGGCGCGCTGCTATCTGTCGTCCGAGCTACCGAGCTCGCCGATCCTGCTCGACTATGGCAGCGGCTTCGCGGCGTTCATTCGCGGCTTCGCGCCGGCGTCAGTGCTGCCGTATCTCGCCGACGTCGCAGCGATGGAGCGCGCCTGGACCGAGTCGTATCATGCGGCGGAAGCCGAGCCGGTCACGCCTGCGGCTTTCGCCGCCGTAGCGCCGGCCGATCTGCCGGCCCTCCGCCTGCACTTGCATCCATCCCTGCGGCTGGTGTGCTCGGCGTTTCCCGTGCTTACGGTCTGGCAGATGAATGTCGCGGAGGGAATTGCTGGCCCGGTCGATCTCGACGCGGGCGGTGGTGAGGCGGTTCTGATCGTCCGTCCCGAAGCCGATGTCGTGGTTCGCGCGATCCCGTCGGGCAGCCTTGCGTTCGTTCAGGCCTTGTTGGCCGGTCGGTCGATACTGATGGCGGTCGAAGACGCGCTGCGCGAGGATGCCGGCTTCGACCTTGCCGGCACCCTGCACGATCTGATCCATGGCGGAGCCGTGATCGGCTCCGACCACGTGACGATGGCGGAGGCGTCATGAGCGCGGACAGCCGGGCTCTCGCGTTGCCCATGTCGGATGCGATCGATCGGCTCGTGCGGCTGGCTCTGATCGTCGCGCCGCCGATGCTGCGCATCGCGCTTGCGGCGCCGTTCTTCAGATCCGGGCTCACCAAATGGGATGGCTTCCTGTCGCTGTCACCGGCCGCGGCGTATCTGTTCGAGGACGAGTTCAAGCTGCATCTGTTCGGTCAGGCCTATGATTTTCCCTGGCCTGCGGTGTTCGCTCATCTCGATGGCGTGGCCGAGATGCTGCTGCCGGTTCTCCTGGTGGCCGGGCTGGCGACCCGGATCAGCGCGCTCGGGCTGTTGGTCATGACCGCCTTCATCCAGCTCGTCGTCCCGGATGGCTGGGCCAATTTTCATCTGCCCTGGGCTGCGATGGCGGTTGCGATCATCGCGCTCGGGCCCGGGCTCATCAGCCTCGATCATCTCGTCCTGTCGCTCGGTCGAAAGCTGGAGGGCGCCGATGGGCAGTGACCAGAGCGGTCCTGCACCGCGGCTGAGGCTCGTCCCGGTGGACGCGCCGAGCGGGGCGGACCTCAAGCCGGGACGGCGCGCGCTCGATTGGGCGATTCTGATGGCGCATGCCCAGGAGGGTGATCGTGTCGCCTATCAGCGGCTGCTGCAGGAGATCACGCCCTACCTTCGCTCTCTCGCGGCACGGCGCTGCAAGCAGCGCAGCGACATCGAGGACGCGGTGCAGGACGTGCTGTTGACCATTCACTCGGTCCGCCACACCTACGATCCGACGCGCCCGTTCGCGCCGTGGCTGGTGACCATCACCAACCGTCGCCTGATCGACCGAGTACGGCGGCAGTCGCGCCAATGGCGGCGTGAGACTGTGTTGTCTCCCGAGCACGAGATCGCAGCCGGGCCCGAGACCGGCGTGGAGGCGGCGCCCGACCGCCGCGAATTGGAGCTGGCGATCGACAACCTCCCGCCCGCACAGCAACAAGCCGTGCGCCTGTTGAAGCTCAGGGAGCTGTCGCTCAAGGAGGCCTCGGCGGCAACCGGAATGTCCACGACCTCATTGAAGGTGAACATGCATCGCGCTCTGAAGAGTCTTCAGAAGCTGCTCATTCCGCGGAACGAGCCATGATCCAGACCGGCGATCTGATCGACTCTCTTGCGAACGACATGCGGCCGGTCAAGCGGCTGCGGCCGCCGCTGCTGCGTGCCTGCGGCTGGCTGATCGGGGCAGGCGCCGTAGTGGCGCTGCTCGCCGTCAACCAGGGGATCCGTCCGGATCTGGCGCAGCGTCTGCACGATGCGCCATTCGTGACCAGTCTCGTCGGCTCGATCCTGACCGGCGTGCTGGCCGCGATCGCGGCATTCCTGGTCAGTCTTCCCGACCGCTCGCGGTGGTGGATGCTGCTGCCGATGCCGGCGCTGGCGCTATGGCTGTCCAACATCGGCTATCAGTGCCTCACCGACTGGGTTGCGGTTGGTCCCGACGGCATGAGCCCTGGCGAGGCGGCCCGCTGCTTCACGACGCTTGCTGTGACGAGCCTGCCGTTGTCGCTGGCCCTGCTGGTGATGCTGCGCTACGCGGCGCGTCTGCGGCCGACCATCGTCGCCTTGACCGGCGGCCTCGCCGTGTCCGCGATCACGTCGACGGCGCTCGCGCTGTTTCATACGATCGACGCCTCGGTGATGATCCTGATGTGGAACGTCGGAACGGCTGTCCTGCTGATCGGCGCGGGTGGCCTGTTCGGACGTCGGATGTTCGGCTGGGTCGCGCCGCGCGTCTTTGCGCAGGACTGAGCTCGCGGTCGGTGGACTGACGGGGACCGTAACCTTCGTCGTGCTTGGAGCGAACAGTCTCCGGGCTCAGGCGCAGACAGCCCCTCGGGACGCGCATCGCGCGTCGATGTTCACAGGCGCGAGGAGATTGAGACAATGCAACGATCGAAAAGCCTTGCCGGGTTGGCCAGTGCGGCGCTGATGCTGGCGGCGCTCGTGCCGTCCGGCGCCAGCCGGGCTGCCGATGCGACCCATCTGTCGTTCGTCACCCACGCGGCATTCTTCTCGGCGGAGACGAAGCAGCCGAAGCCGCTCGATCCCCATGCCTTCGTCGCGGACGCCGCGGCGTTGGCCGCCGTCGGGCCGCAGAACATCTCCCACGTCGCGGGTTTCCGTCCGGCCTTCATCGAGCAGGATGCGAAGACCGCCGCGGTCGCCAATGCGAATGGCGAGCCGATCGGCTTCACGCTCGGCGACTGGCTCGCGGCGAGCGGCAGCGTGACGCTCACTCCTTCGGCCGGCGGCAAGGTCGAGATCGCCATGAGCTTCGACCATCTGAAGCCGGGCGGTCACTACAGCCTGTTCGAGAATCACTTCGATCAAAAGCCGGTCGGCTTCACGCCGCTCGATGGCACTGCGACGGCCAATGATTTCGTGGCCGGGCCGGACGGCAGGGCGAAGCTGATGATCATCGCGCCGCAGCCGCTGACCCACGACAACGCCGTGCTGCTGGTCTATCACAGCGACGGCATGACGCATGGCGCGAAGCGCGGCGACATCGGCGTCAATGCCCATCACCAGCTGATCGCGCGGATTCCGGAATAGATCATCGGCTGCGATCCCGCTGGGCGTCACGCGCCGCGGGATCGTTGCCAGCGGACTTCGATCCAGGACTCCCAACTCGTCGTCAGTGGCTTGCGCTCCGTCATGGCCGGCCGGACCTTTCGTCAGAACGAGGATGCAAGGTTACCCACCGGCCGCGACCATCAGCGAAAATAATGATTGCTGGTTTTCAGAAAACATGCTTATATCTCTGCAACCCGCCTCGAGCAGAGGGACGTACGCGTCGTCACGAACGTGGAGGCGGGCTGCGATGGACGTGACGGCTGTGCCAGACGAGCGCAGCCGTGACGGACGGCGAAGTCGTGTGGTCCTGGCCTCTCGACGCTGAGGTCAAGTTCGCGGTCGTTGCTTATGGGCACGCGCGGGCGATGGGGGCAAGAAAGCCGATCCCCAGGGAGAGCACGAAGGACACCGTAAAACTATCGCGCGGGGAAGGCCGGGTCTGTCCGGCTGTACCTGTGGTACCTGCCGCCTGCATTCTTTTGAGCAGGCGGGCCACGGGCCTCAGCCGAGGTCCGGCCTTCCTCGCGCCCTCTCGTTGTTCAGAGGGGCATGACGAATGCATCACTCGGGCGCTGCGCGCCGCGGGGAGCACGCGCTCGCCTCACATTCGGTGTCGTCCCGGACAAGCGCGCCACGCGCGCGCCGATCCAGGACCCCATAACCACAGCGAGAAGTTCGAGGCACGATGGCCGACCGATCTCGCCTCACCCCGAGGGCCGGTGGTTATGGGGCTCGGCTCGAGGCCGGGACGACACCGAATTTGTCGCGCGGTCCGGGCAGCCATGAGCAGCCGTGACTTTGCAGTACGTCCGCGATCCCGTATCCAGCAGCGACAACACAAGGAGGAAACCACCATGACCAAGACCGCCGCTGAGATCGAAGACGACCGCCAGATCCGCGAACTGCTGCAGAACTGGGCGATCTGGCGCGACGCCGGCGACTGGGAGCGCTTCCGCACGGTGTGGCATCCGGATGGGCGGATGATGGCGACGTGGACGCAGGGCACCGGCGACGAGTTCATCGAGATCAGCAAGGCGGCCTGGGCCAAGGGTGTCAACATCCTGCACTTCCTCGGCGGCATCTCGGTCGATCTCGCCGGTCATCGCGCGATCTCCCAGACCAAGATGACGATCTCGCAGCGGGCCGAGGTCGAGGGCGTCGTCTGCGACGTGCTGTGCACCGGCCGCTTCTACGACTTCCTCGAGAAGCGCGCGGGCAAATGGGGCATCGTGCTGCGCCAGCCGATCTACGAGAAGGACCGCATGGACCCGGTGACGCCCGGCGCGGTGCCGGCGCTGGACCGTGCGCTGCTGGAGCAGTTTCCCGTGGGGTATCGGCATCTCGCTTATCTGCAGACGCGCATCGGCTACACGGTGAAGCGCGACATGCCCGGGCTGAAGGGGCCGGAGGTCGAAGCGCTCTATGCGCGCGGCGCCGCGTGGCTTCGGGGCGAGGGGCTGTGATCGTCGACCCCTGCCTCGCCGGAGCCGCGCTCCGAACGGGACCAGCTCTCGCCGTGAGGGGCTGATCCGGCGGATCTCTGGTGCCGTTACAGAGCGGGTGACTGTGGCTCGGAGTGCGTAGCGAGGAATCAGCGCAAGTACCTGAATCAGAAAGGATTGTCCGTCAGCCTTGTTCCTTGGAGCGGAACCGTCGCGCGGGTGCTGTATACAGGATCGGCAGTTTTTGCCGAAAGAAGGCGGAACTTGCGTCTCATCCTTTGCTTGCTGTATACAATGCTCAGTTGGAAGTATACCGACACGAGGACACGCCATGGCCGCTTCTTTTCCAATGAATGCATGGTACGCCGCGGCCTGGGACGCCGAGGTCAAGCAGGCCCTGCTGCCGCGGACGATCTGCGGCAAGCACGTCGTGATGTACCGCAAGGCCGATGGCACCATCGCCGCGCTCGAAGATGCCTGCTGGCACCGGCTGGTGCCGCTGTCCAAGGGCCGGCTGGAAGGCGACACCGTCGTTTGCGGCTATCATGGCCTGAAATTCAGCCCGCAGGGCCGCTGCACCTTCATGCCGTCGCAGGAGACCATCAATCCCTCGGCCTGCGTACGTGCCTATCCGGCGGTCGAACGGCATCGGTTCATCTGGCTGTGGATGGGCGATCCGGCGCTGGCCGATCCCGCTATTATTCCCGACATGCACTGGAATCACGATCCGGCCTGGGCCGGCGACGGCAAGACCATCCACGTCAAATGCGACTACCGGCTGGTGGTCGACAATCTGATGGATCTCACGCACGAGACCTTCGTGCACGGCTCGTCGATCGGCAACGACGCGGTGGCCGAAGCGCCGTTCGACGTCACCCATGGCGAGCGCACCGCCACCGTGACGCGCTGGATGCGCGGTATCGAGCCGCCCCCATTCTGGGCGAAGCAGCTCGGCAAGCCGGGCCTGGTGGACCGCTGGCAGATCATCCGCTTCGAGGCGCCGTGCACGGTGACGATCGACGTCGGCGTCGCGCCGACCGGGACGGGCGCGCCGGAGGGTGACCGCTCGCAGGGCGTCAACGGCATGGTGCTCAACACCATCACGCCGGAGACCGACACGACCTGCCATTATTTCTGGGCGTTCGCCCGCAACTACCAGCTCACCGAGCAGCGGCTGACGACCGAGATCCGCGAGGGTGTGTCGGGCATCTTCCGCGAGGACGAACTGATCCTGGAAGCGCAGCAGCGCGCGATGGACGAGAATCCGGGGCGCGTGTTCTACAATCTCAACATCGATGCAGGCGCAATGTGGGCACGGCGGATCATCGATCGGATGATCGCGCGCGAAACGCCGCTGCGTGAAGCCGCGGAGTAGAATGGAATGGCCGAGCGTGACAGCGAGCGTTCGATCTCGCAGACCGTCCGAGCGCAGCTCACCTTGCGCGACCTGATCCTCACCGGCGGCTTGCGCCCCGGTGAGCGCATATCCGAGCTGCAGGCGGTCGAGGCCGCCGGCGTCTCCCGCACGCCGGTGCGCATGGCGCTGGTCCGGCTCGAGGAGGAGGGGCTGCTGGAGGCGATTCCGTCCGGCGGCTTCATGGTGAAATCGTTCTCCGAGCGCGACGTGCTCGACTCCATCGAGGTGCGCGGCACGATGGAAGGACTGGCGGCGCGGCTCGCCGCCGAGCGCGGCGTGTCCGTGCGCGACACCGAGCCGATGCGCGAATGCCTCGCCCAGATCGACGAACTGATCGCGCCCGCCGAGCTCTCCTTCGACGGCTTCTCGGCCTATGTGGCGCTGAATGCGCGCTTTCATGCCTTGCTGGCCGAGTTGTCGCGCAGTCCGCCGGTGATCCGCCAGGTCGACCGCGCCAGCGCGCTGCCGTTCGCCTCGCCGAGCGGATTCGTGATGGCGCAATCGGCGCTGCCGGAGGCGCGCCACATCCTGGTGGTCGCGCAGGAGCATCACCGCATCGTCATCGATGCGATCGAGAACCGCGAGGGCGCCCGCGCCGAGAGCATCATGCGTGAGCATGCCCGGCTGGCCGCCCGCAACCTGCGGCTGGCCGTGAAGGCGCGTGGTCCGATGGACCTGGTGCCGGCGGCGGTGCTGATCAAGACGCAGATCAACGGCTGAGGAGGCGATCATGCGTTTCCAGGACAATTGGTCGCCTGCGACCCTGGTCTCGACACGCGACCTTGCGCCGGGCATCCGCGAATTCATCCTGCGGCCCGACGGCTATGTCTGCGCGCCCTATGCGGTCGGCAGCCACATCAAGGTCGGCGTCCTCGCCGGCGGCCAGCCCGATGTCCGCTCCTATTCGCTGGTCGGCGAGGCGGACCCGCGGGGCTACCGGATCGCCGTGCGCTTCGCCGAGGATTCCCGCGGCGGATCGCGCTATCTGTGGTCGCTGCAGCCCGGCGCGCGGTTGGACGTGGCGAGCCCGACCTCGCTGCTGCAGGTCGATTGGCAGTATCAGCATTATTGTCTGGTCGCCGGCGGCATCGGCATCACGCCGCTGGTCGGGGCGGCGCATGCGCTGCTGCGCAAGACGCCGAGCGTCTCGCTGCATTACGCGGTGCGATCCCGCGGTGATGCGGCCTACCTCGATGAGCTCTCGGCGCTGCTCGGCGACCGTCTCGCGGTGTATGCCGCGGACCAGTCGCAGCGGCTCGACCTGACCGATCTTTTTTCGAGTCTGCCGTCCGGAGCAGCCGTGCTGTTCTGCGGACCGATGCGGATGCTGGATGCCGCGCGCAGCGCGTGGGCGGCGTGCGGCCGCGCGCCGGCCGATCTCAGCTATGAGACGTTCGGATCGAGCGGCCGGCTGTCGACCGAGCCATTCAAGGTCCGGCTGCGCGACAGCGGCGAGGAGATCGTGGTGCCGCGCGACCGCTCGATGCTCGACGTGCTCAGTGCCGCCGGCCACGAGGTCATGGCGGATTGCCGGCGCGGCGAGTGCGGCGTCTGCGCGGTTGACGTCGTCGAAGTCGAGGGCGAGATCGATCATCGCGACGTGTTCTTCAGCGCCGAGCAGAAGCACGAGAGCCGCAAGCTCTGCGCCTGCGTTTCCCGCGCCCACGGCGTGGTCACGATCGATACGCTGGAGCGGACCGACGCGCTGTGAGCGCACTGCCGGCTATTTGTCGGCGAGCAGGTTGACCGGCATCGCCGACGGCGGCTTGCCTGAGGACTTCCGGCCGCTCTGCTCGGCTGCGACGGCGGCGCGTGCGGCCTTCAGGCGTGCATCGGTCTCCTTGTCGGCCAATAGCGCGTCGGTGAGGTTCGCTTCGGCGGTGTACGCCGCCTCGGCCGCGGCCTTGGCCGCCGCGATGTTGGCTGCGGTGGGATTGGCCTTTGCCACCGCCTCCGCCGCGTCGCGGTCGGAAATGGCCTTCTCGTTGGCCGCCAGCGCGGCATCGAGATTGGCGTCGGCGACCGTCTCGGCCGCATCGGCAGCCGCCAGCGTCGCCGCGGCCGGACTGAGCGGCGGCCGGGGGCGCAATGGTTTCGCTGCCGCCTGCGGCTTGACGGCCTGGGCCTGCGGCGGGAACGCGGGCCGAGAGGGTGGTGGCAGTGCCGTTGGCTGCTGGATGGGAGGCGGCTGGAGCGATGGCATGGTCGGCACGAGCCCGATCGGCACCATCCGCGCAAACGAGCTGCGCGCGTCGCGCATCAGGCCGCCCATGATATCGTCGAGCGGGTCGGCCATCGCGGTCCCGCTCACCGCTGCGCCGGCAAGCATGCCGATCGCGGCGGCGACGTTCCTCGTCGTGATGCAGACGGCCATCGGAGCCTCCCTCGCGACGAAATCGGGCCAGCCGACCCCCGGCGCTCACCGCCTGCCTTATTCCGGAAATGGGTTTGCAGGGTGGCGCCATCGTGGAGCGCCGCGCCCGACATGCGCCGCATCTGCCACATTGGGCTGTCAGGCGAGTTCCTCGCGCACCCGCGCCGCCGCCGCGCACATCGCCTTCAATTTCCCGAAGGCGGTCGCGCGCGGCAGATATTTCATGCCACAGTCGGGCGCCACGACCAGCCGCTCCGGCGCCACCACTTTCAGGCCGTTGCGGATGCGCTCGGCCACGACAGCGATCGGCTCGATCTCGGGATCGCCGAGATCGAGGACGCCGAGCACGATGGTCTTGGTCGAGAGATCTCTGAGAACGCCGAGGTCGAGCCGCGGCTGCGCCGCCTCGATCGCGATCTGCGCAGCGTGGCAATCGGCAAGCTCGGCCAGGAACGCATATCCGCTCGGCTTGCTGGAGCCCGGCACGATGGCGGCATAACCGAAGCAGACGTGAACGATGGTGGGCACCGTAATATGATCCAGAGCCCGGTTGATCGCCTTGACGGCATAGCGCCGCGCCGCCTGCGGATTGTTGCGGACCCAGGGCTCGTCGAGCTGGATGACGTCGGCGCCGGCGCGTTGCAGGTCGCGGGCCTCGGCATTGACGACCTCGGCGAAAGCCATCGCGAGCGCCTCGTCGTCGCCGTAGAAGTCGTCCTGGGCCTGCTGGCTCAATGTGAACGGCCCGGGCAGGGTGATCTTGGCGGCACGCCGGGTGTTACGGCGGAGGAACTCCATGTCGCGCAGCTCGACCGGCTGCGTCCGCCGGATCGGACCGACGACGCGCGGCACTGGCGTCTTGATCCCGGACGGCGAGATGATGATGGCGGGATTGTCGGCATCGACGCCGTCGAGCGCGGTCGCGAACCGGTTGGAGTAGCTTTCGCGCCGGATCTCGCCATCCGACACGATGTCGATCCCCGCCTGTTCCATGTCGTGGATCGCGACGATGGTCGCGTCGTCCTGGGCGTCGTCGAGCAGCGGCCGGGGAATGCGCCACATGCCCTGCATGCGAATGCGGGGAACGGATTTCGAGAGCATTGCGCGATCGACCAGCCAATCCGGCTGCGGGTAGCTTCCGACCACGGTGGTCGGGAGGAGATGTCGAGGCATATTCACGCAATGGCCCTCCCGCGGGTCCGACTCAACCTTGGGTACGATGGCAGACGATAATTCGGTGTCAGAATGCAACCTAGCGTTTTGTTCGTCTTCGGATCGTCATGGAAATAATTCGTATTTTCTGCAGTTTATCAGTTCAACATTCGTCACGAGGCGGCATCACCGATGCAACACATCCTGACCCTCAACTCCGGCTCATCCTCGATCAAATTCGCCTTGTTCGAGGAAGATGCCGTCCTTGTCGAGACCGTGCATGGCCAGATCGAGGGGCTTGGCCGTAACGCGCCGCATCTCGAAGCAAAGCTGAGGGGCGCTCCGCTGGCCGATGAACGCCTGGATGCAGCGAGCGCCGCCGATCACGAAGCGGCTCTCGGCGTCGTGCTCGAGGTCCTGCAGCGCGCCATCGGCCGCACCGAAGTCGACGCCGTCGGTCACCGCGTCGTTCATGGCGGGCTCGCATTCACGCGGCCGATCGTCGTCAATGACGATGTTCTGAATGATCTGCAAAAGCTCATTCCGCTGGCGCCGCTGCACCAGCCTCACAATCTCTCTGGTGTCCGCGCCGCACATCGCGCCTTTCCTGGCGCCATGCAGGTCGCATGTTTCGATACCGCGTTCCATCGCTCGCACCCCTGGGTTAACGACACCTACGCCTTGCCGCGCGAGTTCTACGATCAGGGCGTCCGCCGCTACGGCTTTCACGGCCTGTCCTATGAATACGTCGTGTCGCGATTGAAGGAGATCGCTCCGCTCGACGAGAAGGGCCGGGTGGTCGTGATGCATCTCGGCAACGGCGCCTCGATGTGTGCGATCCGGGATGGGCAGAGCATCGGTTCGTCGATGGGCTTCACGGCACTCGACGGTCTGCCGATGGGCACGCGCTGCGGTCAGCTCGACCCTGGCGTCGTTCTCTATCTGCTTGAGGAGAAGCGCATGACGGCCGAGGCGGTCACCGATCTCCTCTACAATCACTCGGGCCTCAAGGGATTGTCGGGGTTGTCGCAGGACATGCGCGAACTGGAGGCCGCCGGCACGACGGAGGCGCGGCAGGCGATCGACTACTTCGTCGACCGCATCAGGCGCGAGCTCGGCGCCATGGCCGCGATCCTCTCTGGCATCGACGCGGTGGTGTTCTGCGGCGGGATCGGCGAGCATGCATGGCGCATTCGCGAGCGCGTCTGCCAGGGATTCGAGTGGCTCGGGATCGCGTTGGACGAAAGCCGCAACCGCGCGAGCCATTCCTTGATCTCTTCGGACCAGTCGCGGGTGCGTGTGCGGGTGGTCAATACCGATGAAGAGATGATGATCGCACGGCACGCCGCGCGGCTGCTGAAGCAGTCATGACTGAGATGGCCGACCAGACCTGCTGATTTGCCGCTTGCATGCGCCGGCTTTTGGTATCATCGAGGATGAAACAACAACAAGGCCGGTGGGGAAGCGATGGAAGGCAGCGCAGCGTTGCGTGAGACGGACCTGGAGTTCGACTATATCGTGGTCGGTGCCGGCTCGGCCGGGTGCGTTCTCGCCAACAGGCTCAGCAGTGACGGCAAGCACACGGTGCTGCTGCTCGAGGCCGGTCCGAAGGACACCAACATCTGGATCCACGTTCCGCTCGGCTACGGCAAGCTGTTCAAGGAAAAGACCGTCAACTGGATGTACCAGACCGAGCCGGAGCCGGGGCTCGACGGCCGCTCGGTGTTTCAGCCGCGCGGCAAGGTGCTCGGCGGCTCCAGCTCGATCAACGGCCTGCTCTATGTGCGCGGTCAGCACGAGGACTACGACCGCTGGCGGCAGCGCGGCAATGTCGGCTGGGGCTATGACGACGTGCTGCCCTATTTCAAGCGGGCGGAAAATCAGTCCCGCGGCGCCGACGACTATCATGGCATCGACGGCCCGCTGCCGGTGTCCGACTGGCGGCACGAGGACCCCTTGTCTGAAGCCTTCGTGAAGGCGGCGGTCGAGGCCGGGTTGCCCTTCAATGGCGACTTCAATGGTGCGAGCCAGGAGGGCGCGGGGTTCTTCCAGACGACGACCCGGCGCGGCCGTCGCGCCAGCACCGCGGCCTCCTACCTGCGGCCGGCGCTCGGTCGCAGCAACCTGCACGTCGAGACCGACGCGCTGGCCCAGCGGATCGTGTTCGAGGGACGCCGGGCCGGCGGCGTCACGTTCAGCCAGCGCGGCCGGATGCGGACGGCCCGCGCCCGCAGGGAGATCCTGGTGTCGAGCGGCGCCTACAACTCGCCGCAACTGCTGCAGCTGTCCGGGGTCGGTCCGGCCGAGCTGTTGAAGCAGCATGGTCTCGACGTGGTCCTCGATGCGCCCGGTGTCGGGAGTGACCTGCAGGACCATCTGCAGGTGCGTATCGTGATGCGCTGCAGCCAGCGCATCACGCTCAACGACATCGTCAACAATCCGGTGCGCAAGGTGCTGGCTGGCGCACGCTATGCGGCCTTCCGCAACGGTCCGCTGACGATCGCGGCGGGGACGGCCGGCGCATTCTTCAAGACCGATCCGCGGCTTGCGAGCCCGGACATCCAGATCCACTTCATCCCGTTCTCGACCGACAAGATGGGCGAGAAGCTGCACACCTTCTCCGGCTTCACCGCCTCGGTCTGCCAGCTTAGGCCCGAAAGCCGCGGTTCGCTGCGGATCAGGAGCGCGGATCCGACGGTGCCGCCGGAAATCCGCATCAATTATCTCGCCAGTGAAACCGACCGGCGGGCCAACGTCGATGGCCTCCGGATCCTGCGGAAAATCCTGGCGGCACCGGCGCTGAAGCCGTATGTCTCGGGTGAAGCCTATCCGGGGTCCAAGATCGTGAGCGATGACGACATCCTGGCCTATTGCCGGCAGACCGGCAGCACGATCTACCATCCGACCTCGACCTGCCGGATGGGGACCGATGCTGTCGCCGTGGTCGATCAGCGCCTGCGCGTGCGCGGCATCGACGGCCTGCGCGTGGTCGATGCCTCGATCATGCCGGACCTGGTTTCGGGCAACACCAACGCGCCGGTCATCATGATCGCGGAGAAGGCCTCCGACATGATCTTGCAGGACGCGCGCTGACGCAGGAATGAGTTCGTGACACGTTTCCGGATCGGCACCCGCAAGAGCACGATGGCCTTGGCGCAGACGGAGGAGATCGCCCGCCGGCTGCAGGCCGCGATTCCGTCGCTCGACATCGAGATCGTCAAGTTCGAGACGACGGGCGATTCCGACCAGACCAGCAAGCTGCTCACCCATGGCGGCAAGGGCGGGGCGTTCGTGGCCGAGATCCGCCGCGCCATGCTGGATGGCAGGCTGCATGCAGCAATGCACTCGCTGAAGGACATGCCGGGCAACGAGGAAACGCCGGGGCTGGTGGTTGCGGCGCTGCTGTCGCGCGATCCGCCGGGCGACGTGCTGGTGCTGCGGCGGGGGCTGTCGCTGGACGAATTCCGCAACGATGGCGGCCGGGGCTTCAAGATCGGCACCAATGCCGTGCGCCGGGCCGCCTATGCGCGACGACTGTTTCCGCAGGCCGAGCTGATCCATTTTCGCGGCGCGGCCGATACCCGCATCCGCAAGCTCGACAATGGCGAGCTGCAGAAGCTGCCGGACGGCGGCGCCGTGGGGCCGGCTGATGCGCTGATCATGGCGCGCTCCGGGCTGGAGCGGGTCGGCCTGTCCGACCGCGCCTCCTATGACTTCCCGGTCGCCGACATGCTGCCGGCGGTCGGGCAGGGCATCGTCGCCGTCGAATGCCCGGCCTCCGACTGGGACACGCGGCGCATCCTGGCGACCATCGACGATGCGGCGGCGCGGACCTGCGCCGACGCCGAGCGCGAGGTGCTGTGGGTGCTCAACGGTCACTGCAACTCGCCGATCGCTGGCTTTTCGACCATCGACAGCGGTCAGCTGACGCTGACCGCCTCGGTGCTCGACGAGGATGGCGGCCACTTCATCGAGGCGCAGCGCTCGGCGCCGGCGGATCGTCCGCGCGAGCTCGGCCGGGCGGTCGGGCTCGATCTGCTTGCCAACGGCGCGGCGGAGCTGATCGAGCGCAGCCGGCCGCGCTAGCAAGTCATCCCTTGTAGGCGCGGACCCGTGCCAGCATCTGCTCCACATGGGCGATCGGGGTTTCCGGCAGAATGCCGTGGCCGAGGTTGAAGATGTGGCGGCCGCCGGAATAGCTCGCCAGCACGTCGTCGACCGCCTGGTCGAGCGCCGCGCCGCCGGTGATCAGTGCCAGCGGATCGAGATTGCCCTGCACCGCGACCTTGCTCTGCACCTTCTCGCGCACGAGGCCCGGCTCCGCGGTCCAGTCGATGCTGACGGCATCGATGCCGGTTTCGGCGACGTAGCCCGGCAACAGCGCGCCGGCGCCACGTGGAAAGCCGATGATCTTCGCATCCGGCCGCGCCTTGCGCACGCCCTCGACGATGCGCCGTGTCGGCGCGACGGACCAGCGCGCGAACTCGCGCGGCGACAGCACGCCGGCCCAGGTGTCGAAGATCTGCAGCGCGTCGGCGCCGGCCTCCAGCTGCTTCAGGAGATAGGCGATCGAGCTGTCGACCAGCGCATCGATGATTCTGCCGAACGCATCGGGATGCCGATAGGCGAGCAGCCGCGCTGGCGCCTGATCAGGCGTGCCTTGGCCTGCGACCATGTAGGTCGCGACCGTCCATGGGGCGCCGCAGAAGCCGATCAGCGCGGTGCTCCGCGGCAGCTCGGCCCGCACCCGGCGCAGCGCCTCGAACACCGCTTCCAGCTTCGACAAATCGGCCTTCGCCGACAGCGTCGCGATCTTGTCCGGCGTATCGAGCGGGTCCAGCCGCGGGCCTTCGCCGATTTCGAAGCGGACGCTGCGGCCGAGCGCGTGCGGGATCACCAGAATGTCGGAAAAGATGATCGCCGCATCGAAGCCGAAGCGCCGGATCGGCTGCAGCGTGACTTCGGCCGCGAGCTCGGGATTGAAGCAGAGGTCGAGAAAGCCGCCGGCCTTGGCGCGGACCTCGCGGTACTCCGGCAAATAGCGGCCGGCCTGCCGCATCATCCAGATCGGGGGCACGCTCTGCCGCCGTCCGGCCAGCACGTCGATGAAGGGCTTGTTCACGGCAGTCTCACTCACGCTGGGGCTCCGCAACTTTCGGGAACAGTTTACCGTCCGTGATACATGCCCACGCGGTTCCGGCCAAGGTGATATCGACGCGGAAGCGGCGGGAGATACGAGCGCCATTGCGGTCGCCGGCCGCCACATCTCGCGGAACACGTCTTTCGCCACTGCGTTGTCGTTCCACAGGGAGATTGACCATGGCTGAGAAATTCAATCCTGCGCCCCACGACAAGCACGCGGTCGATCCGCGCGAGGCCGCGCGTCTCGATCGTGAGACGGCCACGCAACTCGACAAGGGACTGATGGATACGTTCCCGGCATCGGATCCGGTGAGCCTGCAACAGCCCTCGACGACCCGAGCGAAGGACGACGACGTCGACCACGATCCGGCGCATGCGTCATCGTTGTGGGACAAGGTGCGATCGGTGTTCGCCCGTTGAACTAACAAGCGGGACGCCGCTTGCGACCGCGGATTTCTCGGTGTGGCTCCGTATTTGTACGGGAGCAGCCGTAGTCTTACGGGCCGCTGAGGACACCTTCGGAGCAGCCGCATTTCAGAGTTAAATAAGATGTCCATGGGAACCTCGGCGCGTCCGGAGAGTCCCGCGGAATGGACGTTGGTGCGACCAGAGTTGATCGAGGCCGCCTGCCCATGTGGGCGGCTGGCGTGCTTGCGCTCGTGTCGGTCGCCATTCTCGCTTTCAGCATCTGGGGCGAATGGACCTCCCGCCAGGCGGAGGTGCGAAATGCCGAAACCGATCTCAGCAATCTCGCTCATTCGCTCACCCAGCACGTCGAGGACACATTCGAGCTTGCGGATTCGCTGTTGCGCGGCGTCGTCGCCGCCCTCGAAACCGATGACGGCAAGCCCGGCGCGATCACCCGACTGCAGACGATCCTGAAGGCGAGGAAGCCCAATCTCGGGCGCATCCGCGGCATCTTCGCGTATGGCGAAAACGGCGACTGGCTCGCGACCACCGAGGACGTCACGCTCACCAACTACAACAATGCCGATCGCGACTACTTCGCGCACCACAGGGTTTCCGCCGATCGTTCGCTGCTGATCGGTCGCCCGGTGCAGAGCAGGGCTGGCGGCCAGTGGGTCATTACCCTGTCGCGGCGCTGGAATCACGCGGATGGCCGGTTCGGCGGCGTCGTGCTGGCAACCATCGACGTTGCCTATTTTGCTCAGTTCTACCGTCAGTTTGCGGTCGGTCGTCAGGGCACGATCAGCCTGATGAGCCGCGATGGGGCCGTCCTCGCCGACAATGCGGAGCCCGACGCTCAGACGGTTGGGCGCCCCATCCTCGAAGCGATTCCCTATCATCCTGCGTCGGGGACGCTGCATTTCCGGCGGCTCGGCGAAACGTCCGACCGCATCGGGTTCTATCAGCACGCGCAGCGCTATCCGTTCCTCATTCTGGTGACGCGCACGGAGGCGGAGGTCCTGGCCGAATGGAAGCGTGATGCGCTCATTCGGCTCACGGTGCTGGTCTGTCTGGTCGCGCTCGTCATTGCGATCGGCATCTTCCTCGCGAAGCAGTTGCTGCAGCGCCAGCAGCTCGCCGCGGCGCTGGCCGCCAAGGAAGAAAACTTCCGGCTGCTCGCCGAAGGCTCCAGCGACATCGTGACGCGGATCGAGCTGGACGAATGCATCGGCTACGTTTCGCCCTCGACCATGCGCGTGCTGGGCTGGCATCCGTCGCAGCTCTTGGGCAAGCGCGCGCTCTCCGGCGTGCATCCGCTCGATCGCCCGCAGTTGCAGGAGATCCTCGATCAGCTCAGGCGAGGGGCCGTCGACGAAGCCCGTGCCACCTATCGCATGCGCCGCCGCGACAAGTCGGAGATCTGGGTCGAGGCCACGATCCGCGCCACCCGTCAGCCGGATGGTGCGCTCGACGGCTTCGTCGCGGTCACCCGCGACGTGACCCAGCAGAAGACGCTGCAGGGCCGGCTCGAGACACTGGCCATCGAGGACGGCCTCACCGGGCTCGCCAACCGCCGCCGGTTCGACGAGCGGCTGCTGGAGGAGTGGGGCAGGGCCTACCGCGACAAGACCTCGCTGGCGCTGCTGATGATCGACATCGACCACTTCAAGGCCTTCAACGACGCCTATGGCCATCCGGCCGGCGACGAGTGCTTGCACACCGTGGCCGGCATTCTCGCCGACGAGGCGCAGCGCAGCTCGGATCTGGCCGCCCGCTACGGCGGCGAGGAGTTCGCCATCCTGCTGCCGAACACCGATGCCGGGGGCTGCGCCAGGCTCGGCGAGCGGATCAGGCGGGCACTGCACGAGGCCCGCATCGTCCACGATCACAACCCGGCGGGAATCGTCACCGCGAGCATCGGCGGTGCGGTGTGCCGGCCGGGCTTCGAACGCTCCGCCGGCCCGGCCTCGCTGATCGAGGCGGCCGACCGCGCGCTCTATGCCGCGAAGGACGCCGGCCGCGACCGCCTGATCATGGCCGGCGAGGTGGTCGACCTGCCCGCCGGCAAGGCGCCGGCGACCGTCCCGGCGTGAGATCGCCGCCTGCTCAGTAGTGCGGCGGCGGCTCATTGCGCGGCCCCTCGGTATTGCCTTGCGCCTCCTCGAGCCGCTCCACCAGCAGGGCGACCTGTCGCTTCAGCGCATCGATCTCGCGCCACTGCGCGGTGATGGTCTGGTTCAGCGTCTCGATCGTGTCGTCCTGAAACGTCAGGCGCATCTCCAGCGTGTCGATCCGCTCGCCGAGCTGCGCGTTGGATTGCTCAGAGCTGTTCATCGCGTGCGCCCTCCGGAACGGCCTTGATCGTGGCCTCGCTGTGCTCCCGCAGCCCGTGACCGAGCGCCACCCGTTCGTCGAACACGAAACAGCCGCCCCGCCAGCGGCTCTCGGATTCCGGGGTCTCCTCGAGATATTTCAGGATGCCCCCCTTGAGGTGGTAGACCTCGGAAAAGCCGCGCGCCAGCAGCAGCGCGCTCGCCTTCTCGCAGCGGATGCCGCCGGTGCAGAACATCGCGATCCGCTTGTGCCTGGCAGGATCGAGCGCGCGTGCGGCAAAATCCTTGAACTGCCCGAAGCTCTGCAGGCCCGGATCGATTGCGCCCTCGAACGTGCCCATCGCCACCTCGAACGCATTGCGGGTGTCGAGCACGACGGTATCGGGCGCTGCGATCAGCGCGTTCCAATCGGCGGGACTGACATAGGTCCCGACCTGGCGGGTCGGATCGGCGGCGGGATCGCCGAGCGTCACGATCTCCCGCTTCAGCCGCACCTTGAGGCGCCGGAACGGCATGGCGGTGGCGCGCGAGTATTTCAGCTCCAGATTGTCCAGCTGGCCGGCGAACAGCATTCCGTCGCGAAACTCGCCGACGAGGGCGGCAATTGCCGGCTCGGTCCCGGCCACGGTGCCGTTGATGCCCTCCTCGGCCAGCAGGACGCTGCCCTTGATGCCGCGTTCGGCGCAAAAGGCGTGGAGCGGCGCACGCAGGTCGCGAAAATCCGGCAGGGCGACGAACTGATAGAAGGCGGCGACGGCGAGGGGCATGCGGCCGTTTACCAGCAGAGCTGACCATAGAAAAGCTGGTATCCCCGGGCATTGCCGAGCCCGGAAGGAATGTGCGATGTAGCCGGCCAGCACTGGTATTCCAACCACCACACGATCACGCAGCGAGCAACGATGAGAAGCTTCCATTTCCCCGGCAGGTCGACGGTCCACGCCCAGAACGGAATGATCGCGACATCGCACCCGCAGGCGGCGCTGGCCGGGATCGAGGTGCTGCGGGCCGGCGGCACCGCGGCCGATGCGGCGGTGGCAGCCTGCGCCCTGCTCGGAGTGATCGAGCCGCAATCGACCGGTATCGGCGGCGACTGCTTCGCCCTGGTCCAGCCCAGGGGCGAGGGCCGGATCATGGCCTATAACGGCTCGGGCCGGGCGCCTGCCGCCGCGACCGTGGACTGGTACCTCGAGCGCAAGATCCATTCGGTGCCGCTGACCTCCGCCCACGCCGTCTCCGTGCCCGGTGCCATCGATGCCTGGGCGCGCATCCTGCACGACCATGGCCGGCTCGGCCTCGACCGGCTGCTGCAGCCGGCGATCCGCGCCGCCGAGGACGGCTATGTGGTGGCGCCGCGGGTGGCCTTCGACTGGAACAACCAGTTCGAGAAGCTCAAGAACGGCACCAACACCGCGCGCTACTTCCTGCCGCGCGGCAAGGCGGCGGCGGTCGGCGACGTGATTCGCCAGCCGGAGCTGGCGCAGACGCTGCGCGTGATCGCCAAGGAGGGGGCGAAGGGCTTCTACACCGGCGCGGTCGCCGAGGACATGGTGCAGACGCTGCGCGGCATCGGCGGCCTGCACACCCTGGAGGACTTCGCCAATCACCAGACCGAGGTGACCTCGCCGATCGGCACCACCTACAAGGATCATGACGTCTGGCAGTGCCCGCCGAACGGCCCGGGCATCACCATGCTGGTGATGCTCAACATTCTTTCCCGCTTCGACCTCACGCGGATCGATCCGCTCAGCGTCGAGCGCTTCCACCTCGAGGCCGAGGCCGCGCGCATTGCCTACATGATGCGCGAGCAGCATATCGGCGATCCCGCGCACATGACCACCGAGGTCGCGAGCATCCTCGCCAAGGAGTTCGCCGACGAGTACATCTCGCAGATCAGCCTCGACAAGCTGCTCGATCTGCCGAACGTCGCGCCGCCGATGAATCCGGAGACGGTCTACATCACCGTCGTCGACCGCGACCGCAACGTCTGCTCCTTCATCAACTCGATCGCGCATTCGTTCGGCTCGGCCATCGTCTCCAACGAGACCGGCGTGCTGCTGCAGAACCGCGCCGGCGGCTTCCGCATCCAGCCCGGTCATCCGAACTGCATCGGTCCGGGCAAGCGTCCGCTGCACACCATCATCCCGGCGCTCGCCACCAAGGCCGGCCGCGCCCAGATGTCTTTCGGCGTGATGGGCGGCCAGTATCAGCCGGTCGGCCAGACCCACGTGCTGACCAACATCCTCGATTATGGCTGCGACGTGCAGGAAGCGATCGATATGGCGCGCGGCCTGCATTACGAGGGCGTCTATCAGCTCGAGGACGGCGTGCCGGCCGATGTCGTCGAAGGCTTGCAGAAGATCGGCCACAAGACCACCAAGGTGGTGTCGCCGCTCGGCGGCGGCCAGGCGATCTGGATCGACTGGGACAAGGGCACGCTCACCGGCGGCTCCGACCCGCGCAAGGACGGCTGCGCGCTGGGATATTGAGGCGGGCGCGTTCTCGCGGACTATCTCACCATCACTGCGCTTGGGCCCAGTCGTGTCCACACATTCCGCTGTCGTCCCGGCCTTGAGCCGGGACCCATACCCCCAGGGAGCGGTTTGAGGCAGGCTGGCAATTGGCTTTTTGCCCATCACGTCTGCTGCGGCGTATGGGTCCCGGATCGGAGCCGCGACGCGCTGGCGCGCGTCACGGCTTGTCCGGGACGACAGCGGTGGGTTTGGCGGATTTACAATTCAAACAGCCATCGAGTTGAAGACATGAGGACGTGATCTCGCGGCGAGACTCGCCCGAGGTCTGCACTTGGTCGTCCCTCGCAATCATGCAGAGGGCGCAGGGAATGCCGGGTGAAGGCCTCACCCATGGCCCGCCTGCGAAAAAAATGCAGGCGGCAGGTACCACAGGCAAAGCCGAACACTCCGGCATTCCCTGCGCGACGGTCTTCACGCTTATACGCAGTCTCCCTGGTGCGCCGGGCTTGTTGGCCACCATGCCGCGACGATGCTTGCGCATCGCGCGGGTGACACCAGCGTCGGGGTGTCAGGACGCTGCGACTTCACGTCCGCAAGATATCGTTCGTCCGCATCCTCGTCGAAGAGAATGCTGCGATCTCTCGCGGCCATCGCACCCCGCCTCGCGTGTCGTGACGATCGCGCGCTACGCCCCTCTGCGGTGAGGCGGGATGCGCGGAGATAATCATGATTTCCGATTATTGGCAATAGGATTATTTTTTTCGGAAGCAGATGCCGGGCTGGTCAGCCGCTCCCGCTTGGGCTAAACCGCGGCTCCCGTGAACGAGCAGAGGCGGTCTGGAGCATGCGGCGTCCGATGAACAGAAGAGTTGCGCTGATGATGGCGGCATCGGCCGCGGCCGGTGGCGTGCTGGGCTCCCGCGCGGTCTCGGCCCAGACCAGTTCCGCCCAACCGACAGGAAAGACCATGACCACTCCCTCCGGACTGCAGATCATCGACACCAAGGAAGGCACCGGCGCGACGCCGACGCGCGGTCAGACCTGCGTGATGCATTATACGGGCTGGCTCTATGAGAACGGTCAGAAGGGCAAGAAATTCGACTCGTCTGTGGATCGCAACGAGCCGTTCGAATTCCCGATCGGCATGAAGCGCGTGATCGCCGGCTGGGACGAGGGCGTCGCCACCATGAAGGTCGGCGGCAAGCGCACGCTGATCATTCCGCCCGAGCTCGGCTATGGCGCACGCGGTGCCGGCGGCGTGATTCCGCCGAACGCGACCTTGATGTTCGACGTCGAACTGCTGGGCGTGAAGTAGGTCTGGGCGAGTGACGGCGGTTCGGTCAGCAAGCGTGCTGTGCGATACAGCGTCCTCTCCCCCAAGGCGAAGCTGAGCTTCGCCAGGGTGGGAGAGGACATCACCGGCCCATCCGCGAACGCTATAGGGTGAGGGGTATCCTTCGGCGAGCGACGCTCGGGGAGAGATACCCCTCACCCGACGAAGCTTGTGGGGACTGTCCTGCATGCCCTCTCCCACAAGGGGAGAGGGCGCATTTATAGGCGCCGGTTGAGACGCCGATAGTTGCTATTCGTCGTCAACTAACAACGGCGCGAAGACCGGCCCGCGAGGGGCCGGTCTTGTTAGTTTCTGGAGATCGTCATCGCGCGACCTCAGCGACCGCGCCGATCCTGCTCAGAGGTTCTTGTTCGCAGCGCCGGCGGCGGTGTTCACCGCGTCCTTGGTCGCCTGCTTGGCATCGCCCAGCGCCTGCTGGCCCTTGCCCTTCACTTCCTGGATCGCGCCTTCGCCCTGCAGACGGTCGTTGCCGGTGGCTTCGCCGATGCCCTGCTTGGCCTTGCCGATCGCCTCGTTGGCGACGCCCTTGATCTTGTCGGTGGTGGCACCCATGATTTCGTCCTCCGTTGTTCGTGTGAACTCCACCGACCCAACGCACCCAATGCAGAAAGGTTCGCGCGGAACTGCGAATAGCTTCGTTGCGGTATTTCGGCTAAGAACTGTCGGTTCCCTCGAACCGACGAAATCCCGAGAAGAAAATCATGTCAGGCTCTCACGATCACGCGCACGGCCATTCCCACGATCACGGCGACGAGCGCTGGAAGCACGACGGCGTCCGCGTCATTCCGGGTCATCAGCTCGATGGCAACGTGCCGTCGACACCGGGCATGGACCGCAAGGCCGCGATCAACTTCGCGCGCGTCGGCGCGCAGAAATTGTGGGCCGGCACCGTCACGATCCGGCCGGACGCCAAGACCGGCGCGCATCATCACGGCCATCTCGAAAGCGTGATCTACGTCGTCAAGGGCAAGGCGCGGATGCGCTGGGGCGATCGGCTGCAATTCACCGCGGAGGCCGGCCCCGGCGACTTCATCTTCGTGCCGCCCTATGTGCCGCACCAGGAGATCAACGCCAGCCCGGACGAAGTGCTGGAATGCGTGCTGGTGCGCAGCGACGGCGAGGCGGTCGCGATCAACATCGACATCGAGCCGGTCGAGAAGCCGGAGACGGTGCTGTGGATCGATCCGGTGCACCGCGATCCCGCCGAGTCGAAGCCGTAGCCATCAAGGAAATGGCGGAGCCGTCTCGCGACGGCTCCGCCGGGCAGGGAGTGGCTATACCGCCCTCCCTCTCACACGCGAAGCAGGGGCGACTGTCGCGCGTGTGTCTCGCGGTTCGTTGTCTCGAGCCGCAGTTCGGATGAATGCCGATCAGGCCGCCTCGTCGGCGCGGCGCCAGACCGGAAACGGATCCGACAGCCGCGCCCATGCGGCGACATCCATCGCAGGCTTCCCCGGCAGCAGGCAGGCGTCGAGCCGCGCGCTCAGGCCCGCCTCATCCATGTTGCTGCCGATGAACACGATCTCCTGGCGGCGGTCGCCATAGACCTCGTCCCAGCGCCCGAGCATGCGCGTGCGCCAGTCGAGGTCCTCGGGCCACAATTTCTGCGGCACCGCAGCCCACCAGAAGCCGAGCGCGCTGGTGCGGACGATGGCGCCGGCTTGGCTGATCTCTCCGAGCCATTGCGGCCGGGTCGCCAGCCAGAAATGGCCCTTGGCGCGGATCACGCCCGGCCAGGATTCGCGCAGGAACCGGTCGAAGCGGGCCGGAATGAACGGCCGCCGGGCGCGGTAGACGAAGCTCGTTACGCCATAGGCCTCGGTCTCCGGCGCATGGTCGGCGAAGCCGTAGAGCTCGCTGTACCAGAGCGGGTGCTGCTGGGCGCGGTCGAAGTCGAAGCGCCCGGTCGCAAGCACGCGCTCCAGTGGCACACGGCCCTGGCTGGTCTCGATGATGTCGGCGTCCGGATTGAGCGCGCGAATGATCTTGCGCGCGGCGTCGCGCTGATCGCCGCTGGCATCGTCGACCTTGTTGAGCACGATCACGTCGGCGAACTCGATCTGCTCGACCAGCAGATCGACCAGCGCGCGCCGGTCGCCGTCGAACTGGTCGCCGCGGTCAGTCAGGAAGTCGGACGACGAATAGTCCTTGAGCAGGTTGACCGCGTCGACCACCGTCACCATCGTGTCGAGGCGCGCGACATCCGACAGGCTCATGCCATGCTCGTCGTGGAAGTCGAAGGTCGCCGCCACCGGCAGCGGCTCTGAAATGCCGGTGGCCTCGATCACGAGATAGTCGAAACGACCGCTCTCGGCCAGCGTGCGGACTTCCTTCAGCAGGTCGTCGCGCAGGGTGCAGCAGATGCAGCCATTGGTCATCTCGACCAGTTGCTCATCCGTCCGTGACAGATTGGCACCGCCATCGCGAACGAGGTCCGCATCGATGTTCACCTCGCTCATGTCGTTGACGATCACCGCCACCTTCAGACCCTGGCGGTTGTTCAGGACGTGGTTCAGCAAAGTGGTCTTCCCAGCCCCGAGGAAGCCGGACAAGACCGTGACGGGGAGTTTGCGCATCGAGATCGAACAGCCTCTTCAGGGGAAGGGGTCGGTGCCGGCGAACGGGCATGCGGCCTCAATCGTTATGTTATAACATAACATCATCTCAAGTCGCGCTGGGTGTCAAGGGAGAGTGTGTGACAAAGGTGTGAGAGGCGTGATGACGTGGGGTCTTGCCGCGGGCTGTGGACGCGCGGGGCAGGCGTCGGCCTCAAGGAGCAGAGCAGGTTCAGCGGTGTGCTTTAGAACCGTCGGGACACCGATCCGCTTGAGCGATGTTGCAGGAGCGACGCTGCAAGAACAACGCTGCAAGAACAACGACTGGTGCGCTCCCTCTCCCCGTTCTTACGGGGAGAGGGTCGGGGTGAGGGGCAGCCACACAAGAAGTCTTAGTTGTTAGGTCCGTTCTTTCTTGGCGTGAGGACGTTCGTGATGTGATCCGAACCTCTGTGATTCAGGTGAGACGGGTGGAGGCTATCGACTCAAACCGCTCGTGCGGCTGCCACTCACCCCACCCCTCTCCCCGTGAAGAACGGGGAGAGGGGGCGCACCGTCATTGCGGCTGGAGCGTGCCTCATATGCAGCAAGCTACTTCGACAAAAACGCCGTGCCGGCCGGGCCGCTGGTCGCCGACATCGACAGCGCGCCGGGCGCGATCGCCCAGTTGGTCTGGTTGAGGATCAGCGTGTTGAACACCATCGTGACGCTGTTGCTGCTCATGGTCGAGACCGAGTTGATGGTGACGTTGCGGCTCGGCAGGTACATCAGGCCGGTGTAGGACGAGCTGCTGGTGCCGTTGATCGGCAGGTTCGTCGTCGACAGGCCTGACGGCTCGTACATCAGGATGTTGGCGTAGGTGCCGCTGGTCGGCGCCGACAGCGTCGCATTGACGTTGCCGTTGAAGGTGAGCGTCGCGTTCTGGTCGACGAGGTAGAAGGTGACGCCGCTGCCCGTCACCGTCCACCCCGAGTTGAAGGTCATCGCGCCGCCCTTGATGATGTAGAGGCCGGGATTGAGCGTCAGCGTGCCGGAGCCGTTGAAATTGGTCGCGCCGCAATACACGCCGGGGCTGAGCGTGACCGAGCCGGGATCGTAGACCTTGTTGTTGGTGGTGCACGCGCCCACCGTGACGACGGGCAGCTTGCCGGCGAAGGGATCGGCGATCGCGGCGCAGCCGGTCTCGGCCGGCGGGGTGACGCCGCCGTTCTTGGTGATGTTGGTGCCCTTGATGCAGATGCGCTTGACGTTGAGCGTGGCGTTGAACATCGCCGCCGGGCTCTGCGTCGACAGCACGTGAACCTCGCAGCTCGGCGCATTGAGCTGGGCGCCGGAATTCACCAGCAACGATTGCGCGTTGATGGTGCTGACCAGCAGGATGCAGACCGGCGACCTGGCCTGCGCACCGGCTTTCGCCGTAGCGGACGCCGTCACGCCGAGCGACGTCGTGCCCATGACATTGAGGAACGAGGTCTTCACCGTGGTCGTCGCGGTGCCCGACAGCGAGCCGTCGCCGTTGGGTGTGAAGGTCGCCGACGTGCCGGTGCCGAACCGGCCCTTGAAGCTGCCCGAGAACACCGCGCTCGCGGTCGAGACCTGCTGCGCGCTGGCCTGGGTCACGCCGGCGAGGACCGCGGCATCGACCGACTTCTGGAGCTGCGCCTTGGTGTCGCTGGACTTGGCGAAATCGACGGCGGCGCCGACCGACACCAGGATGGGGATGATGGTGATGGCGAAGATCATGCTGATCTGGCCGTCCTTCGCGCGGCCAAATCTCCATGCCAGATCGCGAAGTGTCTTCGACGAAATCGATACGGTCATGTGCAACGCTTCCTGCTGATGGCTGTCCGAGGCTCGACGCCGGCGGATGCGAGCCCGTGCTGCAAGGAAGTGGCGGCCAGACATTACCGCATGCTGAATCCGGTTCCGTAAAGGAACCCTGCGACGTCGTTGCGGAAGCCGAAGGTTATCAGTGTATTTGCCGGATCATCGAGAGGTGCTCGTTCGCACCACTCACTGGTAGTAGCCGCGCGAATTGCTTGTATTCGGCGGTGGCCGCTTGTGAGTTGCAGGTCGTTTGAATTGCTCTTGCCGGTTAGTGTCCGCTAAGCGCGCGAGCGCCAGATCCGGCGCGAGAGAACGAGGCAGCAAACGAGTGCGTAGGCGACGAGCGACAGCGTGACCATCGCGGCGAGCGAGGCCATGCCGCCGCCGAGCATGACGATGGCGACATAGCCGCCGCCCGCCGCGATCAGCACGCGCAGGGCGGAGCCGACGAACGGCCACAGCACGTGCCCCGCGCCTTGGCCGGCAAAAGCCAGCACGAAGCCGAAGCCGAGCGCGGCGTAGGCCGGCGCTACGGTGCGCAGATAGGTCGCGCCCTCGCGCACAACCTCGGCGTCGCGGCTGAACAGGCCGAGCCAGAGCGGCGGATGCAGCGCCACGATCACGCCAATGGTCCCGACCAGCGCCGCGCCCGCCAGGGCGCTGATCCAGGCGATGCGGCGCGCGCGGCCGCGCTGGCCGGCGCCGACGTTGATGCCGACCATGGTCAGGGTGGCCGTGCACAGTCCGAACAGGATCGGGATCATGATGTAGTCGAGCCGCGAGGCGATGCCATAGGCGGCGAGCTCGGAGGTGCCGAAGCGGCCGGCGAGCGCGGTCACCAGGATGACGGTGAGATTGACCATGACCGCGTTCAGCGCGGTCGGCAGCCCGACCCTCAGGATGTCGGCGAACAGCCGGGCCTGCAGCCGCGCCACGCGCACATGCAGGCTCGAGCGGCCGGAGGCCATATAGCGCACCAGCACCAGCATGGCGCCGCAGTAATACAGGCCGAAGGCGATGCCGGCGCCGGCGATGCCGAGCCCCGGCAGCGGACCGAGGCCGAAGATCAGCAGCGGCGAGGCGGGGATCATGACCAGCGCGCCGACCAGGGTGACCAGCGCCGGCACGCGTACATTGCCGGCGCCGCGCAGCGCCGCCGCCTGCAGGTTGACGATCCACACCGGGATGGCGCCGGCGAACAGATAGTTGGAGTAGCGCAGCGCCGCCTCCAGCGCGCCTGCGCGTCCGCCGAGCGCATGGTACAGGGCCGGGCCGAGCAGGGCGGTCGCGAGCGTGAACAGGCCGCCGGCGATCACCGCCAGCACGATCGCATGGAACGCGATGGCATCGGCATCGGCGTTGTGCCCGGCGCCGACGGCGCGCGCCACCGCCGAGGAGACGCCGCTGCCGATGCCGCCATTGGACATCATCGTCATCAGCATGAAGATCGGGAACACCAGCGCGACGCCGGCCAGCGCATCGGTGCCGAGGAAGCCGACGTAGTAGGCCTCGGCGACGTTGACCGCGGTCTGCGCCACCAGCACCGTCATGGTCGGCAGCGCCAGCCGGAACAGCGTCGGCAGCACCGGGCCGGAGAGCAATGCCGTGCGGACCGATTCGGCCTTGGCGCGCGACGGAGCCGGGGCCGGCGTGGCAAGCGGCGTTGGCGCCTCCGGAGCTGCCGTGCCGCTACGCCGGGCCTCGCTGGTCGCCTGGGTGGAAACGTCCATCGGATCTCCGCGCGCCTGGCGAGCCGTTGCATTGAAATGACGATCATCATTCAATAGGTCCGCCGCCGGGCGCGGGTCAAGGCGACGCGGGCGCAGGCCGATCATGAAAATTTGGCGGAGCAGGGTGATCCGCTGCGCCGGGGCGGCCCGCTAGTAATGGACGCGCAGGCCGATGCCGCCGTGGATGGTGTTGCCGACCGGCTGCGGGCCGAGCGTGCCGTTGACGAACAGGTCGGCGATCCAGCCCTGCGGCAGGCGGAAGCCGAGCCGGCCGCCATATTCGAACCAGCCCTGGTTGCCCATGGTCGGCGTCACCGTGCCGTTGCCGGTGACGGTGGCGACGATGCCGGAGCTGGTCGCGAACGACTGGACGTAGCCGCCATTGATGTTGGCCTCGATGCTCGTGCCGAACAGGTGGGTCCACTGGCCGCCGACCTTGACCAGGCTGGTGCGGTCGGTGCCGCCGGCGATCGTCGCGTCGAACGGGTTGAAGGCTACCGTGGGATCGCGATAGCCGGCGACGTGCTGCCACAATTGCCACAGCTCGACCGAGGCCGCGAGCTCGTCGCGCGGCGAGAACCGGCTGATCCAGCCGGCGCGGCCATAGACCGCGTAGTTCGATGCCGTGGTGGTGCCGTCCACGGTGACGTTGCCGAGGCTCGTCGCATAGCTCCGGCCGTAGCGCACGCGCTCATAGGGCGTCAGGATCGTGCCGACGTCGAAGAACGGCCGCGACGAGCCCCAGTCGGCGAAGTCGTAGCGCAGCGCAAAGGCGCCGATCGGCGCAGACGTCACGTGATAGCCGTTCTCGTCGTAGTGCGTGTAGGCGAGGCCGGCGAGCAGCGCCAGATTGCTGGTGAGCTGCTTGCGGCCATGGATGCCCGCCGAGAACGAGCCGGCCGAGCCGAACGCGCTGACGCAGTCGCTGCAGTTGACCTGCTCATTGACGCCGAGCAGCACCAGCCCGAGCACGCGGTTGGTGATCATCTGGTTGAAGCGCTGGTCGGCGAGGCTGTTGATCGCGTTGGCGCTGTTTCCCGCGCCGGTGGGCGACGGCGACGGGGTCGGCGTGCTCGAGGGCGAGGGCGTCGGCGTCGGCGTCGGACTGGCGGTCGATGTCGGCGTGGCCGACGGCGTCGGCGTCGCGGTGGGCGAGGAGGTCGGAGACGGCGACGGGGTCGGGCACGGCGCCGCCGCGAAGTTGTCCACCCCGCAATTGCTCTGCGCGGCGGCCGGCGCGGCTTGCAGGGCGAGCGCGAGCAGCCCGCCGGCGATGGCCGTCATCAGGAGAGCAAGCTGACCGCGTCGCGTCCTCATCGTCATCGCCCGCACAGGATGCCGGTGAAGTCCTGCGGCGGCGCATTGCTGGCGAGATCGGTGACCGTGCAGAGGCCCGATGTCGACGCGCAGCTCGCCGCAAAGCTCCAGGACGGATTGCTGGTCTTCTTGATCGTGCTCCTGCCGTTGCCGGTTGCGGTGATGATGGCCGTGTCGCCGGGCTGGGTCAGCTCGAGGCATTGGAAGGTGAGGGTGCAGACCCGCGACGCGCCTTCCTGCAGCACGACCATGGTCTGGCCGCGCTGCGAGCGGATGTCGAGGATGGTGCCGCGCACGCCGATGGTCGCGAGCGGCGTGTTGATCTTGTAGGCGGTCTTCTCGGAATGGCCGGTGACGAAGCGGAACGCGCCGGTGCCGAGCCGGATCGCGATGTCGCGATAGCTGGTCTCGTCGTTGAACACGGTGCGGTCGAGCGTCAGGGTGGCGTTGGCGCCGAGCGAGAGATTGGTGCTGTCGATCATGACGAGCCGCGCGGCGCTGTCATTGCCGGTGCGCACGGTCTCGTTGCGTACGACGCCGTCGCCGACATTGATCGGGCTGCTCGACGCGCCTGCAACGCGCAGCACGTCCTTCTGCACCAGCACGGCTTCGCCGATGCGGCCGTCGGCGCTCGCGCCGCCCGCGACGCCCAGCAGGGCGGCGGCCGAGATCGCAGCAACACAGGTTCGGCGACGCAGGCTCATATCCACACCGAAGGTCGTTCCCTGCTCAATCTAGCCGAAGACGGCGCGCGGGGTTGTTGTAAAATGGGCACAAGTTTGCCTCGATGACCGTTCGGTGGTTAGTTGCCGTCACCGTGGGATCAGTTCAACGCGGAGGCCCATGAAGGTATCTGCTGCTCGCCGGGATGACGACGAAGATGACGGCGAGGTTGCGCAGGATGGCGCTCCGTCGGTCCGCCGCGGCGTGATGACGGCGTTGCTGATCTTCGCGATCGCGCACGTCGTGCTGATGATCGGGCTCGCCTCGCCGCCGAAATTCGTCTTCGACGAGGTGCATTACGTGCCGGCGGCGCGGCAGATGCTGGGACTGGGGCCGGCGACGCCGCAGCTCAACCCGATGCATCCGCCGCTCGCCAAGGAGCTGATCGCGCTGTCGATCAGGACGTTCGGCGACAATGCCTTCGCATGGCGCTATCCCGGTACCGTGCTCGGCGGGCTCGCCGTCGCCGCGATCTATCTGTGCGGCCTGGCGCTGTTCGCGGCGCAATGGCCCGCCATCGCGGCGGCGCTGCTCGCGGCCTTCAACCAGATGCTGTTCGTCCAGGCGCGCATCGCGATGCTCGACATCGGCGCGCTCGCCTTCAGCCTGCTCGGGATCGCGGCGTTCCTGTTTTCGTTCAGGCAGCGCCGGCCGCAGGTCGTGTTCGCGCTGGCGGGGGCGCTGTTCGGCCTTGCGATCGCCTGCAAATGGAGCGGGCTGTTTCCGCTCTTGACGGCGCTTCTCATCGTCGGTCTCATCAAGCTGTTGCAGCATTGGCAGACCTCGTTCGGCGATGGCGAGCCGACCGACTGGTATCGGCCCGAGCAATGGCCGCAACTGAGCTGGCTGCAGATCGTGCTGTGCCTCGTCGCGATGCCTACTGTCTGCTATCTCGCGACCTTCGTCCCGCTGCACGGCCTGTCCGTCATGGGCATCTTCGAGGCGCAGCGGCGCATCTTCGCCGACAGCGTCACCACGGCGATCGCCGGCCACACCTATATGAGCGCGTGGCCGACCTGGCCGCTGCTGGTCCGTCCGGTCTGGTTCCTGTTCGACAAGAATGGTGACACCGACATCGCCGCGGTGGTGCTGCTCGGCAATCCGCTGGTGCTGTGGCCGGCGCTGGCCGCGCTCGCGATCTGCGCCCGGGATTTCATCGCGACGCGCAGCGCGACGGCGTTCCTGATCCTGGCGTTCTATCTCGGCTGCTATCTGCCCTGGGCGCTGCTGCCGCGCGCGCTAAGCTTCATCTACTACTACCTGCCGTCGGCGACGCTGGCGAGCCTCGCGCTCGTCCATGCGCTGCGACGCTGGCCGCGCTGGGTGCTGGTGAGCTATGTCGCCGTCTCGATCCTGGGCTTCGTCGCGATGCTGCCGATCAGCGCCGCCTTCATCGGCACGACGATGCAGACCTTCACCCGGCTGATGCTGTTCCAGAGCTGGATCTGAACGCGGACAAAAAGCGCCCCGCCCGCCAGGGACCGTAAGCAGGCGGGGCGATGCGCGGCGGAGCGCTCACTTCGCCGCGGTTTTGGTGTCCATGTTGACGACCTGGACCCGCCGGTTGAGCGGATCGGCCGGGTTGGCCGCGTCCTTGAGCTTGGTCTTGCCGTAGCCGACCGTGACGAGGTCCTGGCCGGGGAGGGCGAACTTCTCGACCAGATAGCGCTTGATGGTGTCGGCGCGGCGCTCGGAGAGATCCTGGTTGAAGCCGTCGCTACCGATGCCGTCGGTATGGCCGGCGACCACGAAGGTCGAGCCCTTCAGGTTCGGATCGGACAGCGCCTTGCCGAGCTCCTGCACGGCCGGCATCGAGGCCTTGCTGATGTCGGCCGAATTGTAGTCGAACTGGATCTCGAGATCGATCTTGGGCTTGGTCGCCGCGATCTCGGCGATCTGCTCGCGCTCGCCGAGCGACAGCGAGCGGGTCTTGCGGTTGCGCATGCTGTCGATGAAGGCCGCCTGCGTCGCCGTGTCGGCCTGCGGGTTCACCTGCGGTCCGATCGAGATGCCGCGCGTCACGGCCTTCGGCTTCAGCGCGTTGAGGATCTTGTCGGCCGACACGGCCTCGCCGGCGAGAGCGGTGCCTGCGCCGATCGCCAGCATCGCGGAGAACGCCGCCGCCTGAACTGCAAAACGTCCAAAATATGGGGTCATCGTCGTTATCCTCGGGTCGTCATGCCCTATGGCCATTGGATGCGTGAACGATAGAACGGGTTCAAAGCGTCCAATGTGATCGACGTCACGTTGTCGGGCCGGGCGGCCCTCGAGGGGCGAAGCGAGTGGTCTGCGGGACGCGCCGCGCGCTGCCGCAAAGCGATCGGCAGCTGGCCGGTCCGCGAACAACAAATCGGCCAGATGCGGTTCTACCGGATAGCGCTCGCCAGGAAAAAATCGCAAACCTAAGGGACGCGAACGGCGAGTGGATTCGTAGTCAAGAAACGCGAACAGAAAAGCAGAGCCGTGTTCAACCCATCGCACAGGCGCGACTATCAGTCCCATCGGGCGAGCAGCCAGGATCAGGCGGGATCATCCGGTTCCATGTCGACGCTGATTGGAGCAGGGATCATTGCCGCATCGATCCTGCTGTCGACGCTGTTCACGGCCGTCGGCAACCGCTATGTCGGCCTGGAAAGTCCCTCCGAGGATACGGCCTGGCTGGTCGACCGCCTGACCGGCCGCATCTACAAATGCCGTGCGCCCGATCCCGGCCGCGCCAGCTGCAAGGCCGAGATCGCCACCGGCAGCATTCCGGACAAGTCCAAGCCTTGAGGTTCCGCAAGGGGTTCCCGTCGGCCTGATTCGCCGTTGCGGGAGCGGGGGCGAATCTCGCACCATTGCGCGGCATGCCCGCCGTTTCCACGCCCATCCCGCTCTCCAAGCCGCAGGCGCGCCGCATCTGGCTGCGCGCGCAGCGGCTCGATGCCGAGGCGCCTTTCGGCGCGGGCCCCGAGGCCGTTGCCGCCGCCATCGCCCATCTCGGCTATGTGCAGATCGACACCATCAACGTCATCGAGCGCTGCCACCACCACATCCTGTTCAGCCGCATTCCCGCCTATCGCCGCGCCGATCTCAGGCAGGCGCAGAGCGCGGACAAGACCGTGTTCGAATATTGGACCCACGCGCTGTCCTATATTCCGGTGCAGGATTTCCGCTACTTCGTGCCGGCGATGCGCCGCCACCGCCGCGAGGGCCATCGCTGGCTCACGACCGTGAAGCCGGAGGATACGCGCAAGGTCATGCGGCTGATCCGCCAAGGTGGCGCGCTGACGATCCGCGACATCGACGACGACGTGCTGCGCGAGAAGGACCACGCCTGGGCCAGCCGCAAGCCGTCGAAGCGCGCGCTGCAGCTCGGCTTCTACGAGGGCGTGCTGACGGTGTCGGGCCGCGACGGCATGCTCAAGACCTACGACCTCACCACCCGGCATTTCGGCTGGGAACGGCTGCCGAAGGGCGCCAACGATCGCGAGATCGCAGCCTATCTGCTCGACCGCGGCTTGCGCGCGCAAGGCGTCGTCAGCCTCGATTCGCTCTGCCATCTCAATGCGCCAAGCAAGGCCGCGGTGCGCCGGGTCATCGATGCCAGGGTCCAGCGCGGCGAACTGCTGCCGGTGACGGTGGAGGGCGCCGGCAAGCAGGAGCACTGGGCGACGCCAGCAGCGTTGGACGAGCCGGTTGAAATCGATCCGGCGCGCGTGCACATCCTGTCGCCGTTCGATCCGCTGATCATCCAGCGCAAGCGGACGCAGGCGATCTTCGACTACGATCATCGCTTCGAGGCCTATGTCCCGAAGGACAAGCGCCTGTTCGGCTATTTCGCGCTGCCCGTCCTGGTCGGCGACGAGATCGTCGCCGCGCTCGACCTCAAGACCGACCGCCAGAACGGCAAGCTCCTGATGCAGAAATGGAGCTGGGTCGGCCCGGGCAAGGCCGCGCGTGGCGAGCTGCGCAAGGCGCTGAAGCGGCAGATCGAGGACGAATTGCACCGGTTCCAGCGCTTTCAACTTGGAGACTGACCTTTCCGCCGGCGAGTTCCTTCGTGCTCTTGATTTGGAAACGAATGTTTCCTAAAAGGAGGAATGACGCGGTCACAAACGAATTCATCCGAGCGCCGCGGGCCCGGTCGGCCGCGCGAGTTCGATATGGACACTGCCCTGAACAGGGCCCTGGTGGTCTTCAGCGAGCGCGGCTACCACGGCGCGTCGCTGGCCGAATTGCGCGCTGCCATGAAGCTCACCACCGGAAGCCTCTACAAGGCCTTCGTGGACAAGCACGCGATCTTTCTGGCGACGCTCGATCACTACATCGCGCGCCGCGACCGGCAGGTTCGCGACTGCCTCGATCCACACCACAGCGGATGCGACAAGCTCAAGGCCTTGCTGCAGTTCTACGCGGAATCCGCCAGCGACAGCGAAGGCCGGCGCGGCTGCCTCGTCGTCACCAGCGCGACCGAACTCGCTACCTTGGATGCGGAGGCTGCCGCCAAGGTCCGGGGGGCGTTGCGCCGGGTTGAGACCTTGTTGCGCGACCTGATCAAGTTGGGACAGGCCGACGGATCGATCCGGCCGGCGCTCGACCCGGAAGCCGTCGCGGGCGCGCTCTTCTGCGTGATCCAAGGGCTGCGGGTGGTTGGCAAGACGGGGCGTGCAAGGAGCGAGATGATGAGCGTCGCAAATCAGGCCGCGGCGTTGCTCGCATGATGTCGTGCCGAAATAGGAAACGTTTGTTCTAAAATAGGAGAGTGATCAATGCCCGAGTTGATGAACGCCATCCCTGCCAAAACTCCACCGCGGCTGGTCGCGGCGGAGCCGTTCAGTCGCGCCGAGCCGTCGCTGCCGGGATTCACCCATCGCTTCGAAACCGTCGACGGCGTCCGGCTGCACTATGTCAGCGGTGGCCCGCCGGCTGGCGATGTCGTGGTGCTGCTCGCCGGCTTTCCCGAAAGCTGGTTTGCCTGGCGCAAGGTCATGCCGCTGCTCGGGTCGCGGTATCGGGTCATTGCCGTCGATGTCCCAGGGCAGGGTGACTCGGACCGGCCGGCCGACGGCTACGACACGCAGGCCCTGGCGACGGCGGTGCATCGCCTGCTGCAGCAACTCGGCCTCACCAGTTATCATCTGGTGGGGCACGATATCGGCGCGTGGGTGGCCTATCCCTATGCGGCCTTGTTCGAAGCCGAGGTGCGCAGCCTGGCCCTGCTCGACGCGGGAATTCCCGGCGTCACCTTGCCGGAGGCGCTGCCGTTCACGCCCGACCGCGCGTGGCGCACCTGGCACTTCGCGTTCCACGCCGTCGCGGATCTCCCGGAGATGCTGATCCACGGTCGCGAACGCGACTATCTCGCCTGGTTCCTGCGGCGGAAAGGTGCCAATCCCCAAGCCTTCTCCGAAAGCGATCTCGACGAATACGCCCGGGTGCTGACCAAGGCCGGCGGCTTGCGCGCCGGGCTCGCCTATTATCGTGCCGCCGCACTGTCCGCGCTCCAGAATCGCGAGCTGAAAGCCCGGGGCAAGCTGAAGCCGCCGGTGCTGGCCGTCGACGCCGACCAGGGATCGATCGTGGACATGGCCGCGCCGCTCAGGGAGGTCGCTGATCACGTCGAGGGCATCACCATATCTTCGTGCGGCCACTACATCCCGGAAGAGCAGCCTGCCGTTCTGGCCGAGGAGCTGAACGCCTTTTTCAGCCGCGTCGGTACCGCGTCGGGCTGAGCTCTCGCGCGATGTCGTAGCTTGCCCGGGGCAAGCCTATGTCGAAGCCGGCCGCATCGCCATCCGGTCGATCCAGACGCCGATGAGGATGCCGACCACATAGGCCGCAATGTTCCACAGCGAGAAGATGCGGCCGAGCAGCAGCGCGCCCGTCAGCGTCAGGCGGAAGCTGTCGAGCCACGGCGTGTGGACCAGACGGCTGCCCTCGACGATCACGGTGACGGCGAGCGCGAGCCCGCCGATCTGCCACGGCGACATCCGCGGCAGCAGCGCGACGAGCAGCATATAGAGCATCGTCGCCCAGAGCACGGAGCCGCCATACTTGACGATGAAGGCGGGAAGGCCGAGACCGAGACCGTGGAAGCGGAGCTCGAGCCCGACCACGATCACGATCAGCGCCATCGCGAGCGCTCGTGCTGCGCGGCGGCGCCTGTCAGTGCGGGTGAGCACCTCGGGGGAGGAGGGCGTCATGCGCGTGCCGCGCCCCCGCGATGCGCCGACGGGCTGTGGGATGTCAGGCTTTCCGATTGACTTGCCACGACCGATGCTCAACACCGCCTTCAACTATCAATGTCCAGAACTCCCGGGAGGAGATCGATGAGTCCGTCCGCCACCACCCCGGCCGCGCGTGGCCGCTCCGATATCGAGGCCGCGACCATCCGCGCGATCTCCTGGCGGCTGATTCCGTTCCTGGTGCTGGCCTATTTCTTCTCCTATCTCGACCGGGTCAATCTCGGCTTCGCCGCGCTGACCATGAATGCGGAGCTGAAGTTCTCGCCGCTGGTGTTCGCCTGGGGCGCCGGCATCTTCTTCATCGGCTATTTCATCTTCGAGGTGCCGAGCAATCTGGCGTTGGAGAAGTTCGGCGCGAGCCGCTGGATCGCCCGCATCATGGTGACCTGGGGTATCATCTCGGCGCTGATGGCGCTGGTCTCGGGCCCCTGGAGCTTCTACACGCTGCGCTTCCTGCTCGGCGTCGCCGAGGCCGGCTTCTTCCCCGGCATCATCCTCTATCTCACTTACTGGTACCCCGCGCAGTATCGCGCGCGTTTCCTCGCCGCCTTTGCGGTCGCCGTGCCGATCTCGACCGTGATCGGCGCGCCCGTGTCGGGCCTATTGCTCGGCCTGCACGGCCTGATGGGACTGCAGGGCTGGCAGTGGCTGTTCATCATCGAGGGCATCCCCTCGGTCATCCTCGGCGTGGTCACCTGGTTCTACCTGACCGACCGGCCGGAGCACGCGACCTGGCTGTCGGCGGAGCAGAAGGCCTGGCTCGCGGCAAAGCTCGAGGCCGAGACCGCGGCGAAGCAGGCCGCCGGACACATGACGCTCGGTGAGGCGCTGTCGTCGCCCAAGGTGATCGTGCTCAGCCTGATCTATTTCGGTTTCGTCGGCGCGCTCTATGGCATGCAGTTCTGGCTGCCGCAGATCGTCAAGGCATTCGGATTGACCAATGTCCAGACCGGCTTCGTCACCGCGATCCCCTATGCGTTCGGCACCGTGGCGATGATTCTGTGGGCGCGGCATTCTGATGCGACGCGCGAGCGCGTCGTGCATGTCGGCGCGCCACTGATCCTGATCGCGGTGGCGCTGGCCGCCTCGAGCGTGATCGGCGATCCCACGCTCACCATGGTCGCGCTGACGGTTGCGGCGATCGGCGTGTTCTGCGTGTTTGGCGTGTTCTGGACCTTGCCGACGGCGTGGCTGTCGGGCACGGCCGCGGCCGGCGCCATCGCGCTGATCAACTCGATCGGCAATCTCGCGGGCTTCGGCGGCCCCTATCTGGTCGGCTGGATCAAGGACACCACCGGCTCCACCACCCACGGCCTGCTCGCATTGTCGGTGCTGCCGCTGATCGCCGGGCTGCTGGTGTTCTTCGGCGGCCATGAGAGCAAGGTCGAATTCGCAGGCCAGGCGCCGGCGGAATAGCGACCGCACAATCGGCTGACGATTGCAGACCTGAAACCGCCCATCGGCTGAGTGCGACGAAGGTCCCGGTCTCGACCGGGCTCTTTGTTGTCGTTGCCCCAGCAAGGGCACGCGCGCTCCGCGGGGTGAGGCGGGTGCGATCCGCGGCGGCCGTGCAGACGTTCGTTGAGGTGCTGCATCAGCCACGTCATTCCGAGGCGGTTGCGCAGCGACCGAACTCGGAATCTCGAGATGATGAGGATCGTGCCAACCACCTCGGATTCCGGGTTCGACCGCTCGCGCGGTCGCCCCGGAATGACGGGAGTCCCCGACAGGCTGCCTGCCGACCGCCTGAGCACCCGCGGCAACGTGTCCAGATGTTCACGAAGTCATGATCACTGACGAATATTGACAATCGTCACTCGACATTCGACACTTGCTCGCAACTGCAGCGAGGGTGCCCCATGTTGATCCGCCTGATTTTCGCGAGCTATTCCAAGCTGTTGACCGGTCTTGCGCTGGCCACCATGGCCGTCGCCCTGGCCGGGTGCAATGAAACCGCCGCCCAGAAGGCCGAGCCTGTCAGGCCGGTGCTGGTCGCGCCCGTGCATTACGAGGCCGAGACGCCGGAGCGCAGCTTCGTCGGCACCATCCGGCCGCGCATCGAGGCCGATATCGGCTTCCGCGTCGCCGGCAAGGTCGCCAAGCGCCTGGTCGAGGTCGGCCAGACTGTCGATGTCGGCCAGCCGCTGGCCACGCTCGACGAGGTCGACCTGAAGCTCCAGGCCGAGCAGGCTGAAGCCGAATTCCGCGCTGCCACCGGCGTGCTGGCGCAGGCGTCCGCCGCCGAGACCCGCGCCAAGGAGCTGCGGGCCAAGGGCTGGACCACGGATGCCCAGATGGATCAGGCCAGGGCGTCCGCCGACGAGGCGAGGGCACGGCTCAACCGTGCCGAACGCTCGGTCGAACTGACCCGCAACTCGCTGTCCTACGCGACGCTGGTTGCGGATGCGCGCGGCGTGGTCACCGCGAGCATGATCGAGCCGGGCGTGGTGGTTGCCGCCGGCCAGGCCGCGATCCGTGTCGCGCGCTTCGCCGAGAAGGAGGCGGTGGTCGCGATCCCGGAGACGCTGCTCGAACGCGCCAAGACCGGCAGCGCCTACGTCACGCTGTGGTCGGACGCCGACAAGAAATATGCGGCGAAGCTGCGCGAGATCGCGCCGGCCGCCGATCCCGCCACGCGCACCTATCTTGCCAAGTTCTCGCTGCCGGACGCCGGCGAAGCCGTCTCGCTCGGCATGACCGCGACCTTGACGCTCGCCGATCCCGCCACCACGCGCGTCGCGCGGCTGCCGCTGTCGGCGCTGTTCAGCGAGGGCCGCGAGCCCTCGCTCTACGTGGTGAACGACAAAGGCGAGGTGTCGCTCAAGCCGGTGAAGGTGAAATCCTACGACAGCAAGGACGTGCTGGTCACGTCAGGCGTCGACGAAGGCGAGAAGGTCGTGGCGCTCGGCGTGCAGAAGATCGATCCCGCGCAGAAGGTGCGGGTGGTCTCGGCGCTGACGTTCTAGCTCTGCTGTCGTTCCGGGGCGCACGCAGTGCGAACCCGGAACCTCGAGATTCCGGGTTCGATGCTGCGCATCGCCCCGGAATGACGATCTCTAGCAAATCGATCTCGCATACGGCATCGGATCATCGGAGAGCACCCATGAAGCGGTTCAACCTGTCGGCCTGGGCGGTCAATCATCCGCCGCTGGTGCTGTTCCTGATCATTGCGCTCGGCGTCGCCGGCTTCTTCTCCTATCAGAAGCTCGGCCGCGCCGAAGATCCGTTCTTCACCGTCAAGGTCGTCAACGTCTCGGTGATGTGGCCGGGCGCGACGGCCGTGGAGATGCAGAGCCAGGTCGCCGACCCCATCGAGAAGAAGCTGCAGGAGCTGCCTTATTTCGAGAAGGTGCAGACCTATTCGAAGCCGGCCTTCACCGCGATGCAGGTGACCTTCCGCGATTCGACGCCGCCGAAGGAGGTGCCGCATCTGTTCTACCTGATCCGCAAGAAGCTCGACGACGTGCAGTCCTCGCTGCCGTCGGGCATCGTCGGTCCGTTCGTCAATGACGAGTTCTCCGACGTCGATTCGATCCTGTTCATGATGACCGGCGACGGCGCCGACTATGCGCAATTGAAGAAGACCGCCGAAGGTCTGCGCCAGCGCCTGCTGAAGGTCGCCGGCGTCACCAAGGTCAATCTCTACGGCACCCAGGACGAGCGCATCTATGTCGAGTTCAGCCATGCCAAGCTCGCCACGCTCGGCATCACGCCGCAGGCGCTGTTCGATTCGCTTGCCAAGCAGAACAATGTGACACCGGCCGGCACGGTCGAGACCTCGTCGCAGCGCGTGCCACTGCGCGTCACCGGCGCGCTCGATGGCGCCAAGGCGGTGGCGGAGACGCCGGTCGAAAGCAACGGCCGGGTGTTCCGGCTCGGCGATATCGCCACCGTCACTCACGGCTACGTCGATCCGCCGAGCTTCAAGGTCCGGCAGGAGGGCAAGCCTGCGCTCGGCATCGGCGTCGTCACGGCCAAGGAGGCCAACATCCTGGAGCTCGGCAAGGAGGTCCACGCCGCGGCCGACGACTTCATGAAGGCCGTGCCGCAGGGCATCGAGATCGAGCAGATTGCCGACCAGCCCAAGGTGGTCGAGCACGCCGTCAGCGAGTTCGTGCATTCGTTCGTCGAGGCGCTGGTGATCGTGCTGTTCGTGTCGTTCCTGGCGCTGGGGTGGCGCACCGGCATCGTCGTGGCGCTGTCGGTGCCGCTGGTGCTGGGGCTCGTCTTCATCGTCATGAACATCATGGGGCTGAACCTGCACCGCATTTCGCTTGGTGCCCTCATCATTGCGCTCGGCCTTCTGGTCGACGATGCCATCATCGCGGTCGAGATGATGGTGGTGAAGATGGAGCAGGGCTGGGACCGGATGCGCGCGGCGTCGTTCGCGTGGGAGTCCACCGCGTTCCCGATGCTGACCGGCACCCTGGTCACGGCCGCCGGCTTCCTGCCGATCGGCTTCGCCAATTCCGCGGTCGGCGAATATGCCGGCAGCATCTTCTGGATCGTCGCCATCGCGCTGGTCGCGTCGTGGTTCGTCGCGGTGATCTTCACGCCCTATATCGGCGTCAAGCTGCTGCCGGACATGAAGGCCCATCACGGCCATGACGAGCACGCGGTCTACGACACGCGCATGTATCGCGGCCTGCGCGCCATCGTGCGCTGGTGCGTCGATCACCGCATCACCACCGTCGCCGCGACGGTCGGCGTGTTCGCGGCATCGATCGTCGCCTTCGGCCACGTCCAGCAGCAGTTCTTCCCGCTGTCGGAACGCCCCGAGCTGTTCCTGCAGTTGCGGCTGCCGGAGGGCACCGCGTTCGGTGTCACCGAGAAGGCGGCGCGCGAGGCCGAGGCGCTGCTGAAGGACGACAAGGACATCGAGACCTACACCGCCTATGTCGGGCAGGGCTCGCCGCGCTTCTGGCTCGGCCTCAACCCGCAACTGCCGAACGAGGCCTTCGCCGAGATCGTGATCGTCGCCAAGGACGTCGCCGCGCGCGAGCGCATCAAGGCCAAGATCGAGACCGCGGCTGCGAACGGCGAGCTGAACGAAGCGCGCGTCCGCGTCGATCGCTTTAATTTCGGTCCGCCGGTCGGCTTCCCCGTCCAGTTCCGCGTCATCGGTCCCGATGCGGCCAAGGTGCGCGAGATCGCCCATCAGGTGCGTGACGTCATGCGCCAGAACCCGAATGTCAGGGATCCGCAGCTCGATTGGAACGAGCAGTCGCCTTACCTCAAGCTGGTCGTCGACCAGGATCGTGCCCGTGCGCTCGGCCTGACCCCGCAGGACGTGTCGCAGTCGCTGGCGATGCTGATCTCCGGCGTGCAGGTCACGACCATTCGTGACGGCATCGAGAAGGTCGGCGTCGTCGCCCGCGCTGCGCCGTCCGAACGGCTGGATCTCGCCCATGTCGGCGACCTCACCATCACCTCGAAGAACGGCGTGGCGGTGCCGCTGCAGCAGATCGCCAAGATCGAATATTCCCACGAGGAGCCGATCCTGTGGCGGCGCAACCGCGACATGGCGATTACGGTGCGCGCCGACGTGGCCGATGGCGTGCAGGCGCCTGATGTCACCAACCAGATCTCGCCGAAACTGCAGGATATCCGCAACCACCTCGAGCCCGCCTACCGGATCGAGGCCGGCGGCGCGTTCGAGGAATCAGCGAAGGGCAATGCCTCGATCTTCGTGCTGTTTCCGCTGATGGTCATCGTGATGCTGACCTTGCTGATGATCCAGCTTCAGAGCTTCTCGCGGCTGATCCTGGTGTTCCTGACCGCGCCGCTCGGCATCGTCGGAGCGTCACTCGGACTGAATGTCGCCAACGCGCCGTTCGGCTTCGTCGCGCTGCTCGGCCTGATCGCCCTCGCCGGCATGATCATGCGCAACGCGGTGATCCTGGTCGATCAGATCGAGACCGACGTCGCCCATGGCCTGACCCGCAAGGACGCGATCATCGAGGCCACGGTGCGCCGCGCCCGCCCCGTGGTGCTGACCGCGCTGGCGGCGATCCTGGCCATGATCCCGCTGTCGCGCTCGGCGTTCTGGGGCCCGATGGCGATCACCATCATGGGCGGGTTGTTCGTTGCAACCTTCCTGACGCTGCTGTACTTGCCTGGATTGTATGCCCTATGGTTCCGCAAGAGTCTGGACGAGCGCGGAGCGAAAGACGCGGATCATTCCGCAGCGCAGCACGTTGACGTGCCGAGGCCTTCGCTTCCTCTGGCCGAGGCCGCCGAATGAAGGATCAACAAGATCGCAGGCATGATGACCCTGGTTTCCGACCATATCGAATCCGACACGCACGAGCGCATTCTCGTCGTTGCTGAGCGCCTGTTTCGACAGATCGGCTACCAGAAGACGACCGTCGCCGACATCGCCAAGGAGCTCCGCATGAGCCCGGCGAATGTCTACCGGTTCTTCGACTCGAAGAAGGCGATCCACCGGGGGGTCGCCCGCACGCTGATGGCCCAGGTCGAGGCGGCCGCCATCGCGATCGCGGAGCGGCCCGGTCCGGCGGCACCGCGGCTGCGCGAGCTGCTCGGCACGATCCATCGCATGAACACCGAGCGCTATGTCGGCGACAACAAGCTGCACGAGATGGTCGCGGTGGCGATGGAGGAGAGCTGGGACGTCTGCGAGGCGCACATGCTGCTGATCACCGAGATCATCGGCCGCGTGATCGGGCAGGGCGCGGCGTCCGGCGAATTCGCGGTCACCGACCTGACGCTGGCGGCAAAATGTGCGACGACCGCGATGATGCGCTTCTTCCATCCGCAGATGATCGCGCAATGCGCGACCAAGCCGGGCCCGACGATCGACGAGATGATCGATTTCGTGCTGGCAGGGCTTGGTTCCAGGGGCGCTGCGGTCTAGGTTGCAGTCATTCCGGGGCGATGCGAAGCATCGAACCCGGAATCTCGAGATTTCGGGTTCGCCTCTTCCGATCAAAGTGGCTTCGCCATTTTTGTCGCGCGAGGCGCCCCGGAATGACTGCTGCTTAGGAGACGACGGCGTGATCGAACGCGACTTGCATTTCTACGAACCGAAGAACGGCCACGGCCTGCGCCACGATCCCTTCAACGCCATCGTCGCGCCGCGTCCGATCGGCTGGATCTCGTCGCGTGATCCTGATGGGCACGTCAACCTTGCGCCCTACAGCTTTTTCAATGCGTTCAACTACACGCCGCCGATCATCGGCTTCTCCTCGACGCAGTGGAAGGATTCGGTCGCCAACATCCAGGACACCGGCGAGTTCGTCTGGAACCTGGTGACGCGCGACCTTGCGACGCAGATGAATGCGACCGCCGCGCATGTCGCGCGCGAGGTCGACGAGTTCAAGCTCGCGGGCGTGACGCCGGTCGCTTGCAAGTTCGTCAACGTGCCGCGGGTCGGCGAAAGCCCCGTCGCGTTCGAGTGCAAGGTGACGCAGATCATCCAGCTGCAGGGCGCCGACGGCACCAAGGCCCAGGCCTGGCTGACGCTCGGCGAGGTGGTCGGCGTGCATATCGACAAGACGCTGATCAAGGACGGTGTCTACCAGACAGCGCTCGCGCATCCGATCGTCCGCGCCGGCCGTCGCGGCGACTATTTCGAGATCATGCAGGAGGCGATGTTCGAAATGGCGAGGCCGGACTGACGGCCCTGCTTGGCGCCTTCTTGAACGCTCCCGCAACTGGAGACCATCCGACGTGACCGAAGCGACCGTCCAAGCCGCGCCGACCGAACCTCGCGGCGATCTCTGCATCCGCACCCTGGCGATGCCGGCCGACACCAACGCCAATGGCGACATCTTCGGCGGCTGGCTGCTCAGCCAGATGGACGTCGGCGGCGGCGTGTTCGCCGCCAAGGTCGCGAAGTCGCGCACGGTCACGGTCGCGATCGAGGCGATGAACTTCCGCAAGGCGGTCTATGTCGGCGATCTCGTGTCGGTCTACGCACATCTCGTCCGCGTCGGCCGCACGTCGATGACGGTGCGGCTCGAAGCCTGGGTGCTTCGCCGCAAGGAAGAGCAGCCGATCCTCGTCACCGACGGCAATTTCACCTACGTCTCGATCGATGACGGCGGCCGGCCGCAGCCGATCCAGCGTGATGGCGTGATCGCGACCTGATCACATTCGCCGTCGGCGGCCGCAAATAACCTCCGTTAATGCGCGGCATATGCCGCTCGGTCGGCATAGGAACCGGCATCCGGCGGTGCGCGTTTATTCGCGCACGTTCGCGCGACGACTGCGCCGATCAATCTCGCGCGATCTACGTCCTGTCCACAGGGCAGGCGTCTTTACGATGTTTGCAAGTTCTGGTTGCTTGAATGCGCGTTGCCGCGTCTCTGCCGTATTGCGCGCTTCGAGTGGCGCGCCGCCGGACGGACAGCAATCACGACAGTCCGTTTCCGACCAACAAGGCAAAAAATGCCAGCCGGAAAAAATTGCCGGCACAGGGGAAATGGTGGGGGCATGTTGCGCGAACAGGGTGGGAGGAAGTCCATGTCGGACGTCGACGAGAAACTGACCTTGCAGGTGCTGAAGAAGCTGCAGCAGCGGCTCCTCCATGCCGAGCGCAGGATTGGCGTCTACGAGCATCAGCTCAGCGCGTTTCGTGAACATCACGTCGAGGTGTTGAGGGATCTGCGCACGATCTATCAGTTGCTCGGTCGGCATCAACACTGTCTCGGCGGAGCCGATGCATCGCTGCACAAGGCGACGCTCGTCCCGGATGATCCGCACTGATTCGGCAAGGCGTCACGGCGTGAGGGCGTGCAGCGCAGCCAACATAACATCCACACAATTTCCTGTTTGCATTCACGTCGGAATAGCCGGGGCTCCCTGCACGGAACATTCGTCATGGAGCTCGGTTATACGCCCCGGAATGAACGACGGGATTGCGCAATGTCCGAAACCTATATCATCGAGGTCAGCTCCCAGGCGGCGGGGATCGTCATCCGCGACCGCGGCGGCTTTCGCTTCTTCGCGGCGTCCCATCGCTTCAATGCCCTCGAGGGCCAGGTGTTTCGCAATGCCCGCGAAGCCGAACGCGCCGCGATTCGGCTCGTGACCGGTGAGCTGAGCGCAGCCGCCTGAGCGAGCTCGGCGCACGTGGACGTAGGCCGGACCAAGGCCGCGTCTGAGCTGCTCCGGGGCGAGCGATTGCTGCGATGCGCCCAATGCTTCGCCGATTGACGCTTGACTCGATCAGCATCACCATGGTGCAGCTTGTCCTGAAAGCTTGCCATGGCCGTCCTGTCCCAACGCCAGACCGACATCCTCAACATCGCCCGCGCCTCCGGCCGCGTCATGGTGGAGGATCTCGCGCGCCGCTTCGAGGTCTCGGCCCAGACCATCCGCAAGGATCTCAACGATCTGTGCGAGCAGCGCGCGCTGACGCGCATTCATGGCGGGGCCATCATCGCCTCCGGGGTCGAGAATCTCGCCTACGAGGCGCGGCGCTTCGTCGCTGCCGACGAGAAGAAGGCGATCGGTGCGGTCGCAGCCGCGCGGATTCCGAACGGCTCCTCGCTGTTCATCAATATCGGCACCACGACGGAGGAGGTGGCGAGCGCGCTGTCGTCGCACCAGGACCTGCTCGTCATCACCAACAATCTCAACGTCGCGATGCTGCTCTATCCGCATCCGCGCATCGAGGTGATCGTGGCCGGCGGCACCGTGCGGCGCTCGGACGGCGGCGTCATCGGATCGACCGCGACGCAACTGATCGGCCAGTTCAAGGTCGACTACGCGATCATCGGCGCGTCCGCGATCGACGAGGAGGGCGCGCTGCTCGACTTCGACTATCGCGAGGTCCAGGTTGCGCAGGCGATCATCGCCAATGCCCGCAGCGTGATGCTGGTCGCCGATTCCACCAAGCTCCACCGCAGCGCGCCGGTGCGCATCGCCCATCTCAGCCAGATCCAGACCTTCGTCACCGACCGCCCCCTGCCGGACGGACTGGCGAGCCTCTGCCATAGCCGCGGCATCGAGGTGGTCTCGGCGATGCCCGCCGACGATGCCGACGACGCCGCAGAGGCAACCGAAACGGCGGGGTCCGCCGTGCTCCGCCGCGCCTGACTTTCCGCCACTCTCGCAGGCTCCTTGATCCCGGTTTGGGCAGCTTTTGCCCAACCGCGGCCCAACATGCGAATTTCGATTTGCTTTCACTTTCGTTTGTGTTTAACTCGAAACCGAAAGTGAAATCGCCGCAGTCAAGGCGATTGCCGGGGGATGCGTCTGTTGGAGCGGATCTACGACCTCGCCATTGTCGGAGGCGGCGTGAACGGTTGCGGCATCGCGCGCGATGCGGCCGGACGCGGAAATTCCGTTTTCCTGTGTGAAATGAACGATCTGGCGAGCGGAACCTCGTCCTGGTCGACCAAGCTCGTGCATGGCGGCCTGCGCTATCTCGAATATTACGAGTTCCGGCTGGTCCGCGAGGCGCTGATCGAGCGCGAAGTCCTGTGGCAGATCGCGCCCCATATCATCCGTCCGCTGCGCTTCGTGCTGCCGCATCATTCGGGGCTGCGCCCGGCCTGGCTGCTGCGCCTCGGCCTGTTCCTCTATGACCATCTCGGCGGCCGCAAGCTGCTGCCGGCGACGCGGTCGGTGAACCTGCGCAGCGACGAGGTCGGCCGCCCCTTGATCCCCGGGCGCTACAGCAAGGGCTTCGAATATTCCGACTGCTTCGTCGACGATGCGCGCCTGGTCGTGCTGACCGCTCGGGATGCCGCCGATCGCGGCGCCGTCATCCGCACCCGCACGCGTGCGACCGAGATCCATCAGGATGGCAGCCACTGGCTGGTCACCACCGAGAACACCCAGACCGGCGAGCGCGAGACCATCAAGGCGCGCGCGCTGGTCAATGCCGCCGGTCCCTGGGTCGAGCAGGTGCTGGCGACCGGCGCCGGCGTCAATGCGAAAGCGAAAGTGCGGCTGGTGCAGGGCTCGCACATCGTGGTGCGCAAGCTCTACGATCACGACCGCGCCTACATCTTCCAGAACGCCGACGGCCGCATCATCTTCGCCATTCCCTATCAGCAGGATTTCACGCTGATCGGCACCACCGATCGCGACTATCAGGGTGATCCGGCCAAGGTGAAGGCGACCGACGAGGAGATCGCCTATCTCTGCGCCGCGCTCGGGGAATATCTCGCCAAGCCGGTGACGCCGGCCGACGTTGTGTGGAGCTATTCCGGCGTGCGGCCGCTCTATGATGACGGCGCCAGCGAGGCCAAGGCAGCGACCCGCGACTACGTATTCGAGCTCGATACGCCCGGCGGCTTGCCGCTGCTGTCGATCTATGGTGGCAAGATCACCACCTACCGGCGCCTGTCGGAAGAGGCGCTGGAGCGTCTTGCGCCCTATCTGAAAGGGGGCGACGCGGAGGAAGGCTGGACCGGCAAGGCGCCGCTGCCCGGCGGCGACATGAAGGTCTCGGCCGTCGGGCCGTTGATTGCGGATCTCTGCAAGACCTTTCCGTTCCTGTCGGATGCACATGCGAAGCGCATCGCCCATGCCTACGGCACGCGGGCTGCGGCCATGCTCGCCGGTGCGACATCTTTGGCCGATCTCGGCCAGGACTTCGGTGGCACCTTGACGGAGCGTGAAGTCAGGTACCTGATGACGGACGAGTGGGCGTTGACGGCCGAGGACATCGTGTGGCGTCGATCGAAGCTGGGGTTGCGGATGTCTGCGGCTGAGATCGCCGCCCTCGAGGCGTGGATCACAGCCAATCGCGAGCGCTCCACCTTGCCGGCGCGTGAGGCGGGAGGACGCGCATGAGCGTCACGCTCGATCACGTCTCCCGAATTGTCGACGGTGTGACCACCATTCGCGACGTCTCGCTGACCTTGCAGCGCGGCACGCTGAGCGTGCTGCTCGGGCCGACGCTGTCCGGCAAGACCTCGATCATGCGGCTGCTCGCCGGCCTCGACAAGCCGACCACCGGCCGCGTGCTGGTCGACGGCAAGGACGTCACCGGCGCCGATGTGCGGCAGCGCTCGGTCGCGATGGTCTATCAGCAATTCATCAACTATCCCTCGCTGACGGTCTATGAGAACATCGCCTCGCCGCTGCGCGTGCAGGGCAAGTCGCGCCAGGAAATCGAGAAGCGCGTGGCGGAAGCGGCGCGGCTGCTCCGGCTCGAGCCCTATCTGAAGCGCACGCCGCTGCAGCTCTCCGGCGGCCAGCAGCAGCGCACCGCGATCGCGCGCGCCCTGGTCAAGGGGGCCGACCTCGTGCTGCTGGACGAGCCGCTCGCCAATCTCGATTACAAGCTGCGCGAGGAGCTGCGCACCGAGCTGCCGCGCATCTTCGAAGCCTCGGGCGCGATCTTCGTCTACGCCACCACCGAGCCGTCGGAGGCGCTGCTGCTCGGCGGCCGCACCATCTGCATGTGGGAAGGGCAGGCGCTGCAGGCCGGCGATACCGCGGCCGTGTATCGCCGACCCGATACCTTGCGTGTCGGCCAGGTGTTCTCGGACCCGCCGATGAACACGGTCGAGATCCAGAAGCGCGGCGAGAGCGTGGAGTATGCCGGCGGGGTCAAGGCGCCGGCGGTCGGCCTCTATGCCGATCTGTCCGATGGCGCCTACCGCGTGGGCTTCCGCCCGCATCAGCTCGGGCTTGGCAAAGGCGATGGCAGCCACGGCCGCCATGCCTTTCCCGCGATCGTCTCGGTCACCGAGATCACGGGATCGGAGAGCTTCGTGCATCTGACGCGCGACGGCATGAACTGGGTCGCCGTGCTGCACGGCGTCCATGAATATGAGCCCGGCGAGATCCTCGACGCGGTGCTCGATCCGTCCAATGTGTTCGTGTTCGACGCCGGCGACCGCCTGGTCGCCGCGCCGGCGATCTGAGGGAGATGCCGCATGGCCCGCATTGACCTCGTCGATCTCGCCCACGCCTACAACGGCAACAGCGGCGATATCGAGAGCTACGCGCTGAAGCCGGTGACGATGACCTGGCGCCAGGGCGGCGCCTATGCGCTGCTCGGTCCGTCCGGCTGCGGCAAGACCACCTTGCTCAACCTGATCTCGGGCATTCTCACGCCCTCGCACGGCAAGATACTGTTCGACAGCACCGACATCACCAAAGCCTCGACCCGTGAGCGCAATATCGCGCAGGTGTTCCAGTTCCCGGTGATCTACGACACGATGACGGTCGGCGAGAACCTCGCCTTTCCGCTCAAGAACCGCGGCGTGCCCAAGGCCGAGATCGACAAGCGCGTCGCCGAGATCGCGCGTCTCCTCGATCTGACTCCGGACCTCAACCGCAAGGCGACACGGCTCACCGCCGACGCCAAGCAGAAGATCTCGCTCGGCCGCGGCCTGGTGCGCTCCGATGTCGCCGCCGTCTTGTTCGACGAGCCGCTGACCGTGATCGATCCCGAGCTGAAATGGCAGCTGCGTTCGAAACTGAAGGCGCTGCATCGTGAGCTCGACCTGACGATGATCTACGTCACCCACGACCAGACCGAGGCGCTGACCTTCGCCGACACCGTCGTCGTCATGCATGACGGCCGCGTGGTGCAGAGCGGCACGCCGGCAGAGCTGTTCGACAAGCCGGCGCATACCTTCGTCGGCTACTTCATCGGCTCGCCGGGCATGAACATCCTCTCCGCCGAGGTGAAGGGACGCGAGGCCCGCATCGACGGTCACACGCTGACGCTGTCGCGCAGCTACGACGCGCTGCCGGCCGGAGCCAAGATCGAGATCGGCGTCCGTCCGGAATTCGTCGATGTCGCGCAGCCCGGACCCGGCCTGCTCGATGCCAATATCGAGCGCGTCGACGATCTCGGCCGCATCCGCTTCGCGCGCGTCCGTGTCGGCGACGTCAAGTTCGCCGCGCGACTGCCGGCCGGCTTCTCGCCGCAGGGCTCCGCGATCGGGCTGAAGTTCAATCCGGCCTATGTCCACGTCTATGCCGACAGCCGTCTCGTCGAGGGAGCCTGAGTGATGGACAAGACCATCAACAACAAGGCCTGGTTCCTGGTGCTGCCGGTGTTCCTGCTGGTGGCGTTCTCCGCCATTCTGCCGCTGATGACGGTGGTGAACTATTCGATGCAGGACACCTTCGGCAACAACCAGTTCTTCTGGAACGGTGTCGGCTGGTTCAAGGAGCTGCTCGATCCCTCGACCGATCTCGGCGGCCGCTTCCTCGCCTCGCTGTGGCGCAACCTGATCTTTTCCGGCGCAATTCTCGCCATCGAGGTCCCGCTCGGCATCGTGATCGCGCTGGCGATGCCGCGGCAGGGCTGGACCGTGGCGTTCGCACTGGTCGTGCTGGCATTGCCGCTGTTGATTCCGTGGAACGTTGTCGGAACCATCTGGCAGATCTTCGGGCGTCCCGACATCGGCCTGCTCGGCTATGTGCTCAACGCCATCGGCCTCGACTACAACTACGTCTCCAACGAGGCTGACGCCTGGTTCACCGTCATCCTGATGGATGTCTGGCACTGGACCAGCCTGGTGGCGCTCCTATGCTACTCCGGCCTCAAATCGATCCCGGACGCCTACTACCAGGCGGCCCAGATCGACGGCGCCTCGCGCTGGGCGGTGTTCACCGCGATCCAGCTGCCGAAGATGCACCGCGTGCTGCTGATCGCCGTGCTGCTGCGCTTCATGGACAGCTTCATGATCTATACCGAGCCGTTCGTGGTCACCGGCGGCGGCCCGGGCAATTCCACCACCTTCATCTCGATCGAGCTGGTCAAGATCGCGCTCGGCCAGTTCGACCTCGGCAAGGCCGCGGCGCTGTCGCTGGTCTACAATCTGATCATCCTGATCGTCTGCTGGGTGTTTTACACCATCATGACCAATGCCGGCGCCGAGCGCCGGCCGGTGGAAGGGGGCGCGTGATGAACACGATTCCGGGCCGCCGAATCATCATCTCGCTGTTCCTGGTCTTCCTGCTGTTGCCGATCTATTGGCTCGTCAACATGAGCTTCAAGACCAACACCGAGATCGTCTCGACCATGACGCTGTGGCCGCATCAGCCGACCATCGCGAACTACATGCGCATCTTCACCGACGAGAGCTGGTATTCCGGCTACATCAACTCGTTGAAATACGTCGTCATCAACACGGTGATCTCGATTGCCGTAGCGCTGCCGGCGGCCTACGCCTTTGCGCGCTACCGCTTCCTCGGCGACAAGCATCTGTTCTTCTGGCTGCTGTCGAACCGCATGGCGCCGGCCGCGGTCTATGCGCTGCCGTTCTTCAATCTCTACTCGGCGATCGGGCTGTTCGATACGCCCTGGGCGGTGGCGCTGGCCCATTGCATCTTCAACATCCCGCTCGCGGTCTGGATTCTCGAGGGCTTCGTCTCGTCCGTGCCGCGCGAGATCGACGAGACGGCGTTTCTGGACGGCTACTCGTTTCCGCGCTTCTTCATCAAGATCCTGGTGCCGCTGATCGCCAGCGGCATCGGCGTGGCGGCGTTCTTCTGCTTCATGTTCTCCTGGGTCGAACTCCTGTTGGCGCGCACGCTGACGGCGACCGAAGCCAAGCCGATCTCGGCGATCATGACGCGAACCGTGTCTGCCGCCGGCATGGACTGGGGCCTGCTCGCCGCCGCCGGCGTGCTGACCATCATCCCCGGCGCGCTCGTGATCTGGTTCGTCCGCAACTACATCGCGCGCGGCTTCGCGCTGGGACGGGTGTGATGATGATTTCATGTCGCCGCAGTCTCCGCTCCACCTCTCCCGCCTGCGGGGGAGGTCGCGTCGCATCGTCAGATGCGATGCGGGTGGGGACCTCTGTCCTCTCGGGCAGTTCGACTCGCGGCGCCCCCACCCCAACCCTCCCCCGCAAGCGGGGGAGGGGGGCCGCTACCGCCTGGAGTCACTGAGCCATGGACAACATCGCATGGATGGCATGGACCCTGCCGACAGCAATCTTCTTCGCCGCGCTGGCCTGCACGCTGGTCGTCATGACCTGGCTCGCGGCCCGCTACCCCGAGGCCGAGCGGGTCGGAGTGCTGCGCATTCCGACCACGCGCGGCGATCGTCTGTTCATCTCGCTGATCTTGGCGGCGATCATCCATCTTGCCTGGATCGGCCTGGTCGGCACCGACACGATTACGACCTTGCCGATCGGCGAGGAAGGGTTTGAGGTTTCGAGCCTGTGGCTCGCAACCGCAATTTCGCTTGCGTCCGCCGTTGCGATCTTTCGCACCGTCTGACGCAAGTGAAAAGGGGCAGATCCGGGGGCAACCCGGACCTGGAATATTGTCGCTCAAGGAGGAAAGCATGCGACACTTGAAGCCTAGGAAGCATCACTTGACCAAGGCCCGCTACCTCGCGATGACCAGCGCCGCAGCGCTGTTTGCCGCGGGCATGACGATGTCCGTTCCGGCAAAGGCCGACGAGGCCGCCGCAAAGAAGTGGATCGACAGCGAGTTCCAGCCGTCGACGCTCTCGAAGGACGACCAGATGAAGGAAATGCAGTGGTTCATGAAGGCCGCTGAACCCTTCAAGGGCATGGAGATCAACGTTGTCTCCGAGACGCTGACAACCCACGAATACGAGTCCAAGACTCTGGCAAAGGCGTTCGAAGAGATCACCGGCATCAAGGTCAAGCACGACATCATCCAGGAAGGTGACGTCGTCGAGAAGATCCAGACCCAGATGCAGTCCGGCAAGAACGTCTATGACGGCTGGATCAACGACTCCGATTTCATCGGCACCCACTTCCGCTACGGCCAGGCCGTCGACCTGACGGACTGGATGGCGAAGGACGCCAAGGACGTCACCGATCCGATGCTCGACGTCAACGACTTCATCGGCAAGTCCTTCACCACCGCGCCCAACGGCCATTTGTATCAGCTGCCCGACCAGCAGTTCGCCAACCTGTATTGGTTCCGCTACGACTGGTTCACCAACCCGGACTACAAGGCCAAGTTCAAGGCCAAGTATGGCTACGACCTCGGCGTGCCGGTGAACTGGTCGGCCTACGAGGACATCGCCGAGTTCTTCACCAACGACATCAAGGAGATCAACGGCGTCCGAGTCTATGGCCACATGGACTACGGCAAGAAGGATCCCTCGCTCGGCTGGCGTTTCACCGACGCCTGGCTGTCGATGGCCGGTAACGGCGACAAGGGCCTCCCGAACGGCCTGCCGGTCGACGAATGGGGTATCCGCATGGAAGGTTGCCGTCCGGTCGGCTCCTCGGTCGAGCGCGGCGGCGACGTCAACGGACCTGCCGCAGTCTATTCGATCGTCAAGTATCTCGACTGGATGAAGAAGTATGCTCCGCCGCAGGCCCAAGGCATGACCTTCTCGGAATCCGGCCCGGTGCCGTCGCAGGGCAACATCGCTCAGCAGATCTTCTGGTACACCGCCTTCACCGCCGACATGGTCAAGCCCGGCCTGCCGGTGATGAACGCCGACGGAACGCCGAAGTGGCGCATGGCTCCGTCGCCGCACGGCTCCTACTGGAAGGACGGCATGAAGCTCGGCTATCAGGACGTGGGATCGTTGACGCTCCTGAAGTCCACGCCGGTCGATCGCCGCAAGGCGGCCTGGCTCTATCTGCAGTTCATCGTCTCGAAGACGGTGTCCTTGAAGAAGAGCCATGTCGGTCTGACCTTCATCCGTGAATCGGACATCTGGGACAAGTCGTTCACCGAGCGCGCGCCGAAGCTCGGCGGCTTGATCGAGTTCTACCGCTCGCCCGCGCGCGTGCAGTGGACCCCGACCGGCAACAACGTGCCCGACTATCCGAAGCTCGCGCAGCTGTGGTGGCAGAACATCGGCGATGCGTCGTCCGGTGCGAAGACGCCGCAGCAGGCGATGGACGCACTCGCAGCCGCGCAGGACTCCGTGCTCGAGCGTCTTGAGAAGTCCAAGGTCCAGGGCGACTGCGGGCCGAAGCTGAACAAGAAGGAGTCGGCCGAGTACTGGTTCAACAAGTCGGCGAAGGACGGCAACATCGCTCCGCAGCGCAAGCTCGCGAACGAGAAGCCGAAGGGCGAGACGATCGACTACGACACGCTGATCAAGTCGTGGCCGGCGTCGCCTCCGAAGCGCGCCGAGGCGAAATAGCAACCTCTCCTTCGGACGACCGGCGACAGGTCGGTCGTCCCCGGGGAGTTTGGAAGGGCGGGAGCAATCCCGGCCTTCTTCTTTTTCGTTGACTTGTTCGGTCGTGCGAGTTCGGATCTGGATGCCAGTGGCCCGGATGAGACCGGGTCGAGCTCTGGAATTTGCGATGCGCATGATCTTTCGCTGCGACCCCGTCCTTGCGGATCACCTGCTGCGACCGGTGCCGGCCCGAACCATGCTGCCGGAATGGTTGCGCCAGATGCCGGCCTCGGCGCATTCGGAGCTTCACGGGCGCGACATCCGCACGGTCAAGCAGTGTCCTCCCTTTGTCGACGCGATGGCCTATGGCGTGACGATTCTGCTGCCCTGCGACGTCAGGGTCGAGCGCGGCGCATTCGCCTGGGAATGGGACATTCCGGCGCCGGCGACCAAGGGACATCCGCGTGCGCCGTTGAGCTTTCATGTCGCAGCCCAATTGGCCGGTGCGCCGTTTGCGTCGGACAAGCAGGCGGCCATCAAGTTCAATTCCTTCTGGACGATCGAGTGCGAAGCCGGGTGGTCGCTGTTCGCGACGCATCCGATCAACCGCGAGGACCTGCCGTTCCGGACCCTGTCGGGCCTGGTCGATGCGGATCGCTTCCACGACGGCGGCATCAATTTTCCGGCGCTCTGGCTCGATCCAGATTTCACCGGCATCCTGGCCAGGGGAACGCCGGTGGCGCAATGCTTTGCAGTATTGCGCGAGCCGCCGCAGCTCGTGTTCGAGCCGCTCGACGACGCGCAGCGGGATACGTATGCCGGGACGGTCGCCGAGGTGCTCGCGACACCAAACGTGTACCGCAAGAAATTTCGCGCACGCCGCGGCCGCCTAACCAGCTGAGTTCAGGGCGCGCTTCAACGCGGCAGGGTCGATCCAAAGTCGGCCATGCGGAGCCGAGGTGAGCGCCATGGCGATGGCACCGAACATCTGTGGGCGAAGCCGATAGGCACAAGCATAGGCCTGCATTGCCGCGTCGGGGTCGCCGCTCTCCTGCAGGACGATGCCGAGATTGAGCGCCGCTTCGGCGTGATCCGGCCTTATCGCCAGCACGCGGCGATAGGCTGCGGCAGCTCCCGCGAGATCCGCAACATCCTGTCGCACGAGGCCGAGATCGAACCAGACCGAGGCCGGCGCAGCCGGGTTGGCTGCCCGTTCGAGGACGGTCCGTGCCGTATCGAAGTCGCCGTTCTCCCAGGAAAGACGTCCGAGCCGCGCTAGCGCTTCGTCGTGCTCCGGTATGACCTTGAGAATCGCCAGCCAAGCTGCCCGCGCCTGGGCTGCCATTCCTGCCTGATCGAGAATGCGCGCTTTTTCGATGAAGACATCGCGGCGGGGTGACAGCGCGATGGCGCGGTCGACATGGGCGAGCGCGCGCTCGAAATCCTTCCCCACCCGCGCGATACGCGCCGCAAGCAGCCGAGCTGCGGCATGGTCCGGCCGGCGGGCCAGACTGGCCTCGATGCGCAACCGTGCTGCGGCGTTGTCCTCGACCGCGAACAGCACTGCGGCAAGCAGATGGCTCAACATCGGTTCGTCTGGACTTTGCTTCAAGCCCGTTTCGCACAGCCGTTGCGCCTCTGCCGCGCGCCCTGCGTTGAAGGCGGCCGTGGCGCGTCGCGCGATCTCTTCGGTGGTTTCGCTCATATTCACGATCATATACGGTCGGGCCGGACAACTGAACTCGGGTGCCGGCTCCGGACTCATCGTCCGCGGTGATGCGAGCGGTGCCCTCGCCGGCTCGAGCTGGGCGAACTTGAGGCCGATGCGCACCACCGTAGCGCAGCAACCGCTCGCGCCCGTTCCATCCGGGAATTCTTCCCATCGGCCTGGGGACATATTCCATGAGGCAAGTGTCTTGAAGCTGCCGAGAACAGGCGGCACTCTCGGCTTGCGAACAGTGCAGCCGTTCCATTGCAGCTCTGCCCGGGTATCAAAACCAAGAGCCCTCCGGGGAGAACGGTGGACGGCACGGGGCTCCGCGGCTGCATCGAGGACCCCCAAGGTCCCTTACAGGGAGTACGGCCATGGATCAGGCGCACATCGCCAATATCGCGAGCACGCTGCCGGAGGCGTTGTCGCCCTGGACCATGTTCATGCAGGCCGACATCGTCGTGAAGTCGGTGATGATCGGCTTGGCGTTGGCCTCGGTGGCAACCTGGACGGTGCTGGTCGTCAAGACCATTCAGCTCCGCTCGGCGCTGCGCACGGCCCGCGGCGCGCTCGGCATCACCATGGCGGCCCGCTCCTTGGCCGATGCGACAGGACGCATTTCGGCCGATGAGGGTGTCGTCGGCCGACTTCTCGCCCTGGCCGACGACGAGATCGACAAGTCGCGCGGCCTGCCTGCCGACGGCATCAAGGAGCGCGTCTCCTGGCAGTTCGAGCGGATCGAGGCGGCGGCAGTGGCGCGCATCGGCCGCGGCATCGGCATTCTCGCCACCGTCGGCGCCGTCGGCCCGTTCGTCGGCCTGTTCGGCACGGTCTGGGGCATCATGAACAGCTTCATCGGCATCTCGCATGCGCATACGACCAACCTCGCGGTGGTGGCGCCGGGCATCGCGGAAGCGCTGCTCGCGACCGCCTTCGGCCTCGCCGCCGCGATTCCCGCGGTCGTGATCTACAACCTGTTCGCGCGCGCCACCGGCGGCTATCGCGCCGTCATCGCCGATGCATCGGTGGCGGTGATGCGGCTGCTCAGCCGCGATCTCGACCGGCAGCATGCGGGGCCCGCCGAGGCGCGGCGCAGCGCCATCCGCGCGGTCGAGGCGCCGATGCTGTCGATCGCCAATCCGGCGGAGTGAGCCATGGCCGTCAAGCTCGCCCGGCGCACCGACGAGTTCGAGGAGACGCACGACATCAACGTGACGCCGTTCATCGACGTCATGCTGGTGCTCCTGATCATCTTCATGGTCGCCGCGCCGCTCGCCACGGTCGACGTCCCGGTCAACCTGCCGGCGATCTCGGCCGAGCCGCAGCCGCGCGCGGAGACGCCGGTCTTCGTCACCTTCAAGGCCGACCGCTCGCTCGCCGTCGGCGACCGGAGCGTGGCGCAGGCCGACATCGCCGCCTCGCTCGATGCCGCCACCAAGTCCGATCATGAGCAGCGCGTGCTGCTGCGCGCCGATCAGACGCTGCCCTATGGCGAGGTGATGGCGCTGATGAACACGTTGCGCCGCGCCGGCTATACCAAGGTCGCACTCGTCGCACTGGAAGACCGGGGCGCGCAGTGAGCGTCCTGACGCTCGATCCGTTCGAACACGAGCAGCGCCGTGAGCGGACGCTGTGGACCATCGCCGCGCTGGTGGTGGCCGCGCTGCATGTCGGGCTCGCCGTCGGCTATCTGCTGCTGCGCCCCGCGCCGCAGGGGCGTGCCCAGGCGCCGGCCTTCGACGTCGTGTTCACCCCGGCGGTGGTGAGCGAGCCGGCGCCGACGGCGCAGGATGCGCCGGCGTCCGAGCCGCCGCCGGCGGAGCCGCCGAAGGAAGAGCAGGTGAAGGACGAGCCGGTCGCGCGTGAGGCCGTCGCTGAGCCTGTCCCGCCGGCTCCCTCCGAGCCGGAGCCGCAGGTCGTGGCCCAGCCTGACCTGGAGCCGGATGTCATTCCCTCGCCGGAGCCCGCGCCCCAGGTCGCCCTCGCGCCCGAGCCGCCGCGTGCGGACGATGTCGTTCTGCCGCCGCCGCCACCACCAAAACCGATCGAGGCGAAGCCGCCGGAGCCGAAGCCCGTTCCCGTGCCCGAGCGTGTCGAGCGCAAGCCGGTCGAGAAGAAGGAAACGAAGGAGCGGGCCGAGAGGAAGTCCGCACCGCCGAAGCCGGCTGCGGCGCCGGCGGCCCGGCCTTCACGGGTCGCGTCGGCGCCCAATCCCGGCGAGGACAGCGTCGGGGCGCGCGAGGGCCAGGCCAGTTGGAACGCCGAGGTGGTGGCGCAGATCCGCCGCGCCGCGGCCTATCCCTCCGACGGCAATGGCGCGAGCGGCACCGTCATGCTGAACGTCGTGATCGATCGTAACGGACGTCTGCTGTCGCGACGGCTCGCCGGCAGCTCGGGCTCACCGGCGCTGGACCGCGCGGCGCTGGGCATCATCGAACGCGCCGCGCCGTTTCCGCGCTTTCCGCCGGCGATGGCGCAGACGCAGGTCTCGCGCACGGTGCCGCTGCATCTGAGGCCGCGCTGAACGCGGCGCCATCCGGAGCTACGTCCGGTGGCGCTCCGTCCCGCTATTTGCTGCACTCGGTCAGATCCGTATCGCGCACGACGAACTGCGCGCCTTCCTTGAGCTCGATGTTCTTGGCGACGCAGGTGCGGCCGCCCTTTTCGGACAGCTTGATGTCGTAGCGGCCGGACTTCACGCCGACCAAGGTCATGCGCTCGTTGTGGTCGACCATGCCCTCGTCGTCGTTCTTGCACTGGTCGGCGCCCCAGGTCTTGGTGCCCGCGGCCGCCAGGTACATCTTCACGATGGTCTGGCCGGTGCGATTGAGAAAGCGCGGGCCGTCCTCGGCGGACGCGGCGGAGCCGGCCAGCATGAGAAGCGCGCAGGCGGTGACGAGGCGACGCATGACGAGTGTCCTTTTCTTATGATTGGTCACGGGATGAAGGCGCGCGGATCAGAAATCCTTGCCGATGCTGGTCTTGACGGCGAGGCCACGCGAGGCGTTGGTCAGGCCGTAGCCGAGGCCGAAGCTGAGCTCGAAGCCCTTGAAGCGGGTGTCGGCGACTGCGTAGAGCGTCTGCATCTGCTGATTCCAGGGCAGGATGTAGCCGAACGGTCCGAGATTGGAGAAATGCTCGATGCCGACGGTCCAGCGGTCGCTGAGGCGCTTGACGAAGCGCACCGACGGCTCGAACGCCGAGCCGGCGCCGTCGATGCCGAAGGTCATGTTGGCGTTGAAGATGAGCTGATAGTCGTTGGGCAGGTTGACGCCGATGATCGGCGTGAACATCTGCGCCACCCGCGGCGTGGCCTCCTGCACGAAGCGCGGCGCGCCGGGCTGGCCGGCGCCGGCCTTGTTGGCGACCCACAGATCGGGCGTCAGGCCGCCCTGCGGCGCCAGGATGGTGCGTGACACCAGGCCGAGGAAGACGGTGCGCTCGAGCCGGTCGCCCTGGATGAAGGTCTGGCGAATGGTGACACCGCCGGATTGGAATGAATAGCCGGGCACGCCATTGTCCATCACGTTGCCCAGCGCCATCGGCACATTGGTGCGGGCAAAGGCGTAGGGCGAGGTCAACGCGATCTCGTACCATTCGGTCGGCGAGTAGCCGATCTCGGTCTCGCCGGTGACCGCACGCTGCGGCACGCGGCGTCCGCCGTTCTGTTGCGGATTGAAGGTGGTCAGATAGCCGAAGCGCTGCTCGACCTGGAAATGTCCGGGCGAGGCCGGGTCATTGCCCTGGATCTCCTCGGCCGCTGCACCGAAGGGCGCGAGCACGAGAGCACCGGCAGCCATGTACAATCGCGATCGTCTTTTTGCACTCCTGGCGATGCCGTTCGGCTGCATGTCCCCGCGCTCCCTTCAACTGATGAGCTAGCGAGTCGGCGGGGCGAAAACATGCGGGCCTGTCGGCTGAAAGATGACGCGATCGGGAAACGATCAGTCGTTGAATGCCGCATTTGCTCCGGCCTTTCCTGTTTCGGTGAGGAATAGGGATGTTTTGGCAAGTCGAACGGGACATTTTGACCGAGACAATATGGCGGCCATTTCGCGAGTGAATCTCAACACGGTGATGAATGTGGCGTGTTGCAAACACATTGAGGTCATAGAGCGAGGAAAACATCGGTTGCAGCATGCATTGCTGATCGCCGGATCAGCCAGAGAATGGACACGCCCGTGCTTCACACACCCGGTCATCGCCGCCGCTTGTCCGCTCAGCCGATGCCGCTCGGGCTGATAGTTGCGCTCCTCCTGTCCACGCTGCTGCCGGACGGACGCGCCTTCGCGGAGGAGACGCTGCGGGACCAATTGGAAGCCTGGTGGAGTCAAACCCACGCCGGCAAGAGAAGTCAGGTTGGGCAAGCCCAACACGCGTTGTCGGGGAGCGATGCCAAAACCGCAAGGCATGTCGCCAAGCGCAGACGCCACGTCGCCAACGCCCGGGCCGAGGCGGAGGGAGGCACCTTCGACCACGATAGCGGTCCGCGTCGCGACCGTCCGGGGAGATATTTCCTGCACGGACCGAGGTTCTAGTCCCGACGCTCTTGCGGGAATTTCCCGGGCGTCGCGTTCTTGCACTTGCGAAATGACAGGGCCTCCCATACGTCAAAGCGATGTGTGGCGCGTTGCCGATGAAACCAGCGACGCTCGCATACGTTGTTTTCGTGCCCTTCATCGCCGCCCCTCGGACGGCGGAGACAAAGGATCAATTCGATGAATTGGAAACTGATGATGACAGCCGCTGCCGTCGGCATGGCCGCGATCGTCGGCACGTCGACGATGGCTGTCAGTGCACCGGCCCCTTCCAAGCTGCTGACCGCGATCGACCCCGACAAGGACGGCACCGCCGACATGAGCGAGGTCCGCACGGCCGCCGGCGCGCTGTTCGATCGTCTCGATCGCGACCATGACGGCACGCTCGACGCCAAGGAGCTGCGCGGCCGCGTTTCGGCCAAGGATCTCAAGGCCGCTGATCCCGACAATGACGGCACGCTGACCAAGGACGAGTATCTTGCGCTGGTGGAAGGCCGCTTCAAGGCGGCCGATCCGGACGGTGACGGCACGCTCGATTCCAAAGAGCTGAAGTCGGTGGCCAAGCTGCTGAAGTGAGACATCGGTCCGCACTGGACCGACGCGACATAGACATGAGCCGGAGGGCCTGTGACGGGAGACCGTCGCAGGCCCTCGTCTTTCAGGCAGATGCTCGTGGCGGGCCGGCAGGAAGGCGATTGGCCCTCACATGCTTGGGCGGGACATTTCCACTGCGAGACGAACCAAGTCGGGCAGGCTGCGGGCCCCGAGCTTCTGACGCAGCCGGTAGGTCAGGTTGATGACGGTCTTGTAGCTGATGCCGAGATGGTCGGCGATCGCCTGATAGGATTTCGCCTCGGCCAGCAGCGCAAGGGCCTGGCGCTCGCGCGGGGTCAGCGCAGGGGCCGCCATGCCGTCCGGGTCGGCGCGGAGCAGGGCGATGCGGGTGGCGAGTTGCGGATCGAGATAGGTGCCGCCGGCCCGAACCTGCTCCAACGCCTTGGGCAGCTCGTGCGGCGGCGCGTCCTTGAGCAGATAGCCGCTGGCGCCGGCGTCGATCGCCGAGCGGACGATGCGCGGATCGGCATGCATGCTGAAGACCAGGATCCGGGCGCGGGGATCGTGCGACCGCATGCGTTCGATCAGATTGATGCCGCCGAGCTCCTGCCCGTGCAGGCGCAGATCGACGATCGCGACATCCGGCCGGTCACGGACATAGGCTTGGTATCCGCTGTCGGCATCGTGTGCCTCGGACAGCGCGCGGATCCCGGCTTCGTTCAGCAGCCAGCGGCAGGCCGTGATCACGACCGGGTGGTCATCGACGAGCAGAACGCGATACATCCGATGAAGGTCTTGTCCCTATGGCGCCGACGGCGCCGATGCTTCCTCTACCATGTGAGTTCCCTTGCAAACCAGGATCGGGTGCAACAGTGCGGCCGAGGCTGGGAGATAGCTCGGCGAATTGATCGCCACTTTCCGGATCCGGGAAGATTGTCCCTAGGGGCCGAAGAATATTGCCCGTTGCGACGAACTGGAGGGCTGTTTACGAATGTTAAGGTTCGTAAACGGGTAAATCGACCAGTTTTGGTGCGGGTGGGGCTCAGGGGCGTGGGCTGTTGCCGGAACCGGTCGACAAGAAACTGGGGGACGTCTTGACCAGACTGTCGGCGCTGAAGAGCGCGCTTCTCGCGACGTGTGCGTTGCTGCCTACGGCTGCGTTCGCGCAGCAAACCCTGCAGACCATCGAGGTGGTCGGCGTCTCGCCCGTTCAGGGCAGCGAGATTGCGAAGGACAAGATTCCATCCAATGTCGAAACCATCGGGGCGCGGGAGCTCGACCACAGCCGCGCGCCGACGCTGCTCGACGGTATCCTGCAATCGGTGCCCGGGGTCTCGCTCAGCGACCAGACCGGCAACGCGTTTCAGCGCGACCTGAACTACCGCGGCCAGACCGCCTCGCCGGTGCTCGGCACGCCGCAGGGCATCGCCGTCTACCAGAACGGCACCCGCATCAACGAGGCCTTCGGCGACGTCGTGAACTGGGACCTGATCCCGGAAATGGCGATCGCGCGCATGACGCTGATGCCGAACAATCCGCTGTTCGGCCTCAACGCCACCGGCGGCGCGCTCTCGATCGAGATGAAGAACGGCTTCAACTACCAGGGCGGCGAAGCGCAGCTGTTCGGCGGCTCGTTCGGCCGGATCCAGTCGGGCGCGCAATACGGCTGGAACAATGGCACCTATTCGACATACATTGCCGCGGAAGGCGCCTATGACCGCGGCTGGCGCGACTATTCGTCGGCCTCGCAGATCCGGCGCATGTATGCCGATTTCGGCGCGCGCGGCGACAACACCGAATTCCACCTCTCCTTCACCGGCGCCGACAACAAGCTCGGCTCGGTCGCGGCGACGCCGATCGAGATGCTGAATCAGCGCTGGTCCAGCGTCTACACCTGGCCGCAGTCGCTGCGCCTGCAGATGCAGATGGTGCAGGCCAGCATGAAGTGGGCGCCGACCGACACGCTCTCGATCCAGGCCAACGGCTACTACCGCAACTACAAATCCGCGCGCATCGACGGCAACGGCACCGAGGTTGCGGCCTGCGACCCTGCGGGCGCGTTCCCCGGCGAATTCTGTCTCAGCGATGCCGCCGGCACCGAGTTCCAGATGAACCGCAACGGTCCGACCGTCAACACGCTGGCGGGCGATGCGGCGCTCGGCCAGATCGACCGCAACACCGTCAAGACCGACAGCTATGGCGGCTCGCTGCAGGCGACCTCGACGACGCAGCTCTTCGGCCATGACAACCATTTCGTCGTCGGCGCCAGCGTCGATCACGGCAATACCAACTTCCAGGCCACCTCCGAGCTCGGCACCATCGACAACAATCTGTTCGTCACCGGCCTCGGCGTCTACGTCGATCAGCCCAATGCCGGCCTCGCCCCGGTCAACCTGAACGCCAAGAACACCTATCTCGGCGTCTACGCGACCAACACCTTCGACATCACCTCGCAGCTCGCCTTGACGGCCGGCGGCCGCTTCAACTGGGCGCAGATCAATCTGCGCGACCAGACCGGCTTCGCGCCGCTGCTGAACAGCGACAACAACTTCCAGCGCTTCAACCCGGTGGTCGGCCTGACCTACAAGATCACGCCTGATATGACCGCTTACGCCGGCTACTCCGAGGCCAACCGCGCGCCGACGCCGCTCGAGCTCGGCTGCTCCGATCCGGCCAATCCCTGCCTGATCGACAACTTCCTGATCGCCGATCCGCCGCTCAAGCAGGTGGTGTCGCGCACCGTCGAAGGCGGCCTGCGCGGCGAGATCTCCGGCGGCCGCTCGGCCTACGCCGCCGATCTGCCGGCCTATCGCAAGGCGCCGATCAAGTCGGTGGCGGTTGATGACGGCTGGCGGCTGCGCTGGGGCCTCAGCCTGTTCCGGACCGAGAATTCCGACGACATCATCCAGGTCGTCGACCCGGCCAACCCGGTGCGCGGCTACTTCAAGAACGCCGGCACCACCCTCCGCCAGGGTGTCGAGGCCAAGCTCGATCTCGCTTGGAATCGCTGGACCGCATACGCCAACTATACTTTCATCGACGCCACCTTCCGCAGTGCTTTCGACGTCAACGATCCGTTCCTCGGGGCGCCGGTCGGTGTCGTCTCCGGCAACCACATTCCCGGCATTCCGGCGCATCGCCTGAAGCTCGGCGCGGAATATGCCGTGACCGACGCCTGGAAGGTCGGCGCCAGCGTCAACTATGTCGGCAGCCAGTACCTGTTGCACGACGAAACCAACGTCTATCCGAAGGTTCCGGCCTACTGGGTCGTGAACGTCAACACGTCCTATCAGGTGACCAAGAACGTCGAGGTGTTCGGCCTGATCCAGAACCTGTTCAACCAGCGCTACTACTCGGCGGGCACCGTGTTCGACCCTGCCGGCTTCAACACCGCCGGCGGCGGAACGGCGTTCGCGTTGAACGATCCCCGCAGCATGGTGCCGGGAATGCCGCTCGCGGCCTATGCCGGCATCCGGGCGAAGTTCTGAGCCTTAGCCACGGACCACCAGCGACGCATAGGCGCATCCGCGCCGCGCCACGGCAGCCCCCACCGTGGCAAGAAGGCCGGGAGAAATCCCGGCCTTTTCATTTGCTGGTCGGGGTCTTGCAGGTGCCGGAACCACGAGCGCGGAGTTCATCTCTGCGATGTCCTTCGCGGTGGAGCGGTCTGCCGTCCTCGTCGTCAAGTTTCAGATCTGGCGGGAGAGCGGTGCTTCAAGCGAAGCCGCTTATGATGATTAATCGAATTACTATGGGACTAATTCCGCTGTTAGTTGGACAATGTCCCGTGCGTTCATAGAAAAGTTCGCCTTGCTGGTTCCTGCCAACGTTTCGATACAATCGGTCATCAACAAGAAGCCGTGTATTGCGTAACGTGGGGCGTCAGGTGAAATCAAAAAGCAAAAAGCGCAGCGAGGCGGCTGCCGCTAGTTTCGTGTTGTTGTCGACATGGATGGTCGTCGGCGAGGCAAGGGCCGAGTGCACGACGCCGGGTGTCACGGTCACCTGCAGCGGGAGCATCTCCTCCGCGATCACCGTGTACGACGCCGCTGCGGCGACAGCGACGCCCTCGAGCGGCAGCAATTCTTATACGCCGGCGAACCCGGTCTTTCCAGCGACCGGCTACAATCCCAACCCTCCCACGACGATCGTCACGCTGGACTCCACGGCCGTTCGCAATCTCACTACGAACACCCAGACCGGCCTGGCCGATCGCGGCATGATCGCGGCCAATTTCTCCAATGCCGAGGATCCGGCGGTCAACAACGTCATCATCAACAATGCCGGCTGGCTGAGCCTCACCACCAGCCAGCTCAGCGCCGGCCGGCTTCACGTCGTCGTCGCCGACAGCCAGGTCAACAAGTTCACCGTCAACAACACCGGGACGCTCGCCGTCACCCAGAATGTCTTCGGCGCGTTCGATGCGAGCAAGCTGAGCGTTTCGATCGGCGCTACGGCGACAGGCCGGTACAACGGCACCAACCTCGCGGTCATCTCGGCGCTCTATTCCGACGACAACACCAACAGCTTCGTGGTGAACAACCGCGCCGGCGGTACGATCTCGGCGACCGGCAACTATGCCGCTGCCTATTACGGCCGGGCCGACACCTCGATCACCAACTCCGGCACCATCGCCAACACGAGCTGGACGGCGGCGAGCCGCTTCTACGACGGTCACTGGGCGATCGCAGCGTTCGCCGGCGCCGAGTTCGATACCGTCCCCGGCAGCAATCCGGATTCGCCGCTCTACAAGTTCGACTCCAGCGGCAACGTGACGGTGACGGAGACCAAGGCGCTGACGCTGACCAACAATGCCAGCGGCGTGATCAAGGGCGACATCCTGGCGCTCGATACCAATCCGCTGACCACCGCCGCCGGTCTCGCCGCAGGATCGACCTTCCCGCTGACCGGCAGCGGCTCAAACTCTGGCCCGCGCGACAGCGTCATCGCCAATGCCGGCCTGATCCAGGGTAACCTCTATCTCGGCTCGGGCGAGCATGACATCACCAACAGCGGCACGATCTCGGGATCGATCTCGGTCGACCAGAGCGCCTCGCGCGGCTCCTTTGCCAAGGCGACCGCGGGTACCGTCGCCGGCACCTATAGCAGTTCCGGCTCGGGCATGGATGCCAACGGCAACGCCTGTCCGACGGCCGGCACCAACACCACGGACCCGCTCTGCGCCGCCAGCAACAACCAGGCGGCGACGTTCTTCGGCGCCCGCACATTCAATCTGGTTAACACGGGCACGCTCGGCGGAGACATCACCATCAACGACGAGGATGGCGCCACGAATGCCATCCTGCTCAAGGGCACCGGCTTCAGCGGCAACGTCGTCGCGCAGAACGGCCTCGGCAGCAATTCGCTGACGCTCGACGGCGTGACAAGCCTCGCCAGCATCGTCAATTTCGGCATGCTGGACCTGATGAAGTCGCAGGTCGCCGTGAGCGGCGGGGCCGGCGTGCAGTTCGTCGATGGCGCCGTGCTGCGGACCACGATCTTCGGATCTGGCGGCACCGCGGCGGCGCCGTCGACCAGGATCGGCAACATCACGGGCGCGGTGACCTTTGCGGGCGCGGGCACGGTCGCGCCGACGCTTCAGGGCATTGTGCGCCATGGCGATGTCTACCGCGTCGCGACGGTGGTGTCGGCGACGCCGCTCGACGTCGATTTCTCCGGCGCGCTGGTCGGTTTCACGGCCGATACGTCCACCGGGGCTCTGCTGCTGAATGCATCCGTGCGGTCGCCCGCGACCATCGCCGGCATCTCGCCCTCCAGCCTCGCCGCGCTGAACGGATTGCTTGGCTACAGCGGCAGCAACGCGCAGGTGCAGGCGCTCGGCGGCGCGGTGCAGAGCCTCGGCACCGACAGGGAGGTGCGCAGCGCCGGCGATCAGTTGCGTCCGTTCGTGAACGGCGCCCAGGTCCAGGTGCCGCTCAGCACCGCATCGCTGTTCCAGAACCAGATCGACAACCGGCTGACGGCCGCGGCCGCATCGCCCAATTCGCGCGTCGCCTCGGCGTTCGCCGACGACACCGATCCGCTCACCTCGATGCTGATGGCCTTCAATGCGACCAAGGCCCGTCCGACGGTGAAGGCAGCGCTGGCTCCGGCCATCGCGCCCGAACCGGAACGCACCGTCTGGGGCAGCCTGATCGGCACCAATGCGTCGCAGCGCGACGTGGCCGGTGTTGCCGGCTACAGCGGCAATACCGGGGGGCTCGTTGCCGGCATCGATCAGCGGATCGATGGTGCCTTCCGCGTCGGTGCCGCGTTCGGCTATGCCACCAGCGCGATGGACGATCGGACCGCCGCCGGCGATGCGGTCGGGATGCAGCACTATCAGGGCACGGTGTACGGTGCCTATGTCCAGCCGTCCTGGTACGTCAACGGCTCCGCCGGCGTCGCGCTGGTCGACTACACCACCACGCGCCGCATCAACTTCGCGGGCTTCACCGATACCGCCTCCGGCAGCCACAAGGGGTGGCTGACGCTGCTCCGCGGTGAATTCGGTCTGCCCGTGAAGGTGGATCAGGCCGTGCTGACGCCGTTTGCCGGCGTGACCTATGCCCGCCTCGATCAGCAGGCCTACACCGAGACCAGCACCGCAGGTGCTGCGCTCGCGATCGCCAAGCAGACCACCAATTCGGTGCGCTCGAACCTCGGCCTCCGCGCCTCGGTTCCGTTGCTGGTGACCTCGACCTACGGCTTCGGCCTGGAGACGCTGGCGGCATGGCGGCACGAGTTCGGCAACACCGCGCAGAACGTGACCGCAAGCTTCGCCGGCGGCGGCGCGACCTTCTTCGCCGTCGGACCGTCGCCCGAACGCAACCTGGCCGAGCTGGGCGCCGCGCTCAAGCTGGTGGCATTCGGCGAGCGTCAGTCGATCTCGCTGGGCTACAACGCCGTGGTCGGCAGCCAGTATCTCGAGCAGTCGGCGGTGCTGAAGGTGCGGGCGGAGTTCTGAAGAGTCCGCCTTTGGCAGAGCCTGCGAAGCACGACGTCGAAGAGGCCGGGAGCAATCCCGGCCTTTTTGTCGCTGCATCGTCGCAGCGCGCGGCGCGACGCGTCTCCGCTGCCGTGGGGTGAACAAAGGCGCGCGCGACACTGCATGCCGCGAGCTGAACTCCATCGCGCACCGTGCCCACCATTCCCTCCGGTTGCGCGGGTGCACGGTGGGCACGCGACGCCTGCGGGGCGGCCGCTTTGCCCACCCTACGCAGCCTGCATGAATCGTCGAGGGGCCTGCTCACGCCGGGTCTCGGGCAATTATCCCGCTGGCCTCGTGAGCGGGATCGTTGCCTGCTCTTGGAATTTACGAAGCATCGCGATTAGTTGCTGCTGGCCTCCGTCAACTACGAACTTCCGCCACAGAAGCCGACCAGCTATTGCGCATCGTATCGAGCAGCGAGGTGTGCACATGAGTCGTAGATCTTCAAGCCTTGTATCGATCGTCTCATTATTGGTGGATGCCGTTCGCCGGCCCCACGTCCGCCGTTGGGTACGAGCGACGATCTCGGTCGCGACTCTCGCCGGCGGTATAGGTGCGCATTCTCTGCTGCTTGGCGATGCGACGGCGCGCGATCTCGACGGGCGTTATGCCAATTCTCCGCTCAAGGGCTGGTTCGAGAGTTTGCGTTCGGGCAGGGGGCCGTGCTGCTCGGATGCGGATGGCACCGCGCTCTCGGACACGGATTGGGACACGAAGGATGGCCGCTATCGTGTCCGCATTGAAGGCCAATGGTGGGTCGTTCCGGAAGAGGCCGTGGTGACTGAGCCCAATCGCGCCGGCCGGACGATGGTATGGCCCGTGTATTATCGCGAGCTGAATACGGGCCTGCGCATCGATGTGCGCTGCTTCCTGCCGGGCAGCATGATGTAGGTGGGGATGTGCTGGATCGCAGGGCTGTAGGGTAGGCAAAGGCGCGCAAGCGACATGCTGCGTCAGACGCGGTCTCTTGCGCGCCGTGCCCACCATTCCCTCCGCTTGCGCGGATGCACGGTGGGCACGCGCCGCCTGGCGGCAGCGCTTTGCCCACCCTACGAGATGACGATTACTCCGCCGCTTGCGCCGCTTTCAGCGTCGGATAGTCGGTGTAGCCCTTTTCGCCGCCGCCATAGAGGGTGGCGCGGTCGAGCTCGTTGAGAGCTGCGCCCGTCTTGAGCCGCTCGACCAAGTCGGGATTGGCGATGAACGGCCGACCGAAGGCGATCAGGTCGGCCGCGTTGGCATCGAGCTGCTTGTTCGCGAGCGCGAGGTCATAGCCGTTGTTGGCGATGTAGGTGCCGTTGAAGCGCTTGCGCAGCGAGGCGTAGTCGAACGGTGCAACGTCGCGCGGGCCGCCGGTCGCCCCCTCGATCACGTGGATGTAGACCAGATTCAGTGCCGCGAGCTGGTCGACGATGTAGTCGAACAGCGCCTGCGGATTGGAATCCGAGATGTCGTTGGCCGGCGTCACCGGCGACAGACGGATGCCGGTCTTGTCGGCGCCGATCGCCTCCGAGACGGCCTTGGCGACCTCGAGCATCAGCTTTGCGCGGTTCTCGATCGAGCCGCCATAGGCGTCGGTGCGCTTGTTGGCGCCGTCCTTGGCGAACTGGTCGAGCAGATAGCCGTTGGCGCCGTGGATCTCGACGCCGTCGAATCCGGCCTCGACGGCATTCAATGCGGCCTGCTTGAACGCCGCGACGATGCCGGGAATTTCCGCGAGTTCGAGCGCGCGTGGCGCCGAGACGTCGGTGAAGGCGCCGCCGACGAAGGTCTTGGTCTTGGCGGCGACGGCCGAGGGCGCGACCGGCGCGCCTCCGTTCGGCTGCAGCGAGACATGGGAGATACGGCCGACATGCCAGAGCTGGATGAAGATGCGGCCGCCCTTGGCGTGCACCGCGTCGGTCACCTTGCGCCAGCCGGCGATCTGCGCCTTGGAATAGATGCCGGGCGTGTCCTGATAGCCCTGACCCTGCTGCGAGACCTGGCTCGCCTCGGAGATCAGGAGGCCGGCCGAGGCGCGCTGGGCGTAGTACTCGGCCGTCAGCGGACCAGCGGCGAGGCCTTCAACGGCGCGGTTGCGCGTCAGCGGCGCCATCACGACGCGGTTGGCGAGGGTGATCGGACCGAGCTGGTACGGCTCGAACAGTTTGGATGCACTCATCGGGGTCTTTCCAGGAGGGAGGAGGAGGGGGTTCAGGTCAGTTGTGCATTGCCGCGAACAGCGCAATGCCGGGAGGTATCCGTCCGGCGCAGACGAGCCGCGCGATGGAGCGGCCGCGACTGGCCGTCCGCTGGACAGCCTGTCGCAGTCCACGAAAGGGGATCAGGCCACGCCCAGGAAGTCCCGCTTGCCGATGTCGACGCCGTTGTGGCGGAGAATGCCGTGAGCGATCGCAGCGTGGAAATAGAAGTTGGGAAACGAGACGCGGTTAACGAAGTCCTGCCCCTTCAGGGTCAGGGTGGTGTTGGGCCCGCTGGGAAAGGTCACGTCGCGGCTATCGGCCCCGTCGAACTGCGCCGGCGTGAACGCCTTGAGGTAATCGACGGTCTTGGCGAGCCGCTGGCGGAGCTCGGCGAATGTCGTCTCGGTGTCGGGCGTGCTGGGGATCTCGCTGTGGGACAGCCGCGCGCACCCCTTGGCGGCGAAGTCGCAGGCGAGCTGGATCTGCTTGGAGAGCGGCAGCATGTCCGGATACAGGCGTGCGCCGAGCAGCACCTCGGGGGCGATCTTCCTGGCTTCGCAATGGGCCTCGGCCTTGCTGAGCAGGCCGGACAGGCTGCCGAGGATCTGGAGGTAGGCCGGGACGGTCGAATCGTAGAAGGACATGTGATGCTCTCTCTTGGCAGGAGACGTCGCGACGAAAGCGCGCGCCCTCGGAGATGGGGCGGCGTTCAAGAGAATGCAACTGCATCTTTCTCGCATTTTGGGGCCGCCGCGCGCTTCACCTTGGCGGCCTGCGAGAGCTCCGCTCTGTCGACCACTCGCATGGAAGGGGGGATATCCGCGAGAACGGGGGGCGCGGGCATGCGAACGAGCCGCCGACCGTTCGGAATGGACGGCCGCATGTCCGACGGAGAGACCTCATTGACCAACTCATGGCAACGGACTTTGGGGGCCACTGTGTTTGCCAACACCTCGGACTTGGCTTAGTGTCCGTAAGCCCCACGCCCTGCCGTAAGCAGGTGTGAAGCTCCCCGCCACGACGGAACATGGGCAAGTGAGGCTTGGCGCATTCTGGCGCCCTTTCGGTCGTGTTCCCATGAGAAGCAATCCCGCCGCTTTCGGCAGCGGTGCAGCCATTGGCACCATAGGCGGCCTTATCGGCCTCGGCGGTGCCGAGTTTCGTCTGCCGCTGCTCATCAGCGCGTTCAAGTTTCGCGGTCTCGAAGCTGTGATTTTGAATAAGGCGACCAGCCTCGTCGTGGTGGCGACCGCACTGCCGTTCCGGGCTCGCTCCGTACCGTTCGCCGCGATTGGTGCGCATTGGCCGATCATCCTCAACTTGCTGGCTGGCAGCCTCATCGGCGCATATGTCGGGGCATCTTGGGCCACACGCCTCAAGTCCGAAACGCTCTACAAAATCATTGCCGTTCTGTTGGTCGTGATTGCTGGCGTGCTGCTGTTCGCGCACGATGCCACAACGGCCACCATGCCGCCGCTGACCGGTGCATACTTGATTATCGCGGGCGCGGTCGCGGGCTTCGCCATTGGTGTTGTCGCGTCGTTGCTTGGCGTTGCCGGGGGAGAGTTTCTAATCCCCACGCTGATCCTGTTGTTCGGTGCCGACGTGAAGCTGGCGGGCAGCCTTTCGCTTGCGGTAAGCCTTCCGACGATGGTGGTGGGTTTCGCGCGCTACAGCCGCGACCAAAGCTTTTCAGCACTGCGCGCCAATTGGCCGTTCATGCTCGCTATGGCCGCGGGATCAATGCTTGGCACGTTCATCGGCGCCTTCCTTCTTGGCTCTGTGCCGAGCGCAATTCTCCTGCCGGGACTTGCCGCGATTTTGGTGATCTCAGCGGTAAAGGTCTGGCGGCACGAGTAAGACCGTGCTTGCGGCTACCATGTCTCTTGTTGGCCCAAGGCAGCCGCCTGGCATCCCGGCCTTGGGAGTCCACTGTCCGGACTAGCTAGGGCCGACATGACGGACGACAGGTCGTGATCCGGAGCGATCATTTGGCTCTTGGGCGACGCCCGACATCGCGCGCCGATGTGGGTTCACCTAGCGCGTTGCTGTTGCCGAAGCTGGTGCGGCCTGCGCGCGCGGCGCGCCGCGCATGCGTACGAGCAGCTCCGCCGTTGGCCAGGAATCCGCCGGCAGCCCGAGCCGCAGCTGCATCGTCTTGACCGCCGTCCGGCTCTGCTGTCCCAGCACGCCGTCGACCTTGCCGACGTCGAAGCCGGCCTTCACCAGGAGTTGCTGCAGCTCCTTGATCTCGTTGAACGGCAGTTGCGCGACGGGACCGGCTGGCTTGCGCATCGGCGCTGCGCCCGCGATGCGGGTGGCGAGATAGGCCGCCGTGGTCGAATAGATCAGCGAGTTGTTCCACTCGGTGTAGGCGGCGAAATTGGCGTAGGCCAGGAACGCCGGGCCGTTGCGGCCCATCGGCAGCAGCACCGAGCCTTCGAGCGCATCGTTCGGCAGCGGCCGGCCATCGGCATAGGTCACGCCGAGGGCGGTCCATTTGCTGCGCGGCGCCTTGACGGTGAGGTCGGCCTGCTCCCAGGGAAACGTCTGCGGCACGCGGATCTCCTCCAGCCACGGCTCGCCGCGGCGCCATTTCAGTCCGGTCGCGATGTAGTTGGCGGTCGAGCCGATCACGTCGGGCGCGCTGCGCAGGAGATCGCGGCGGCCGTCGCCGTCATAGTCGACGGCATAGGTGACGTAGTGGGTCGGCAGGAACTGGGTCTGGCCGAGCTCGCCAGCCCAGGAGCCGATCATCTCTGACGGCGTGAGATCGCCGCGGTCGATGACCTTCAATGCGGCGATGGTCTCGTTCTGGAAGCGCTCGCTGCGGCGGCAGTCATAGGCCAGCGACACCAGTGACGGCAGCACCGGCAAATTGCCCATGTTGGCGCCGAAATCGCTCTCCAGACCCCAGAACGCGGCGATGACCGCCGGGGGCACGCCATACTCCTTCTCGGCGCGCGCGAACGCTGCCGCGTGCGCCTTGATGTGCTGCTGGCCGTTCTGCATCCGGTAGGGCGCGGCCATCCGGCCGGCGAACTCGGTGAACAGTTGACCGAACACGCGCTGGCCGCGGTCGCGATTGACGATGCCCTGGTTGTAGGTGAGGTAGGGCGAGGCGGCCGCGATCGCGCTCTGAGACACGCCTTCGGCAATGGCACGCTGCTTCAGCTCGGCGAGAAACCGGTCGAAGCTCTGGCCGTTATGGCAGGCCGCGGCGCGCATCGATGGCGCCGGCTTGGGCCGCGGCGCCGCAGCCTCCGGCGCCATTTGCGCGGTGGCGCTGACAACCAGCATGAACGAGGTTGCGAGCGCGCTGAAGGTGACGCGCAAGGCAGTCGAAGAGCTTCGCATCCGGTCTCACCGATGGCTGTCTAATTCCTTGTCCATCCATCGATATCCGATACGGAGGGAAAGGAAAAGGCGAGGGGGAAGCGAATGGTGGAAAGGGGCGAATGGCGAATAGGGAGTAGCGAATAGGGGATGAGGAAGCCCCCATTCGCTACTCGCCCTCTTCACCCAACCTTCGCCAGCGCCGCCTGGGCCTCGCTCTGGATCCGCTTGAGATGCTCGGCGTCGCGAAAACTCTCGGCATAGAGCTTGTTGACGTCCTCGGTGCCGGAGGGGCGCGCCGCGAACCAGCCGTAGTCGGTCTCGACCTTGATGCCGCCGAACGACTGGCCGTTGCCCGGAGCCTTGGTATGCACCATGCGGACGGGATCGCCGGCGAGCTCCTTCAGGTTCAGCATTTCCGGCGTCAGCGCCTTCAGCGCCGCCTTTGCCGGCGGGCTCGCCGGCACGTCGATGCGCTCATAGACCGGCGCGCCGAGCTCTGCCGTCAGCTCCTTGTAGAGCTCGCTCGGGTCGCGGCCGCGCCTGGCCATGATCTCGGCCGCGAGCAGCCCGAGGATCAGGCCGTCCTTGTCGGTGGTCCACACCGTGCCGTCGCGCTTCAGGAACGAGGCGCCCGCGCTCTCCTCGCCGGCGAAGCCGAAGCTTCCGGAGCCGAGCCCTTCGACGAACCATTTGAAGCCGACCGGCGTCTCCACCAGCTTGCGGCCGAGCTTCTGCGCGACGCGATCGATCAGCGAGCTCGACACGATGGTCTTGCCGATGGCGGCGTCGCTGCGCCAGTCGGGCCGGTGCGCGAACAGATAGGAGATCGCGGTCGCCAGATAGTGGTTCGGATTCATCAGCCCGCCCGAGCGCGTGACGATGCCATGGCGGTCGGCGTCGGTGTCGTTGGCAAACGCGACGTCGAAGCGCTCGCGCATGCCGATCAGGCTCGCCATCGCATAGGGCGACGAGCAGTCCATGCGGATCTTGCCGTCCCAGTCCGCGGTCATGAACCGGAAGGTCGGATCGACGAGATCGTTGACGATGGTGGCATTGAGGCCGTAGCGCTCGATGATCGGCGCCCAATAGGCAATCGCCGCGCCGCCGAGCGGATCGATGCCGATCTTGATGCCCGCGGACTTGACGGCCTCGAGATCGACGGTGTTGGCGAGATCGGCGACGTAGGGCGTGATGTAGTCGTAGGTGTGCACCGAGCCGCTCTGCTTGGCCCGGCTGTAGCTGATGCGCGATACGCCATCGAGGTCGTTGGCCAGATAGACATTGGCCTGCCGCTCGATCTCGCCCGTCGCATCGGTGTCGGCGGGGCCGCCATGCGGCGGATTGTATTTGTAGCCGCCATCCTCCGGCGGATTGTGCGACGGCGTGATGACGACGCCGTCGGCGAGATGCGCCGTGCGGCCCTTGTTGTAGGAGATGATGGCGTGCGAGATCACCGGTGTCGGTGTGTAGCCGCCGTCCTTGTCGATCATCACCTCGACGCCATTGGCGCCGAACACTTCGAGCGCGCTGGCCAGCGCGGGCTCGGCCAGCGCGTGGGTGTCGATGCCGACGAAGAGGGGGCCGTCGAGGCCCTGCTGGCGGCGGTAGTCGCAGAGCGCCTGGCTGGTGGCGAGAATGTGGTTCTCGTTGAAGCCGGTCTTCAACGACGAGCCGCGATGCCCCGACGTGCCGAACGCGACGCGCTGGGTCGGCTCGTGCGGGTCGGGCTTCAGCGCATAATAGGCCGTGATCAGCCGCGGAATGTTGGCGAGCGCAGCATTGGCGATCGGCTTGCCGGCTGCGGGGTCTGTCTTGGCCATGGAGCATCCTTCGCAAGTTCGAGAAACATCTGCGGCGGCGCTTCGTTCCGCCGCGGCGGGCGCAGGGAACGCGGCGCGTCGCGACGAGCCTGCCGCAACATGGCGGCGCGCGGCGATCCGATCAACGGAATTCGTGCCGGGCGCAGCGTGCCGCACCGGCCGGCTGCGTCAATCCGTCAGCTCGTAGATCGGACGTTCCGGCCCGACCAGCTTGGCGGTGAAGCTCACGGAGCGGCCGGCGAGCGCCGTGAACCGCCCCGATCGCTGGCTGTGCCGAGGCCCAGACCCACGGCAACGCACACGGCAGATGCCGTGCTGTCGACATTCATTGGCCCATCCCCGCATGTCCGTGGTCCGCAAGCGCGCCCCTCAATCGCAGCCCCCGAAGATCGCTGTCCGTGAAGCCTATTTGATGTCGGCTGGGGGAATGCTTGAGTCGCGCGGTCGAGGCCGGCCAATGTCGCCGCCTTGTGCGCGCGACATTAACCACGCCTCACTGAGTCCGCGTGCCGGGACCGGCGCTTAAGCCTGAGTTTAACCGATGACCCTTGAAATAGCAGGCCAGAGCAGAGGCGCGTCTCGTGCGCGGGAGAGTCGTCAGGAGCGGAAAAGTGAGAGCGCTTTGTCTCGGCGCGTTGGCCGTCGTTTCAACCTTGGCGCTGGCCGGCTGCAGCCACCAGGTCACGCCGCAGGTGGCATCGTCTTGCGTCGATCTGAGCGGAAGGCCATGCGTGGACGGTCCCGTCGCCGACCAGTCGCCGCAATCATTGGAGCCTATCACCACGATCCACAAGCCTGCGGTCGCGCGCCGCGCGGCTCTGCAGCGCAAGCACGCCCGTGCCGCAAAGCGCCGGGTCAAGTCGCAAATCGTCACCGCCAAGCCGGCTGAGAAGCCGACTGAAAGGCCGGTTGACAAACCGATCGAGAAGCCGCTCGCGGCGCCGGCGCGAACGCCGCGGCCCGGTTCGCCTGCGCCGGCTGACGGAGCACCTTCGCCGGTGATCAAGACCCCCGCCGCCACGACGGACACGCCGAGTCCGGCCAAGGTCCAGAACGACGTCATGGTGGCTGCGGTGACGGTGGCCGCCGAGCTCGCCGAGCGGATGACCGCGCTGCGTGTCCCCGAAGGACCCGGCGAAAGTCCTCTCGTCGCTGTGCTGCTGGCGCGTCCCACCGTGCGTGGCGTAGGCGATCTCAGCGGCAAGGTGATCGCGATCGACGAGCGCTATGCCAAGTCCAACGCGAAGATCACCGCGGCCATGAATGCGGCCGGTGCGACGGAGGTGCTGCTGCTGGAAGGGCAGGCCACCGCGATCACCCGGTTGAACAATGGCGAGGTGAGCGCGGCCGTGGTGGCCCTGGTCTCGCCCGAGGCCGCGGAGGCGTTTCCGAAGATCGCGGGCTTTCGCCTGTTCTCTGTCGTCCTGAAGCCGTAGCTTCACGATGAGCATGAACATCTGCTTGGCACATGCCAAACCAGCACCTTCATGCAGTCATCCGGACAGATTGTTGCGGAGGCAAGTCGAAAGGCCCGGCGAAGGTTGTTGTCGAGGGCGCAATCTTGCGGAGGGAGGCTCCCACGTTCGGAGCCCGGCTCAAGCCTTCTTGGCGGCCTTCTTCGGCGCGGCCTTCTTCGGTGTGGGCTTGGCTGGATCGTTCCCGGCCGCCTTGCTCGTCGCCTTGCCGCCTTGCGGCTTGGCCGCCGCACCGTCGGCCTTCTTCTCCGGCTGCTTGGTCTCCGGCTTCCTGGGCAGCTCCGCGGCGGCGGCCTGGCGCATCGCGCGGGCGTAGCTGTCCGCGACGTTGTCGGCGGAGATCAGGAGCCGTCGGGCGGCGGCATTGGCCTGCTCGACCGCCTCGCGCGCGAGCAGCTTGAAGCGCTCCTTGGCATCCTTGTCCTTGGCCTTGACGGCCATGCCGTTGAAGCGGTCCTTGCGCTTTTTCGCCGCGGCCAGAATGGCCTTGTTCTGCTGCTTGGCCAGTTGCCGGATCACGGCATCAAGATCGGCATCCGCCATCGTCGTCCCCAACTCCCCCAGAGAATCAGCGCGCCCCGGCGCTGCAAACCGCGCGGACTATGCAATCGGCGCAGCCGCTTTGCAATCGGGGTACCAGAGGAGGGGCGCCACGCAGATCGGGCGGGCGGGCGGACGAGACCCGTCCGTCATTCGGTGTCGTGCCGGCCCACGAAAACCGTCCGCATAGCGGTCATGTCGCTTCGAGTGGTGCATCGACACCGCTTACGACAATCGGAAACGCAACGTAACGAATTCTCGGCAATTCCATCAATTCCAATGCAACGGTTGATCCGCAACATCTTCGGCAACATCACCGTGTTTGTTGGAGTGTGGCCGTGCTGGCCGGAAATAGATACCTCAGACTATTGTCGCTGTTCCGTCGCGACCAGAGCGGCAACATCGCGATCATCTTCGCGCTTGCCCTGCTCCCGATCCTCGCCTTCGTCGGCTCGGCGATCGACTATTCGATGGCCGTGCGCGCCAAGGCGAAGCTGTCGGCTTCGATGGACGCCGCGATGCTGGCTGCGACCGGCTACACCGCGATGCGCGGCGCCGCGTCGGACGCCAAGACGGCGGCGACCAACATGTTCAACGGCCAGATGGCGGCGCATAATCTGGCGGCGGACTCGCTGAACATCGATATCAGCGATAGCGTCACCGCCCGGACCGTGACCGGCAGCGCCAGCGTGGTGGTCAAGACGGCCTTCATGCACATGTTCGGCTACCCGACCATGACGGTCTCGGCCTCGTCGTCGGCTTCGGCCTCGTTCCCGACCTACATGGACTTCTACGTTCTGCTCGACAACTCGCCGTCGCAGGGCCTCGGCGCAACCACGGCCGACATGACGACGCTGCAGAATGCGACGTCCGACAAGTGCGCTTTCGCCTGCCACGACACCTATACGTCGAGCTCGAAGAAGACGCTGCAGACCAACAGCTATTATTCCATCGCCAAGAAGAAGGGCGTGACGATGCGGATCGACGTCGTCAGGTCGGCGACGCAGTCGCTCACGGACACCGCGACCGCCAGCCAGGTCGTCAGCAACCAGTACCGCATGGCGGTCTACAGCCTGGGCAGCGATTGCGGCTCGCTCGGCCTCACGACCATCGCCAGCCTGTCGTCGAGCATGTCGTCGGTGAAGTCGTCGGTCGGCTCGCTGGACCTGATGACGATCCCCTATAGCGGCTACAACAACGACATGTGCACCGACTACGACGGCGCGATGTCGGCCATGAACGGCGTGATCCCGACGCAGGGCGACGGCTCGTCGACGAGCCCGCAGAAATGGCTGTTCTTCGTCGCCGACGGCGTCGCCGACTACTCCTACCCGACGACGTGCAGCAAGACCGTGCTCTCCGGCGGACGCTGCCAGGAGCCGCTGAACACCGCGACCTGCACCTCCCTGAAGGCGCGCGGCATCAAGATCGCGGTGCTCTACACCACCTATCTCGCGATCACCAACAACAGCTGGTACACGACCTACATCGCCCCGTGGCGCAGCGACATCGGCAACATCATGAAGTCTTGCGCCAGCCCCGGCTACTACTACGAGGTGGATTCCAGCGGCAGCATCGGCGCCGCGCTGACTGCGCTGTTCCAGCAGGCCATCGCCTCGGCGCATCTGACCAAGTAGCTCAGTCTCAGGCCTCGGCGGCCGGCAGCTTGACAAGCCGCTCGAGCGTGGTGCGATCGTTGAGCACGGCGAGCGTTTCGCGGCGGGAGAGGAAGTCGATCGCGTCCCTGAAGCAGGCCGCGTCGGCAATCCTGGCCTTCGCCGTCGTCAGCTCGACATCGATGTCACCCGGCTCGCGGCGCCGTGGCGCGGGCAGGGCATCGACATGCTGTCGCCGCAGCTCGGCATTCCGCTGCAGCGCGACCAGCGCGGCCTCGCGGCGAGGCTCGGGCTCACCGGCAAGCTCCCGGGCGCGGATCAGCACGCGCGGCGGCGTCCGGTCCTCGGGCGTCACGAACAGGCCGGCGCCGGTGCCGCGGCCGCCCGTCAGAAGGCCGATCGGAATCGACAGCACGAGGCCGGCGATGACCGGCGACATCCAGGCGAGCAGGGGCAGCGACACCGCATAGGCGCTGGCAGCCATGGCGAGGCCGCACAGGGTGGGCAGCGCGAACTTGCGATAGATCTCCTGCCGGCTCACGCCGCCGTCGCTGCGGCGCTGCACCTGCCACCCGGCGTCGCGCCCGAGCAGGATCTCGATCACGGCGACCGACTGGAAGATCATCATCGATGGCGCGATCAGCGCCGCCAGCACGGTCTCAGCCAACACCGCGACGCAGAGGCGCAGCCCGCCGCCGAAGCCGCGGCGCCGCGCCGGCGTGAACAGGGCCGCGAGGCAGGCGAGCAGCTTCGGCACCATCAAGAGCCCGAGGGTCGCGGCAAAGACCTGGGCGGCGAGCACCGGATCCTGCGCCGGCCAGCTCGGGAACAGCGCAAAGCCTTTCGGGAAATATTCCGGACGGACGAAATTGGCCTGCAGCGAAATCAGGATGCCGAGCACGAGGAACGTGAACCAGAGCGGCGCGGTGATGTAGGCGCCGATGCCGATCAACAGGTGCAGCCGCGACACCCAGTGCAGGCCGCGCGCCGGCAGCACCGCCAGATGCTGCAGATTGCCCTGGCACCAGCGCCGGTCGCGCGCGGCGTGATCGATCAGCGATGGCGGCACTTCCTCGTAGCTGCCGTCGAGGTCGACCGTCATGTAGATTCCCCAGCCGGCGCGGCGCATCAGCGCGGCCTCGATGAAGTCGTGGCTGAGAATATGCCCGCCGAATGGTTTTCGCCCGCGCAACTCCGGCAAGGCCGCGTCCTGCGCGAAGGCGGCGATGCGGATGATGGCGTTGTGGCCCCAGTAATTACCTTCCGCGCCGTACCACCAGGCATTGCCGGCGGCGATGACAGGTCCGTAGAGCCGGCCGGCGAATTGCTGCAATCGCGCGAACAGGCTGGTGCCGTTGACGATCACGGGCAGGGTCTGGATCAGCGCCGCCTGAGGGGCGTGCTCCATGGCATGCGCCAGCCGCACCACCGTCGCGCCGCTCATCAGGCTGTCGGCGTCGAGGATGATCATGTGATCATAGGCCGCGCCGAAGCGTCGCACCCACTCGGCGATGTTGCCGGCCTTGCGGGCGACATTGTCGGCGCGGTGCCGGTAGAACACGCGATCGGTGCCGCACGCCTCGCGCAGCGCCAGGAACGCGGCCTCCTCGCCGATCCAGATGTCGGGATCGGTGGTGTCGCTGAGAAGAAACCAGTCGAAGCGCTCGGCCTGGCCGGTCTCCGCCACGGACTCGATCATGGCGCGCAAGCGCACCATCACCGCGTGCGGCTCCTCGTTGTAGGTCGGCAGCAGCATCGCCGTGCGGCTCGAGAGCCCGGGCAGCGGACCTTCGACATCGATCGCGATCGTATCGCGGCGGCGCGCGAACATCGCGCAGAAGCCGGCCAGGGCCGACACGAAAGCAAAGGCGATCCAGGCGAGCAGGGTCGAGAACAGCACCAGCACCATGCCTTCCAGCACGGTCACGCCGCCGACCTCGACCACCTCGTACATCCTGGTGCAGCCGGCCAGCGTCAGCGCGGCCGTGCCGGCGAAGATCAGCATGCGTCGGAACGCGATGCGTGGCCCGCTCGTGATCGCCTGCGTCGCCGCCGGAACATGATGGAGCGGCGACGGCTGCATCGCGAGCGGCGCTTCTGGGGGCAGCAGGCCGTTGATCTCCGCGCGACGAGGCGCGCGCATCGTCTCTGCGGCTACGGCGTCCATCGGTAGATCCAGCTTTCGGAGACGAGCTTGTCGTTGGCGGTCAGCTCCGCGCGCAACTCGACCGGTGCGCCATTGACGGCGCATTGGAAGCTCAGCCGCCATCCGCCCGTCTCGGGATTGGGCTGCGTGACGATGTTGGTCACCTCGGCCTTGTCGGCGCTCACCACGCCCTTGACCTGCGCCGGATCGAGCCCTTTAAGGGCGTCGCCCTCGAGCTCCAGCACGAACAGCCGGCCGTCGCCGTGAACGCCGACGCCGGTGCGGGTGAAGCGCGCCAGCGCGTGCGGCTTCGGCGCGTCCTGTCCCCAATGCAGGCGATAGGTCATGTTGTGCTCGCCCTTGGCGGCGAGCGGCGTCTTCGGCCGCCAGAATGCGGCGATGTTGTCGTGGATCTCCTGCTTGGTCGGAATCTCGAACAGCACCACGGCGCCTTCGCCCCAGTCGCCGATCGGCTCGATCCACAGGCTCGGCCGCCGTTCGAAATGCGATTCCAGATCCTGATAGGCGGCATAGCTGCGCTCGCGCTGCATCAGGCCGAAGCCGCGCGGATTGAGGTCGTTGAACACGCTGACTTGCAGGTCGCGCGGATTGCTCAAAGGACGCCACAGCTGCTCGCCCTTGCCGTTGAACATCGCAAGCCCGTCGGAATCATGCACCGCGGGTCGGAAGTCGTCGGCCTCGTTGCGGTCGTTCGGTCCGAAGAAGAACATGCTGGTCATCGGCGCCAGCCCGGCATGGCCGATCTCGACGCGCGGGTACAGCGAGGCCTCGACGTCGAACACGGTGGTCTCGCCGGGACGAATGGTGAAGCGGTAGGAACCGGTCGCGCTCTTGCTGTCGAGCAGCGCGTGCACCACCATCGCGGTGGCGCCCGGCGTCGGCTTCTCCAGCCAGAACGCCTTGAAGACGGGGAATTCCTCGCCCTTCGCCTCGCCGGTGTCGATGGAAAGTCCCCGCGCGGAGAGACCATAGATCTCACCCTTGGCCACCGCGCGAAAATAGCTCGCGCCGAGGAACACGCAGACCTCGTCATAGTAGTCCGGCCGGTTCATCGGCGCATGGATGCGGAAGCCGGCGAAGCCGAGGTCGGCCGCCGGGAACGCCGCGACCTGCTGGCCGAATGCGAAGTCCTCGGGACGATAGGCCACGGGCCTGGCCTGTCCGTCCGCAACCTCGTAGATGTCGACCCGGTCCTTGTAGATCGAGCCGCGATGGAAGAACTGCGCCTGGAACGGCAGGTCGTCGCCGCGCCATAGCGCGTGGTCCGGCAGGAAGCGGATCGAACGATAGGCATCGTAGTCGAGCTTCGCCAGCGCGTCCGGCAGCTTGTCGTCCGGCGCGGCGAATGGCTTGGCCGCGAGGGCGCGTGCGAGGTCGCGCACGGTGGCTGCACTGAACGGCTGAGCCGCAGGCGGCGCTGCGGACGCGCTCCGCGCCAGGGACGCGGCGACCGGGATCGCAGCCGCAGATTGAATGAACTGACGGCGATGCAACTTATTCTCACTCTGTTGCGTGGAACTGCGGAGCAACCCTTCTGGAGGCCTGCGGTTCCACCGCAAGCCAACAAGAGGCGGCTTTGGAGTTCCGACCTGCTGAATGCGCCAACGGCGATCCGTCCGGCGCGTGCAGAGCATGTGCGCGGCGTTCTGAACGCAGCGTGAGCGACGGTCCCGCGTGACGGACATGGAGCCGAGACGTGAGCATTCGACCTGCTCGCGTCAGCCACAGCAATTTTGCTTCTCGTGTCTTACGCCGGAAGGTGCGGGGCTACATCCAGGGCTGGGATCTTCCACGTCCTGACTCGCACACGGCGGCTGCCGCAATGCCGACGATGGGTGCGCTCCTGCAACACGATTATTGATCCATCGCAACAAGGTTTCCAGCCGGGGCTCTACGAATCAACTGGTCTGCGGCAACCGATCAAGGCACGAAAAGGGACCATGATTGGTGACCCGAAAGGACGTCGAAGTCGGTTTAGCACTCCGCGCCAAGTTCATGCACCGAATCGAGCGAACGCCGGCGAGAAAAATCTTACCGACTCCCGGGTCGGCAATGCCGCACACGATCACCTGGAAGGGATTTGAATGCTTCGATTGCGCGCGCTGAACGCTCCGACGCCCTTTCTCTTTTTCACTGGCAAGGGCGGTGTGGGCAAGACGTCGCTCGCTTGTGCGACCGCCATCAGTCTCGCGGACCGTGGATTGCGTGTCCTTCTGGTCAGCACCGATCCTGCGTCGAACCTCGACGAGATGTTGGAAGTTGAACTAACTGACAGCCCGGTGCCGGTGCCGAACGCGGCAAGGCTCTTCGCGATGAATATCGACCCTGAGGCCGCAGCCGAGAGCTACCGATCTCGCGTGCTCGAACAGCTCGAGACCACGGTGACGGATCAGGAGAGATCGACCATACGCGAGCAGCTTTCCGGCGCATGCACCACCGAGATTGCCGCATTCGACGAGTTCGTCGGATTGCTGGACGGGGACAGAGCGGGTTACGACCATATCATCTTCGATACGGCCCCGACCGGCCACACCTTGCGGCTTCTGAGCCTGCCGAAGGCTTGGATTGGTTTCCTGAAGGACAACGACCGCGGAGCATCGTGCCTCGGCCCACATTCGGGTTTGAAGATGCAGGAGGATCGTTTTCGACAAGCGCTTCAAGCGCTGGGCGATCCTCGGCGGACGACCGTGGTCCTGGTGACCCGCGCCGACCGGAGTGCAATCCGGGAGGCGGCGCGAACGTCGAGCGAACTTGATGCACTCAACCTCTCCAATCAGACACTCGTCGTGAACGGACGCTTTCACGCCACTGACCCTGCCGACGCGGTCGCAAGCGCACTCGAGCGGGATCAGGATGAGGCGCTCGCCTCGATGCCGGATTCGCTGCGAAAGCTGCCGCGGGACGACGTCCCATTGGTTGGGTTCGACATTGTGGGTCTCGCGGCGCTCAGGGCCGTGTTGTCGTCGTCGTCCAGTCCACGGCTTGAGACGTCGACTGGCGAGCAAGTCGGAGTGCCGGTCGGCCTGCAGGGCCTCGACCGTTTGGTCGATGACATTGCTCACCGCAATAGCGGCCTCATCATGGTCATGGGCAAGGGCGGCGTCGGGAAGACGACGGTTGCCGCTGCCATCGCTGTCGGCCTTGCGAGACGCGGACATGCCGTCCATCTCAGCACGACCGATCCAGCGGCCCACGTCACGGATGTCGTTGATGCCGCGATGCCCGGGCTGACGGTGGATCGGATCGATCCTCGGCGCGAGACGGAGCGCTATGTCGCGAAGATACTGGCGAGCCGTGGCCGCGACCTGGATGAGCAGGGCAAGGCGCTCCTGCTTGAGGACCTGGCTTCGCCCTGCACGGAGGAAGTCGCCGTTTTCCATGCCTTCTCGCACGTGGTTGCGGAAGCCCGGAGCGCCTTTGTGGTGCTCGATACGGCGCCGACCGGTCATACTCTGCTCCTGCTCGATGCGACCGGGGCCTATCATCGCCAGATGACGAGCCAATTGGAGCCGAGCGCCGCCGGCCGGCTGATCACGCCGCTGATGCGATTGCAGGATTCCAGCTACACGCAGATCATCCTGGTGACCCTGCCGGAAACGACGCCCGTTTCGGAGGCCGCCGCTCTCCAAGAGGACCTGCGGCGCGCCGGCATCGAGCCGTTCGGTTGGGTGATCAACAAATGCCTCGCCGCCTCCGGAACTCGCGATCCCCTGCTGCAAGCGCGGATTGCCAGAGAGCGGACCCAGATCGCTCGTGTTCAGGACGGCCTGGCCAAGCGCGCTTTCATCATGGGGTGGCGAAGCAGGCCTCCTGTCGGCATCGAGGAGCTGGAGGCCTTATCGATACCGAGTTCTTGATCACGTTCAGCTCCAGCGCGATCTGGTCTCCTCCCCTCGCGTCTCTTGTTACGCGACCCCCGCCCGCCCGTCGGGCAAATCGGCCGCGCATATTTGTTGGATTTGCGGCGCGCGCTACCGGCTCATGGCCTGTCGAGCTGTCAATTCCGTGTGCGCCGATGGACTGATTTCGTCAGCGAGTTCAGCTGGATCACTCGTGTCCAGTCCTATCGGCAAAAATATTGCTGTTTCCATTTTTCAGAATTTGATGTTCACTCCGCTTGTCCCGCCTCGATCTGAGGGGCGTTTCGCGGTCGTCACGAGCGTTGGGTGCGGGATGCGATGGGCGTATCGAACTGCAGCGCGAGCGATCGTGCCGACGAACGGTTCGATGCGCACGGTCAAGCCGTGTGGTCCTGATCTCCCGGTGCTGAGATCAAGTTTGCGCCTGCGATGGCGCTGATGACAGGGGCAAGACAGCCGGTCCCTGGGGAGAGCACGGAGTAAGCCGTAAAGCCATCGCGCGGGGAAGGCCGGGATGTCCCAGCCGAACCTGTGGTTCCTGCCCCGTGCATTTTTTCCGCACGGGGGCCATGGGGGCGGCGAGCTCCCGGTCTTCCCTGCGCCCTCTGTGTTCAAAGGGGGCAAACTAACAGAAAAGCTCGGGCGCAGATGCGCCGCGAGGAGGTGACTGCATGTCTCTCCGCACCGGATATCCGAGCTTCACGTGTCTCCGCGTGACGTGTGCTCGCGTCCGTGCGTTGTTTTTTCAGTGTCATTGCGAGAGCGGGGCTACACACTCCGCCCCCGGAATGACGGAGGCGAGAGTGGAGCCCTCACAACTCCCTCGCATTGCTGAACGCGAACGAGCTGACGCGCCGGGTGGTCTCATCCAAAATCAGCGTCCGCGTGATCGGCGGCTCGGCGCGCTGGGCGCAGTTCTCGCGCTCGCAGAGACGGCAGTTGACCCCGATCGGGGTGCCCTCGGCCGTCTCGAGATCCATGCCGGCGGCGTAGACGAGGCGCGACGCGTGGCGGATCTCGCAGCCCAGGCCGATCGCGAAGCGTGGCTGCGGCAGCGGATGCGGCGCCACCGGCCGGCGGACCATCTGGGCGATCGAGAAATAGCGCGAGCCGTCGGGCAGCTCGATGATCTGCTTCAGCAGCCGGTCCGGCGTGTCGAAGGTCGAGTGCACGTTCCACAGCGGGCAGGTGCCGCCGAACTTGGAGAACGGGAAGGTGCCCGACGAGAAGCGCTTGGAGACGTTGCCGGCATTGTCGACGCGCAGCATGAAGAACGGAATGCCGCGCGCGTTCGGGCGCGACAGCGTGGTGAGGCGGTGACAGACCTGCTCGAAGCCGGTGTTGAAGCGCTGCGCCAGCACGTTGATGTCGTAGCTGAGCGCCTCGGCAGCAGTGAGAAACGGTGCGTAGGGCATCATCACGGCGGCGGCGAAATAGCTCGCGAGTGTCATGCGGTAGAGCCGGCGCGAGGTGTCGTCGAGCGCGCCGGCGCGGCCGATGATGATCTCGAACTGTGGGAGGCATTCGGCCATGCCGAGTTGGACTGCGAGCTGGAAGGTGCGGCCGGGCCCGTCGACCAGCTCGGAGATCAGCAGCTGACGCCGATGGCGGTCGTAGCGGCGCAAGGTCTCGCGCATGACGTCGACCGGCATCACACGGGTCTGCACCGAATGTTTTTCGCGCAGCCGCGCGGCGAGCGCGGCATAGAGTCCTTCGGCCGGGACGTCGAGCGCGTCGCGCAAGGCTTCGGCCTGCTGCTCGAGCTCGGCGAAATAATTGCGGTTGGCCTCGATCAGGTCGCGCACCCGCTCGATCGGGTTGGCTTCGAAGCGGGCGCCGTCGTTGCGGTCGGCCATCTGCGCCGCCACCAGGGTCTCGCCGCGCCGGGCCTCGGCGTAGGCCGCGTACAGCCGCTGCAGCGCATGGGTGACGCCGGGGCAGAGCTCGGCAAGGTCGCGCAGTTCCTGCTTGGGCAGCTCGATCTGCCGGAACAGCGGATCGGAGAAGATCTCGTTGAGCTCGGCGAAGAAGCGGTCCTCGTCCGCGGTGGCGAGATCGCGCAGATCGAGATCATAGGCCTCGGCCAGCCGCAGCAGGATCTGGGCCGAGACCGGGCGCTGGTTGCGCTCGATCAGGTTGACATAGCTCGGCGAGATGCCGAGGCCCTCGGCGAGCTGGGTCTGGGACAGCCCGAGCTGCTGGCGGATGCGCCGGAAGCGGGGCCCGACGAACAGCTTCTTTCCGGACTCACCGGGCATCGCGATCCCCTCATGGCCGACCGGCCCTCGGATTGTGACAAAATTGACAAAATGACATTTATGACAAGTGATGATGTTACATGACATCACCATTCGAAAACAAGGCCTCTATACGAAGCTGCCAGTTTCGCGTTTATCTCCTGTCACGCAATTCGCAATGCACTGTCAAAGTTGTGACGGTTGAAGGAGGGTCTCATGACCAGCAATTTCTGGGTGATCGGCGGCGAGTTCGGCTCGATGAATTTCCACAAGCTGGTGGAAGGCTCGGCCCAGGTGAAGGGGCCGTTCAAGTCGCGCAAGGAGGCCGAGGACTGCTGGCGCGAGGTGTCCGAGGAGAACCGCCACAAGGCCGGCGTCCGCTTCTCGATCGTCGAGGAGCCGCAGCGCGCGCCGGCGGCCTGATCGCTGGGAAGGAATGCATTGCCGGGTATTTGATTAAGCTCGAGGAAAGAGCCCAAGGACGGGGCGGTCTCAGCCGGGTCATGCCGGAGGAGGCCGCCCACGTCCGTTTCGTGGTTACGCCAGCGTGCTTATAACCCATTGAAGATGAAAGGGGATTGCAGAATACTGGGTTACTGCTACGTTAACACGGTGGGAACCTGGCGAAACCAGGGCCGAACCGTGAAAGCGTGACCGATGTCCGAGGCCGCCGACAGCAGCACTGAAGCCCGCCCCGTGCGCCTGCGCGAGGCGCTGCGCCAGGCCCGGATCGAGGCCGCAGACCGAACGGGCGTGGTGGTTGATCTGCGCGACGCCGAGGTGGCGCGGCTGGAGATCCTCAACGACGCGCTCGACCCGCTGTTCGCGGATATCCCGATCCAGCTCGATCTGTTCGATCGCGGCATCAGCCAGGGCGAGACGCCGCGGCTGTGGATCGACGTCGTCGCCCACGTCGTGATGGGGCGTGACAAGCGGCAGTATCGCTTCGTGCAGGACACCCGAAACGGCCGCGTCGTGCTCGCCGAGTCGCACGACATCGCGGCGATCGTGAAGGCCGTCACCGACTACGTCGCCCGCCGCATGGTCGAGCGCGAGCGCGCCTTCAGCGTCGCAAGGGCTCAGGCGAAGACGAGCGCCAAGGCGCCGCGGCGGCGCGGTGGGGTCTGGCCGTTCGTGCTCGGCTTCGTGCTCGGCGCGCTGTCGCTGTTCGGCGTCGCATTCTATGCGAGCCTACAGCAGATCTGACGGCGTGGCCGCGCCTCAAAGCAGGCGGACCTCGCGGATCTCGCGCACCCGCAGCGCCTCGTTGACCGCGCGCACGGTCATGTCGCAGCGCCAGTGATTGCCGTCGCTGCTGATGGCAAACATGTTGTAGGCCGCGGCCGGATAGTGGCCATGCGCCATCGACGACGCCGAGGGCACGCCGACGACCGGGATCTTGCGCTCCGGGCCGTCGATCCAGATCGTCGAATGCACGTGGTCGTGGCCGTGCAGGATCAGCTCGACGCCGTGGCGCGCGAGCAGCGCGATCAGCTTCCCGGCGTCGGTCAGCCGCTTCATCCGGTGGGCCGAGCGCAGCGGATGATGCACCAGCAGCACGCGGAACAGCTGCTCGTGGGCCAGCGATTCGAGCATCTGCTCCAGCGCGGCGAGCTGTGCGCTGCCGAGCCGTCCCGTCGCCATGAACGGCGCCGACGGCACGGCCGAGGACAGGCTGATCAACGCGAGCGGCCCGCGCCGGCGCAGCGACGGGAACGTAGCCGGTCCCTCGGCATCGCCGCCGAAATAGTCGGCAAAGCTCTCGGCGAAGCGCAGCCGCGTCGAGCGCACATAGGCGTCGTGATTGCCGGGAATCGCGGTGACCTTGTCCGGCGGCCCCACCGTCCGCAGCCAGGCCTGGGCGAGCGGGAATTCGGATTCGAGGGCGAAATTGACCAGATCGCCGGTGACGGCGATCTGGTCCGGCATCTGCGCATGCAGATCGGAGATGAGCAGATCGAGGATGTCGCGGCGGTGATATTTGTAGCGATTGCGCGTCCAGTTGAGATAGCCGAGCGCGCGCTTGCCGGCGAGCTCCGACAGGCGCGGCTTGTGCTGGGGAGCGAGGTGCGGGTCGGACAGGTGGGCGAGGGTGAAGGCAGCCATTACGCCCCTCGGTGCCGATGGCGGATGCAGGCGCGCCCAGCAGATGTCATCTCGTGCTATCCCTCGTGATGTCCCGGCTCTCATGACAAGCCCCGCCTGCGAGCGCAAGAACAACCAGGACGACGACAGCGATGACGACACATCTGAGCCGGCTGCGGATCCGGTTCGAGCCGGTGCTCCGGCGCGGCTTCCACCTCTATTGGCGCTTCGCCCGCGGCATGACGCTGGGCGTCCGCGGCGTGGTGCTGGATGCCGAGAACCGCGTGTTCCTGGTCCGGCATGGCTATGTCTCGGGCTGGCACCTGCCGGGCGGCGGCGTCGAGGTCGGCGAGACGTTCATCGAGGCGCTGACGCGGGAGCTGTTCGAGGAGGGCCGGATCGCGCTCGAAGGCGAGCCGGAGCTGCACGGCATCTTCCTCAACAGCCACGTCTCGCCGCGCGACCACGTTGCCGTCTTCGTTATCAAAAGGTTCACGCAGGACCGGCCGCCGGAACCGAACCTCGAGATCGTGGAGACCGGCTTCTTCGCACCGGACGCGCTGCCGGAGGGAACCACGCTCGGCACGCGGTCCCGCCTGCGGGAGGTGCTGGACGGCGTTAAGGTCATTCCCACCTGGCGGCCGGAACAGCGCGTTGTCGCCGGATCATTATGAATTTCTGCACCGAATGAGGGCAGTCTCCCGTCCCTGGGGGAGAGGGGTCGATGAGTTCAGCTTCGATGCGGATCGCCGTGCTGGTGCCCTGCTACAATGAGGAGGCCGCGGTCGCCACCGTGGTCCGCGATTTCAAGCAGGCGCTGCCGACGGCCACCGTCTACGTCTATGACAACAATTCCAAGGACCGCACCATCGAGGTCGCGCGCACGGCCGGCGCCGAGGTGCGCAGCGAGCGGCGGCAGGGCAAGGGCCACGTCGTCCGGCGCATGTTCGCCGATGTCGATGCCGACATCTACGTGCTGGTCGACGGTGACGCGACCTATGACGCGCCGAGCGCGCCCGGCATGGTCGCGCGTCTCCTGAGCGAGCGGCTCGACATGGTGGTGGGCCTGCGCGTCGACCAGGAGCAGGCGGCCTACCGCATGGGCCATCGCACCGGCAACTGGATGCTGACGAGCTTCCTTGCCGAGGTATTCGGCCAGGCCTTCAAGGACATCCTGTCCGGCTACCGCGTGTTCTCGCGCCGCTTCGTCAAATCCTTCCCCGTCCTCTCCGACGGCTTCGAGATCGAGACCGAGCTGACCGTGCATGCGCTGGAGCTGGCGCTGCCGGTCGCCGAGCTCGCGACGCCATACTACGCGCGGCCCGAAGGCTCCGTCTCCAAGCTCAACACCTGGCGCGACGGCTTCCGCATCCTCGGCACGATCCTGAAGCTCTATCGTTCGGAGAAGCCGCTGCGCTTCTTCAGTGCGATCGGCATCTTCCTCGCGCTGGTCTCGATCGGCTTCGCGATTCCCATCTTCGTCACCTATATCGAGACCGGGCTGGTGCCGCGGCTGCCGACCGCGGTGCTCTCGATGGGCCTGATGATCATGGCGCTGCTGTCGGCCTCCTCGGGCCTCGTGCTCGACACCGTCACCCGCGGCCGCCGCGAGATGAAGCTGCTGGCGTACCTGTCACACGCACCGATCGAGGGCTGATGCGGGCGAGAGCTTGTGTCCATCCGCCGTTCCGGTCATGGTTCGGGCATCACCCTCCCGAACGAGAACACCGCCTCCATGCCCATCCTGAACAGCATCGCCGCGCTCACCGACGACATGGCCGCCTGGCGCCATGATTTCCATGAACATCCCGAGCTGATGTACGAGGTGCACCGCACCGCCGGCATCGTCGCCGAGCGCTTGCGCGAATTCGGTTGTGACGAGGTGGTGACCGGCATCGGACGCACCGGCGTGGTCGGTGTCATCCGCGGCCGTCGGACCAGCTCAGGTCGCACCATCGGCCTGCGCGCCGACATGGACGCGCTGCCGATCGAGGAAGCCTCGGGCGTGCCCTACGCGTCGAAGACGCCGGGCCTGATGCATGCCTGCGGCCATGACGGCCATACCGCGATGCTGCTGGGGGCCGCCAAGCATCTCGCGGACACGCGCAATTTCGACGGCACGGCGATCGTGATCTTCCAGCCGGCCGAGGAGGGCGGCGCCGGCGGCAAGGCGATGGTCGACGACGGGCTGATGACCCGCTGGGGCATCCAGGAGGTCTACGGCCTGCACAACGCGCCGGGCGTGCCCGAAGGCGTCTTCGCGCTGCGGCCGGGCCCGATGCTGGCGTCGTCGGACCAGCTCGAGATCACCGTCCGCGGCAAGGGCGGGCATGCCGGTGCCGGGGTCCACAAGGCGGTCGACAGCGTGCTGATCGCCGCGCACATCATCACCGCGCTGCAGTCGATCGTGTCGCGCAACGTCGATCCGATCAAGTCGGCGGTCATCTCGATCTGCGTCGTCGAGGCCGGCACGGCGATGAACGTCATTCCGGAGACCGTCGAACTGAAGGGGACCGTGCGCACGCTCGATCCCGAGGTGCAGGACCTGGTGGAGCGCCGCATTGCCGAGGTCGCCGACGGCATCGCCCGCACCTATGGCGGTGAGGCGACGACGAAATACACGCGGCTCTACCCGATTACGATGAACCATGCGCGCGAGACCGGGGTCGCCGCCGATGTCGCCCGCGACGTCGTCGGTGCGGAGCGGGTGGTCGACAATGCGCCGCCGCTGATGGGCGCCGAGGACTTCGCCTTCATGCTGCAGGCCCGCCCCGGCGCCTTCGTCTTCCTCGGCATGGGCGACGGCAAGGACTGCCACCATCCGGCCTATCGCTTCAACGACAACATCCTCGGCCATGGCGCCTCCTATTGGGTGCGGCTGGTCGAGAAGACGATGCCGGCAGATTGATGCCGGTGGCGCGGCTTTAGCTGCGAGCCGTCGCCTGCAATGACCGTTGGCGCCAATGCCGCGGGCTGCAGCCGGTCCAGCGCGAGAACGCGCGGGAGAAGGCTGAGGCTTCGGAATAGCCGAGCAGGAAGGCGACGTCGCCGAGCGGCAGATGCGCTTGGCGCAGATAGTGGCGGGCGAGGTCGAGCCGCGTCGCCTCGACCAGGTCGGAGAAGGTGGCGCCGAACTCGGCAAGCCGGCGCTGCAACGTCCACGACGTTGTCGACAGCGCATCGGCGACCTCCTCGAGATGAAGCGCGCCGGCCGACAACCGCCGCCGGATCTCGCCACGGACCAGATCGAGGAACGCCGGCGTGCCGCAGGAGCCGGCGACACCGGCAAGATCCGTCGTCAGCCGCTGCAGGCGTGGAAGATCCGCCCCCGGCATCGCCCGGTCCAGGCCGCGATCGCGAAACACCAGCGCATTGGTGCCTTGCGACCAGCCGACGTCGGCATCGAAGGCTGCCTCATGATCGCGCCAGGCCGCCGGCCGGGCGTGTTCGAACAGCACCATGTCAGGCGCCCAGCCCGATGGCAGGCACGCACGGAAGACGTTCGCGAACATGCCCATGGTCAATTCGGCATCCTGCCGGCGATCGACGATCGAGCCGTCGAGAATGCGATATTCGAGCCGCAGCAAGCCGTCGTGGCGCGTCAGGCGGGTTTCGGTCGCCTGCTGATGCCAGGGAAACCACAGCGCGAGATGCTCGATCGCCGAGCCCAGCGTCGGCGCCGCCAGCGCGATCTCGCCGATCAGGCCGAGCATCCGCGGCTGGTAGCGTTGGCCGAACCAAAGGCCGAAATTGTCGTTGCCGGTCTCCTGTGCGGCGTCTTCCATCATCGCGACATAGTCGGCGAGGTCGAGCGCGCGGCGGGTCTCGCCGAGGCAGCTGGCATCGATGCCGATCCGCTCGAACACCGCTTCCGGACGGCCGCCTGTCTGGGCGATGAAATCAGCGACGCCGGTGGCCGCGGCGGCCAGAATGTTGCGGCTCCGATCGCGCGGATGCTGGCTTTCGGCTGTCGGATGCTGTGCCATGAAATCCTCACCTTTGAGGAAATGCGCCGTTGTTTCACACCTCGTAGTTATGCAAGTCACGTGCCTGCCGGAGCGGCCATTCATGACCCCTCCGCGCAAGCACATGGCGCGGAGGGCCCTCGATCGAGACTGTCGCGATCCGGCCGGATCAGTCGGCCATGGCGCGGGCTTCGGTCAAGGCGATGTCGAGCAGGCTGTCGTTCGCCGCCATGCTGCGCTTGCCGGCGGTCAGACGATAGAGCAGCAGGCCGGCCGCGAACAGCACCACGAAGGCCGCGAACACCTGCAGATTGAACCAAATCATCGTGAGCAGCGAGAGCGTCGCACAGACCAGCGCCACGGCCGGAAGCACGGGATAGATTGGCGCCTTGAACGGCCTGATGAGATGGGGCTCGGTGGCCCGCAGGCGGAAGAGAGCGGCCATGCTCATGATGTACATCACGAGCGCGCCGAATACGCTCATCGTCACGATGTTCGCCGTCAGCGTCTGTCCGGCGAACTGAATCAGCTCGTCGGAGTAGATCGCGGCGATGCCGATCACGCCGCCGGCAAGGATGGCCCAATGCGGCGTGCGGCAGGTCGGATGCAGCGCGGCGAGCTTGGCCGGCAGGAAACCGGCGCGCGACAGCGCGAAGATCTGCCGCGAGTAGCCCATGATGATGCCGTGGAACGAGGCGATCAGCCCGAACAGGCCGATCCACACCAGCATGTGCAGCCAGCCGGAGTTCTCGCCGACCACGATCTTCATCGCCTGCGGCAGCGGATCATTGATGTTGGCGAGCTTCGACCAGTCGCCGACGCCGCCGGCCATGATCATGGTGCCGAAGGCGAGCACGACGAGCGTCAGAATCCCCGCGATGTAGGCGAGCGGAATCGTCTTGGTCGGATTCTTGGTCTCTTCCGCGGCCATGGCGGCGCCTTCGATCGCCAGGAAGAACCAGATCGCGAACGGGATCGCGGCGACGATGCCGCCGATGCTCGCCAGCGAGAATGAATTCTCGCCGGCCCAGCCGTTGGCGGCGAAATTGGCGAAGGAGAAGCCGGGCGACACGACGCCCATGAACACCAGGAGCTCGGCGATCGCCAGCACGGTGACGAACAGCTCGAATGTTGCGGCGATCGATACGCCTGCGATGTTGAGGGCCATGAACACCAGATAGGCGCCGAGCGCGGCGGTCTTTGGCGACAGCGCCGGAAACTGGACGTTGAGATAGGCGCCGATGGCGAGCGCGATGGCAGGCGGTGCGAACACGAACTCGATCAGCGTCGCGAAGCCGGCGACGAAGCCGCCGAGCGGGCCGAAGGCTCGGTAGGAATAGGCAAACGGACCGCCGGCATGGGGGATTGCGGTGGTGAGCTCGGTGAAGGAGAAGATGAAGGTCGTATACATCACCGCGATGAAGATCGTGGTGATGAGGAAGCCGAGCGTGCCGGCCTTGTCCCAGCCGTAGCTCCAGCCGAAATATTCGCCGGAGATCACCAGCCCGACCGCGATGCCCCACAGATGGAGTCCGGTCAGGCTCTTCGAAAGCGTCGGCTTGGCCTCGTCACTCATGTCCATTCGCTCCTGTCGGCTTGTGATGGGTGATTTGTGTTGTTGGTTGTGTCGTCGCGATCGCGGCGTCCGGCGCCGCCTCCTTGAGGCCGATGCCGGTGACGCCGATCCGCAGCGCCTCGCGCACCAGCCAGGCCAGCTTGTCGGCGGCGCGCTCGGCGGAGAGCCCGTGGCCGTGAATGTTGGACATGCAGTTGCGGGCGCTGTCGCGCAGGCCTGGGGCCGGGTGCAGCGTCAGATACACACCGAGGGAATCCGCGGCCGACAGACCCGGACGCTCGCCGATCAGGACCGCCACGAGCCGGGCGCGCATCGCGGCACCGACATCGTCACCCAGCGCCACGCGCGCCTGCGAAGCCAGCACGATCGGTCCGATGGACAGGCCCGTCAGACGAGCCTCGGTGGCGATCACGACAGCGGCGGCATGGCTTTCGACCGCATCCGCCGACAGCCCGTCAGCAATGATGAAGACGAGATCGTATGGGCCTGATGGCAGCCGCGACGCTTCGCCCGTGGCGAGACGGCGGCCAAGATCTGGCCGGCGCAGATAGCTGGCGCGGTCCGGCGCTGCGCTCGCGACCTTGATCACCTCGCGCGGCGCGAGCGCGCCGGCGATGCCGTCGAAATCGACCTTGCCCCATACGGCATCGCGCGCGCGCGCATGCGCCATCTGGAATTCCAGCTTCGCCGCCGTCGGAAGCCCGTCGCCGGCGCGGCCGAGCGCGACGCGGGCACGCGTCATCCTGCGCAGCAGGTCGAACGGATCGTCCCTCATGCCCGCGCCCCCTGGCCGATCAGCCGGGCTACGGAAGGCGCGCTGCCCGGCAATGGCGGCACGCGGCCGCTGTGGTCGAGGAGACCCATCCGCGCTAGCCACGCCTCGAACTCCGGCGCCGGGCGGCGGCCGAGCAGATGCCGCAGCCGCATCACGTCGTGATGCGACAGGCTCTGATAGTTGAGCATGATGTCGTCGGCGCCGGGCACCGCGATCAGGAAGTTGACGTTCGCCGCCGCAAGCAGCAGCGCCAGGTCGTCCATGTCGTCCTGATCGGCTTCGGCATGGTTGGTGTAGCAGACATCGCAGCCCATCGGCACGCCGAGCAGCTTGGCGCAGAAATGATCCTCGAGGCCGGCGCGGATGATCTCCTTCGCGTCGTAGAGATATTCAGGACCGATGAAGCCGACGACGGTGTTGACCAGCAGTGGCGAGAAGGCGCGCGCGACGGCATAGGCGCGGGCCTCGACGGTCTGCTGATCGAGGCCGTGATGCGCATCGGCGGACAGGGCCGCGCCTTGGCCGGTCTCGAAATACATGACGTTGTTGCCGACCGTGCCGCGCTTCAGCGACAAGGCTGCGTCCTGGGCCTCGGCCAGCAGCTTCAGGGTCACACCGAAGCCGGCATTGGCCGCCTCGGTGCCGGCGATCGACTGGAAGACGAGATCGAGCGGCGCGCCTTTCTCGATCGCCTGGATCGAGGTCGTGACGTGGCTCAGCACGCAGGACTGCGTCGGCACCTCGAATTTGAGCCTGAGATCATCGAGCATCGTGAGCAGGCGGATGCAGGCCTCGACATTGTCGGTCGCGGGATTGATGCCGATCACGGCATCGCCCATGCCGAACAGCAGGCCGTCGAGCGTGCCGGCGGCGATCGCCTGGGGATCGTCGGTCGGATCGTTCGGCTGCAGCCGCGACGACAGCCGCCCCTCCAGGCCGATCGTGGAGCGGAAGCGGGTCACGACCCGGCATTTGGCGGCGACGGCGACGAGATCGCCATTGCCGCAGAGCTTGGAGACCGCGGCCACCATCTCCGGCGTCAGTCCCGGCGCGAGGGCGGCCAGCCGGCCGGCATCCGCCTCCCAGGACATCAGCCATTCGCGCAATTCGCCGACGGTCAGCGATGCGACGGGCGCGAATGCGGCGGCATCGTGGCTGTCGAGGATGAGGCGCGTGACCTCGTCGCTCTCATAGGGAATCAGCGGCTCGTCGAGGAAACGCCGCAGCGGCACGTCGGCGAGCGCCATCCGCGCCGCAACCCGCCGCGCGGCACTGTCGGCTGCGATGCCAGCCAGCTCATCGCCGGACCGGCGCGGCGAGGCGCAGGCCAGCAGCGTCTTGAGATCATCGAACACATGAGTTTCGCCGCGATGGCGCGACCTGAACGCACCCGTCATCTTCGACCTGCTGCTCGTGAGAGCGGTCCAAGCGGCCGCGACGGCGACCACAACGCTCATGACCTGGGACAGGTTAAGCGAGGGCAGCTCCGGAAACTTGACATCTTAGCACAATCTTCGGTCATGCCGCGCGAATGCTCAGAAAATTAGCATCGGTGCCCCCCGGAGCGGGAGAATGCTGTCAACACGTGGACGGCCCGCCCATGGACCGCGCCGCTCCAGAATGCTATCTCGCCACCCCACATGAGTGACCTGTCCATTACGATCTCCGCCGAAAAGCCGGGCGACGCGCAGGCGATCGAGCGGCTGCATGAGCGCACCTTCGGCCCCGGCCGCTTCGTGCTGAGCGCCTACCGCTTACGCGAGCATGTCGATCATCTGCTCGCATTGTCGTTCACCGCTCATATCGGCACTTTGCTGGTCGGCTCGGTGCGGCAACTGCCGATCTGCGTCGGCGACACCAAGGCGCTGATGCTCGGGCCGCTGACGGTCGAGCCGCCGTTCCGCAAGCACGGCATCGGCCGCATGCTGATGGAGCGTTCGGTCGCGGACGCGCGGGCGCAGGGCCACCGCTTGATACTGCTGGTGGGGGACGCGGCCTACTACACGCGCGTCGGCTTCAAGCCGGTGCCGAAGGGCAGGGCGATCATGCCGGGACCGGTGGACTACAACCGGCTGCTGGTGAACGAGCTGATCGAGGGCGCGTTCGAGGGCGTCGAGGGCGCGATCCGGCCCGATTGGGATTACGCGCGCTGACGTTTTCCGTCATTGCGAGCGAAGCGACGCAACCCAGACTCCCGACGGAAATCTGGATTGCTTCGTCGCTTCGGTCCTCGCAATGACGAGGGGGAGCGCAGGTTGCTTTCCTCCACGCCCCACCGAATTCGCAATCAGAACTTCAGATTGGCAAAGATCCGCACGCCGATGCCGGGCAGCAGCACCTCGTCCTTGGTGTAGGAGACCGAGTTGCGGATCTTCTCGTTGAGCAGATTGTTGCCGACGAGGCCGACCAGCATCTCGCGCGCGCCGAACATGTTCGGGTTGAGCTTGGTCCGGTAGCTGACCTCGGCCTTGAGCAGGTTGTAGCCTGGCGTCGGCGTCTCCGCGATCGGCGCGATATCGTTCTGCGCGAAGGCGTGCAGCAGATTGATGCGGGTCAGCCAGTTGGCATCGCGCCAGAACAGGCCGCCGCCGACGCGCATCGGCGGAATCCGCGGCACATTGGTGCCGTCCGCGAAGGTGGCGCGGACGACGTCGAGCTGGTTCTCGATGCCCCAGATGCCGGTGCCGAGCGAAGCGACATCGAACTGGCTCTGGAACTCGAAGCCGCGGAACAGCGCGTTGCGCTGCGAGTAGACCGCCTGGTTCAGCTCGGTGCCGGTGGTGCCGCAGGAGGCAAAATCGTCGCCGCACATCACGCCGGTCAGCCGCCGATAGATGAAGTTGCTGAACTGCGTGTAGTAGGCGGTGGCCTCGAAGCGGAAAGGGCCGGTGGCCTTGCGCAGTCCGGCCTCGACGGTTTTGGCCGTCTCGATGGTCAGGTTCGGATTGCCGATGTCGAAGGTTGCGGTCGCATCATGGCCGCCGCGCGAGAACAACTCGGCTGGCTTCGGCGCGCGCTCGACATATTGCGCGGTGACGCTCGCCACGAGATCGCCCGGCAGGTTCTGCAACAGGCCGACGCTGGCGCTCTTCGGCGTGTACGACGGATTGCGGGCGATGTTGGCCTGTGGCGTGCCGTCCGGCAGATAGTCGACCGGGAAGTTCGGCGTGGAGCCGTTCAATGAGACGTGCTCGATGCGGGCTGCGACCTGCGCCTTGGTCGCCGGTGTGAAGGCGAACTCGTTGAAGACGTAGCCGGCGACGCGGTTGTTGGTGTTGGGGCCGAACAGTCCGTTGAACACCGAGCCGGGATTGTCGGGGCTCGGCGCATTCAGCTCCTGGTGTCCGGCCTGCACGCCGTAGGCGGTCGTGAGCGTCGCGAAGCGCAGATTGACTGGCATCATCTGCATCTCGACGCGCGCTTCCTGCTCGCGATTGGTGAAGGTCTGCCGCACGCCGTCGGTGGTCGGATCGGTGACATCGGCGAGACCGATCTCGTTGTGCCGATAGTCGGTCGCACCGGCCCAGAAGCGGATGGCATCGATCGCCGCGGAGTCCGGGCGGTACTCGCCCTTGGCGGTGATCTTGGTCTGGTGCGCGTCGATCCGGGTCCGGCTGTCGGCGCCGTCGATGCCGGGGATATGGTAGAGCGCATCGGTCTGCGTGATCGCAGCGCCGACGAAGCCGCCTGAGAAGAAGTAGCTGCCGCCGAGCGAGGCGCCATCGTTCTGCACGGCGGAGTTCGGCTGCCGGCCGTTCACCGGGCGGGTCTGGTCGAACAGATAGGGGTAGCCGGGAATGGAGTAGTCGCCGGTCTTGCGGCCGTAGGCATCGGCATGGACAGCGAAATTGCCGCCGCCGGCATCGAGCAGCACGCCGCCCTCGACGCCGCGGTCGACCGAGCTGAACGAGGTGCGCGTTTCCGCGGTGACGCAAGGCGCGCTGCCCACGGCCGGCGCGCTCGCCGGCAGGCCATAGGTTTGGAACGGCGCTGTCGAACAGGTCGGCACCGCATTGGGAATGCGGTTGTTGGTGGCGCTCACGACGCCGCCGATCGAGGTCGAGCCGTAGCGCAGCGCCGCGGGGCCGCGGACGACCTCGATCTGGTCGCTGGTGAGCGGATCGATCGGCACGAAATGATCTTCGCCGAGATCGGACGCACCGCCGCCGCCGATGCCGTTCTCGACGATGCCGACGCGGTTGACGTCGAGGCCGCGGATGATCGGCCGGCTCGATGCGCCCGGCGCGAAGCTCGAGCCGGTGATGCCCGGCTTGGAATTCAGGAGATCGCCGAGCGTTGCCGCGCCGGAGCGGCGCAGCTCCTCGTTCGGCACCACCGTGACGGTCGCGAACTGGTCGGTGATGATGGGCGTCACGCCCTGCTGCGGCGGGGGCGGCGCGGTCTGTGCCTCGCGCGCGGGCGCCGGCGTGCGTGGGCCGCTGCGCGCCACGCGCGCGGTGGGATTGGGCCGCGGCACCACCGGCTTGCGGGCACGGATCGGGCTCGGTGCGGTCACTGTGACCTCGGGCAGTTCGGCCGCCGGCTTCGCCGGATCGTCAGCGCGCGCGGGCGCACTCAAAACGCACAACATGGCTGCGGCGCTGCAGCCCGACATCAAGGCTCTCGACAACATCTTTCAATTCCTGATCCTGATCAGGCGTCCCACGTCTTTCGTTGCTGGCGGGATGCGCCTGCCGTCGGGTTGCGACGGACCCATTCCTGCACGCGGCCGCCGTGCGCTCGCGCAGCGGGGCAGCGTTTCGAGCGGCTCAGATCAGGCGGTGGGAGGAGCGCGCGGCTGGAAGGCGGTGTCGACGACGACGGCCGCGACAGTGGCGGTGATCGCATCGGGCAGCCGGAATGCGACCGCTTCAGGAGGCGTCAGAACGGGCGCCGGTGACAGCAGGATCGACTGCGCCATCGCCATGACGGCGCAGATGGCGCAGCCGTCAGCGGATGGCTGCTGGTCGGGGTCCTGGCTTGCGGGAGAGGAGCCGGTATGGGCCTGCGCCGTCGTGAGACGGCCGCCGCCCAGCGCCTGCGCGGAGAGCCAATGAACGTGGCCGAACGCGAGCGCGAATTGCAGCACCAGCGCAAACAGCGCCAGCCGCGAGACATCCTTGATGTTCGCGCGAAACCAGCTCATCGCCAGCTCTGGCTCATGTAAATCGGCCTCATGTGAATAGGCCACCCCGTTCGGCTGGGAGGATGATCAGCCGTTGTTACAATGTAACATCGCAAGGGGGCTTCACACCTGTCAATCAGCGCACTGCGACGGCGGGTGGAATCCCCGTCGCTGTGCCCTTCGCGCCACGTCGCACGAGGCGGTGGCGCGTGCTCGTGTCGTTGTGTCAGCGACCCTCGCGCACCCAGGTGGCGGCGAGCGCGCCGAGCAGCAGCAACAGGCCGATCACGCCGGCGAACATCGGCAGCACGCCGACGCCCTTGACGACGCTGGCGTCGCGCATCCGCACGCCCATCCAGCCGTCGCCGCTGAACAGCGTCGATGACCTGACGGGGACGATGCGCGGCATGTCGATGCCGGATCCGTCGGCGATGCGGCGGGCGTCGCCGCCGGTGGCCTGTGCCAGCGGCTTCAGCGTCTCGGTGGTCGAAGTGACCTCGGAGAATTCCTTCGGATTGGTCGGGCCGACATTGATGAGCGCCTTCAAGGTGCCGTCCGTGGCCTGCCACAGGCCGAGCTCGTTGGCCGGCAAGGTCGCGCGCCATTCGCCGGGATCGCCCTGGCTCAACGTCAGCTCACGCGTCTGGCCGGACGGCGAAGTCACGGTGACCGGCGGCACGGTGTCGCCCATGGTCTGGCGGATGACGGCGAGATCCTTGCCCTGGATCTGGAGTCGCAGCGCCTCCTCATCCAGGTCAGGCTGCTGCATCAGCCAGTGCGACGTGCGTCGGAGCAGGTCGAGATGCGGACCGCCGCCCTCGTAGCCGCGCGCCCACAGCCAGATGTGGTCGGATAGCAGCAGCGCGACGCGGCCGGCGCCGAAGCGCGACAGCAGCAAGAGCGGCTTGCCGTCGGCGCCGGTCATCACCGGCGGGCTGACCGCATTGCGCGTCTCGACGGTGCGGAAGAAGCGGCTCCAGCGCGGCGGTTCGGAGCCCGAGCCTTCGAGGCCGCGCGTCACCGGATGCCGTTTGCCGGCGTCGGACAGATGCGCATAGAACGGCTTCTCGGTGACGCCGACCGGCTCGGCGGGCAGCACCGAGTCGAGCGGTGTGCGCCAGATGCTGGTGTTGGAGGCGTAGTCCGGGCCGGCCGAGACCAGCACCGCGCCGCCATTGCGCACGTAGCGCGCGATGTTGTCGAAATAGGCGACCGGCAGCACGCCCTGGCGGGCATAGCGGTCGAAGATGATCAGCTGGAATTCGTTGATCTTCTGCTGAAACAGCTCGCGGGTCGGAAACGCGATCAGCGACAGCTCGTTGATCGGGGTGCCGTCCTGCTTCTCCGGTGGCCGGAGGATCGTGAAGTGGACGAGATCGATGCTGGCGTCTGACTTCAACAGGTTGCGCCAGGTACGCTCGCCCGAATGCGGCTCGCCCGACACCAGCAGCACGCGCAGCTTGTCGCGGACGCCATCGATCGAGACCACCGCGCGGTTGTTGACGAGGGTCAGCTCGTTGTCGAGCGGCGAGGCTTCGATCTCGACGATGTTCTGACCTTCGTGCTTGACGTCGACGTCGACATTGGCAGCCTGGCCGCTGGTCAAGGTGCGCTCGCTGATGACCTCGCCGTCGCGGCGGATCACGACCTTCGCGCTGGCGCCCGCGATGCCCTGATCATCGAGCCGGAAGCTGATGGTCTGGGGCTGGCCGACGATGCCGAAACGAGGGGCCGCGGTGATCGCGACGCGGCGGTCACGCTCGGCCTTCTGGCCCGTGATCAGGGCCTGCAGCGGAGCCTGGAAGCCGAGCGCGGCGAGGTTGCCGGGAATGTCGTGCACGCGGCCATCAGTGATCATGAAGGCGCCCGCGACCCGATCGACGGGGACGTCCGACAGGGCCGATGTCAGCGCGCTGAACAGATGCGTGCCGTCGGTCTCGCCGTCCGCCTGGCCGGCATCGACCACGCGGACCTCGAGGCCCTTGATCTTCTTCAGGCTGTCGACCAGCGACTCCTGGGCCGCCTGGGTCTGCTTGTTGCGGTCACCGAAATTCTGGCTCGGGCTCTTGTCGACCACGACGGCGGCGACCGAGCTCAGCGGCTCGCGGTCCTCGCGCGTGAACTGCGGATTGGCCAGCGCGAGCGCGATCAAGGCCAGCGCGGTGACGCGGATCCAGGCCGAACGCGAGCGGCCGAGCAACAGCAGCGCCGCGATGACGACGATCGCGCCGATCGCGAGCCACAGCACGATCGGCGGGACCAGAGGTGTGAACGCGATGCCGTAGTTCATGAGGCAAACTCGCTGGCTTCGTCATGGCCGGGCTTGTCCCGGCCATCCACGTCGAGCCGCATGAAAGGTTGGACGTGGATGCCCGGGCCTTCGCCGCGCCGAAGCGGCTTCGGCCGCGCAGGCGGGACAAGCCCGGGCATGATGGTGGAGGTTTTGGCGCGATCAACGCGCATAACTGGCATCATTGCCCGAGCCGTTCGATCAGCGCCGGTGCGTGCACCTGATCAGCCTTGTAGTTGCCGGTCAGCGTGTACATCACGATGTTGACGCCGGCGCGGAAGGCGAATTCGCGCTGCCGCGGCTCGCCCGGAACCATCGGCAGCATGGCCTGGCCGTCGGGGCGGATGGCCCAGGCACCGGCCAGATCGTTGGAGGTGATGATGATCGGCGAGACACCGTCGCCGCCGCGCGCCGGGCGCGAGGCGCTGTCCTCGTCCTCGTCCTTCGGCAGCGCCTCGACCCAGGTCTGTCCTGTGGTGAAGCGGCCGGGGAAGTCGCGCAGCAGGTAGAACGTCTTGGTCAGCACGTGCTCGCGCGGCACCGGCTCGAGCTCGGGCACATCGAGCGACGACAGGATCTCGCGCAGCGACTGCATGCCCGGGGTCTGCTGCGCGCCGTTCTCGCCGGGGGGCGCCTCGACCGCGTCGCGGGTATCGAAGATCACTGTGCCGCCCTGCTTCATGTAGGCATCGATCTTGTTGATCGCGTCCTGCGGCGGCTTCGGCACGCCCGGCACGATCGGCCAGTAGATCAGCGGGAAGAAGGCAAGCTCGTCATGGGCGGGATCGACGCCGACGGGATCGCCGGCTTCGAGCGCCGTTCGCTGCGCCAGGAACAAGGTCAGTCCGGTCAGCCCGGCCTTGACGATGGAATCGACGTCGGCATTGCCGGTCACGACATAGGCAAGCCGCGTCTGCGACACCGCGCGCATCGCGAAATCATCGCTTGCCGCATCGGCGCGCGCGGTGGTCGGCATTGCGACGGCGAGCAGGGCGCCGGTTGCAAGCACCGCAAGCGCGATGGACGCGGGTGCCGCGCGTCGCCGCCGTGCGAGCGAGGCCAGCGCGCCGCCGAGGAGAGCGACGATGACCGCGTCGATCAGGAACAGCAGCAGTGCGGTCGACAGCAGGATGCCCCGGAGATCGCGCGGCTCGGCGGTGGTGTAGCTGGCGCGGTTGGCGCGCAGCGCCGACGTGTCGAGCTGAAGAATGCGATCGGCGGGGCTCAGCGTGTTCACTGCGGTGGGTCCCTCGGCTGGGCCATAGAATCCGGGCGGATGATCCAGCGAAGCCCGGTCGTTGAAATCGGCCGGCAGCGGCTTGGCGGTCGAAGGCGGCGGTCCGAAGGCGCCGAAGCCGTCGAGGATGTGCAGCGGTGCCAGCGTGGCCTTGGCGGTCTCGCCAGCGGGACCCGGTCCCGGCGTCGAGGTGTAGCCGGACATGTCGACGATGCGGCGGAGCATCTCGACCATCGCGCCGGACATCGGCAGATCGGACCAGCGCATGTCCGCGCTGACGTGGAACAGCGCGATCACGCCTTTGCCGCGATGCTCGCCGGTGACGAGCGGCGTGCCGTCCTCCAGCGATGCCCAGCTCTTGGTCGCCAGCACGGCGTCGGGCTCGGCGAGGACCTGGCGGTTGACGGTGACGTCCCTCGGGACAGTGATGCCGGCGAACGGGCCGTCGGCAGCAAACGCTGCCAGATGCTGCGGCTTCTCCCAGGTCAGGCTGCCGCCGAGCGTGCGGCCGCCGCGGCGCAGCTTGACCGGCACGAGATCGTCGTCGCCTTGCGCGAGGCGCGGTCCGGCGAAACGGACCAGCACGCCGCCGTTCTCGATCCAGCCATTGAGCCGGTCGCGCAGCTCCGGAGACAGCGTGCCGACATCGGCCATCACGATCATCGGCACCTTCTGGTCGAGGAATTGCGTGATGACCTGCTGCGGCGCACCGCGGTCGCCGAGCCGGAGATCGGCGAACGGCGACAGCGCGCGGGTGAGGTAGAAGGTCGGGGCGAGCAGCGGCTGCGCGGTGTCGCTGGTGGCGCCGGAGACGATGCCGACGGCGCGGCGGCGCCAGCGCTTGTCGAGCAACTGCACGGCTCCGGCCGAGCGCTCGCCCGCAATCTCCAGCCGGGTGATGTCGTTGCGCAGCTCGACGGGCAGGTCGAAGCTCGCCTCGGCGTCGTGCGCGCCGGCGGCGAAGCTGAATTGTGCCTCGCCGAGCGGCGAGCCCTTGGCATCGAGCGCGCGGACGATGCCACCGGGAACGGAGAGATCGGCGCGCAGCACCTTCACCGTCATCTTGGCGGCGGCGTTCTCAGCACCGGCGAGCGCCAGCGGCGAGGGCGTGCCGCCTTCGAACACCGTCAGGCTGCGGTCGCCGATGGTCTTGGCGAGACCCGTCACGAACTCGCTGCCGCGGCCGGGATCGACGCCGTCGGAGAACCACATGATCTCGGCATCGCCGGTCGCCTTCAGGAAGCGATCGAGCTGCGGCAGCGCATCGGCGCGCTCGGTCGTGTAGGCCTTGGGCGTGATCTGGCGCAGCGCGACGCGCGCCGCGCCGGCCGCCATCAAGGTGAGGTCACGCGCGGGCTCCGACAGCGGCAGCAGCGCGACGCCGCGGCGGTCGGCATCGGCATTGGCGATGATCTCGTCGGCGGCCCTGATGCGGGTGTCCCAGCTTGCGGCCGCGCTCCAGCTGTCGTCGAGCAGCAGCACCAGCGGCGCCTTGCTGCCGACGGCCTCGGTGCGCGGATTCCAGATCGGACCGGCCGCGGCGAAGATCACCAGCGCCGCCGCGATCAGCCGCAGCAGGGTCAGCCACCAGGGCGAGCGCGACGGTGTCTCTTCCTTGGGCGTGATGTCGAACAGGAGGCGGGTCGGCGGAAACTCGATCCGGCGCGGCCGCGGCGGCATCACCCGCAGCAGCCACCACAGCACCGGCAGGCTGACGAGGCCGGTCAGCAGCAGCGGTTCGGCGAACGACAGCGGCAGGCCCATCATGCGCCGAGCCCTCCGGGGCCAGCGCCCACTTTGACGCCGCCGCGCGCGCCGACCTTCGCGGTCGTCATGCCGGCGTGCAGGAACAGCAGCAGCTCGGCGGCCGAGCGGCTGGTGGTGTGGGTGGTGAACAGCCAGTCGAGCCTGCCGGTCTCGGCGCGGATCTGGTCGCGATGCAGCGCCACGCGGGCGACGTAGTCCTGCGCCCAGCTCTCGGCGCGGCCGGCGGTGATCACCTCGCCGCCTTCCGGCTCGACGAACTCGACGCGGCCGGAATAGGGGAAGGTCTCCTCGGCGGGATCGACCACCTGGACCATCGTGCCGTGTGCGCCCGATGCGGACAGGCCGGCCAGCATGGTGCTGATCTCCGAGATCGGCGACCAGAAGTCCGACAGCACGACGATCTCGGCGAGCGCCGAGGGGACGAAGGACGGCGGCAGGCTCGGCCTGACCGTCTCATCGTGCAGCATCGCTTGCGCGATGCGGTCGATCACGTTGCGGCTCGCGGTCGGATTGATCAGGCCGGGAATACCGACGCGCTCGCCGCCGGCGACCAGCAGTTCGGCCAGGGCGAAGGTCACGATCAGGGCGCGCTCGAGCTTGCTGTCGCGCGCGCCCTTCGACGCGAAGGCCATCGAGGGCGAGCGGTCCGGCCAGATCCACACCGTGTGCGCCGCCTCCCATTCCTGCTCGCGGACATAGAGATGATCGTCGCGCGCGGAGCGGCGCCAGTCGACGCGCTGCGACGGCTCGCCGGAAACGAAGCGGCGATATTGCCAGAAGCTTTCGCCGGAGCCGGCACGCCGCCGTCCATGCAGGCCGTGGATCACATTGGCGGCGATCTGGCGCGCTTCCAGCACCAGCCGCGGCAGTGACGCCGCGAGCGTTCGGCTTTCGCCATCGGCACGCCGTATCGCGAGAATCTCCTTGTCGGCGTGCCCTGTCGCTGCGGCCATCAGCCAATCCGGCTCTTCAGTTGCCGGATCACGTCCGGAATGGTGCGTCCCTCGGCGCGCGCCGGGAAGGTCAGCGCCATGCGGTGCTTCAGCACGGGCTCGGCGAGATCGAGCACGTCGTCGATCGAGGGCGCGAGGCGGCCGTCGAGCAGCGCGCGCGCGCGCACCGCGAGCATCAGCGATTGGCTGGCGCGCGGACCGGGGCCCCAGGCGATCAGCTTGCCGGCCTCGCCGGCCTCCGGACCGGGACGCGCCGAGCGGACCAGCGACAGGATCGCCTCGACGACGGAATCGCCGACCGGCAGCCGCCGCACCAGCCGCTGCGCCGCAATCAGTGCGTCCGCCGTCATCGCGCCCTTGGCGGCACTCTCCTCGGCGCCGGTGGTCTCGAACAGGATGCGGCGCTCGGCGTCACGATCGGGATAGTCGACGTCGATCTCCATCAGGAAGCGGTCGAGCTGAGCCTCGGGCAGCGGATAGGTTCCTTCCTGCTCCAGCGGATTCTGGGTCGCGAGGACGTGGAAGGGCTTGGGCAGGTCATGGCGGGCGCCTGCAACCGTGATGTGCTGCTCCTGCATGGCTTGCAGCAACGCCGACTGCGTGCGCGGGCTGGCGCGGTTGATCTCGTCCGCCATCAGGAGTTGCGCGAACACCGGGCCGGCGATGAAGCGGAACGAGCGCTTGCCGCCGGCACTCTCGTCGAGCACCTCGGCGCCGAGGATGTCCGACGGCATCAGGTCGGGCGTGAACTGGATGCGCTTGGCATCGAGGCCGAGCGTGACGCCCAGGGTCTCGACCAGCTTGGTCTTGGCAAGGCCGGGGACGCCGATCAGCAGCGCGTGGCCGCCGGACAGGATGGTCACCAGCGTGTTTTCCACCACGCGGTCCTGGCCGAAGATGACGCTGGAGATCGCATCCTTTGCCGCTCGGATCTGGCCGGAGACCTGTTCGGCCGACCGGACGATCGCATCCTCGAGCTTCTCGGCACTCTCAGCCATTCCCGTCGCTCCTTCTGCCCCGCGTCTTCGACTTTCGGACGGACGTTCCGCTCCAGTTTGCCGGGGAAGCGGATGCCAATCTATGCGAAGGCGCTGTATTCGTTGAGTTAAACTATCCCCATATTATCGGCATTACGGGGTATTGACGGCATCACGTTATGGCGACCTTACATGACCTGCAGGGCCGCCAGGAACTTTTGCACAGACGACGGCGATGGAATCTTGCACCAATCGTGCCAAGGTGGACGCAAACTCAAGGCAAACCATGGCGAAGCAAGGGCAGACCACCGACAACGCACTCGGCACCGTCAACGGACTCGATCGGCTGACGTCGGCGGCAACGCAGGCTGGCACATCCGCAAGAGGACTGCCGCCGGTGCATTTGTGGAATCCGCCATTCTGCGGCGATCTCGACATGCGAATCGGCGGTGATGGTAGCTGGTACTACATGGGCACGCCAATCGGTCGGCCGGCGCTGGTGCGACTGTTCTCGACGATCCTCAAGCGCGAGGGTGATCGCTATTTCCTGGTCACGCCGGTGGAGAAGGTCGGCATCCGCGTCGATGATGTCCCCTTCACGGCCGTAGAAATGCGGACGGAGAGCGATGCGCGCGGGCCGTCGCTGCATTTCCGCACCAATGTCGACGACTGGGTCGGGTGCGATGCCGAGCACCGCCTGCGCTTCGAGCCCGGCGAGAGCGGCGGCCTGACGCCCTATCTGCATGTGCGAGCCGATCTCTGGGCCAAGGTGACGCGGGCGCTCTACTACGAGCTTGTTGACATGGGTGAGGAGCGGATGATCGATGGGCGTGTCATGTTCGGCGTGGGGTCCGGCGGCGCGTTCTTCCCCATGGCCGATGCAGAAGAGGTGAGGGCGGCGCTTTGAACCAGCCCATGGTGAGGAACGGGGCCGCCGCTGTGCTCAATTCAGCGGATTTCTTCGCGCGGGGCCGCGCGCGGCTGGGCTTCGACGTTCCGCAGGCCCTGCTCGATCCCGATGTCATTCCGGCCAGCGGAGATTCCGGCACCGACCGCATGCTCGAGATCATCTCCCGCGAGCAGCCGATCCGCCCCGCGGCAGTGCTGATCCCGGTGGTCGACCATCCCGAGCCGACGGTCCTTTTGACCCAGCGCTCGCCGAACCTCTCGAGCCATGCCGGACAGATCGCCTTTCCCGGCGGCAAGATCGACGTCACCGATGCCTCGCCGCTCGATGCCGCCCTGCGCGAGGCCGAGGAGGAGGTCGGGCTCGACCGCAGCTTCGTCGACCCGATCGGCTATCTCGACGTCTACGGCACCGCCTTCGGCTTCCGCATCCTGCCCACGGTGGCGCGGGTGCGGCCCGGATTCACGCTCAAGATCAACGAGGGCGAGGTCGACGACGCCTTCGAGGTGCCGCTGGCCTTCCTGATGGACCCCGCCAATCATCAGCTGCATTCCAAGGAGTTTCGCGGCATGGAGCGCTCGTATTACGCGATGCCGTTCGCCGAGCGCTACATATGGGGCGCCACAGCCGGCATCCTTCGGGTCTTGTACGAACGGATATGCCGGCCATGATCCGTGGCGTGTTGACGGAAATCGGAATTTTCCTCATTCCTTTTGCGGTTTATGTGTTGTTCTTGCTCGCGACCAAATCGGGGCTGTTGGTGCCGGCCAGCTGGCCCTTTCATCTGATCACAAAATTGACGGTGGCGGCGCTGGTGTTGGTGATTGCAAGTCTGGTCCTGGTCGCCGAATTCTCCGGCGCGCCGCCGCGTTCGACCTACGTCCCCGCTCATGTCGAGAACGGCAGGCTCGTTCCAGGGGTCGAGAAATGACCGGCGCGCGGGTGCTGCACGCGCCCTGGCTCTCGTCTGGTCCCGCCGCGCGCGTGCTTGCGCTGCTCAATTGCGACGGCGAGGAGGCGCGGGTGGTCGGCGGCGCCGTGCGCAATGCGCTGCTCGGCATCGCCATCGGCGACATCGACATCGCGACCACGGCGCTGCCGGCGGAGGTGCTCCGGCGCGCCAAGGCGGCGTCGATCAAGAGCGTGCCGACCGGCATCGACCATGGCACCGTGACCCTCGTGCTCGAGGGGCATCCGTTCGAGGTCACCACCCTGCGCGAGGACACCGAGACCTTCGGCCGCAAGGCCAAGGTCGAGTTCGGCCGCGACTGGGTCGGCGACGCGCACCGGCGCGACTTCACCATCAATGCGCTGTCCGTCGGGCCCGATGGCGTGGTGCATGATCACGTCGGCGGCCTCGCCGACATCGCCCAGCGCCGCGTGCGCTTCATCGGCGATCCCGCCCAGCGCATCGCCGAGGATTACTTACGCATCCTGCGCTTCTTCCGCATCCATTCGGCATTCGGTCATGGCGCCCCTGATCGCGACGGCTATCTGGCCTGCATCGCCGGCCGTGCCGGGTTCGCCTCCCTGTCGGCCGAGCGCGTGCGCATGGAGATGCTGAAGCTGCTCGTCACCGACGGCGCGGTCGGCGCGGTCACGGCGATGGCGGATGGCGGGTTGCTGACGGCGATCCTCGGCGGTGTCGCCTATCTCGGTCCGTTCGCCGCGATGATCGGCATCGAGCGCGAGCTGGAGCTGCCGCCGAACGCGGTCCGCCGTCTCGCTGCGCTTGCGGTCGCCGTGACCGAGGATGCGCGCCGTCTCGGCGTCAGACTGAAGCTCTCCAATGCCGAGACCAAGGCGCTCGACGGCATGGGCCATCGCTGGTGGCGGTTCGCTTCCGCCGACGAGGCGCGGGTCCGGCGTCTGCTGTATCGTCTCGGCGAGACCGTCTATCGCGACCGGCTGATGCTCGGCTGGGCGCGGGCGCGCGATCGCGACGACCGGCGCTGGCGCGAGCGTGCGCTGTTGCCGCAGCGCTTCACGCCGCCGAAATTGCCGTTGAAGGCGGCCGATTTCATCGCGCGAGGGGTTGCGGAGGGACCGCTTCTTGGTCATGTGCTCACCCTCGCAGAAGATGCCTGGCTCGCGGCGGACTTTCCGCTCGACGAGGCATCTCTGAACGCGATCGCCGACCAGGCGGCGGCGCGCGTCAACCGCGACGGACGTTCATGAATTTTCTGGCAGGCTTTGCCGACATTTCGCTGCTGCAACTCCTGCTCGTCGCTTCCGTCGCTCTGTTCGCTTCCATCATCGGCGGTCTTGCCGGCTACGGCACGGGCGCCCTCATGCCGCTCGTGCTGGTGCCGATGGTCGGGGCCGAGCCGGTGGTGCCGATCATCGCGATCTCGGCGATTCTCACCAATCTCAGCCGTGTCGTCGCCTATGTCAGCCATGCCGACCGTACCCGCGCCGGAATCGTGATCGCGGCAGCCGCGCTCACGACGGCGCTCGGCGCCTACGGCTACACCCGGCTGACCAATGCCGGCGCGGCCTTCGTGATCGGCACGATGCTGATCATGAGCGTTCCGCTGCGGCGGATCCTGCGCAAGCGCGAGGTCAGGATCGGCAATGGCGGGCTTGCTGCCGGCGCGGTCGGTTATGGCGTGCTGGTCGGCGGCACCTCCGGCTCCGGCGTGATCCTGCTGTCGCTGCTGATGGCCGCCGGCCTCGAAGGCGCCGCGGTCATCGCCACCGACGCGATGATCTCGGTCGCGACGGGCGTCATCAAGATCTCGGTGTTCGGTTTGGCAGGCGTCGTCACGGCGCAAGTGCTGGCCTTCGCGCTGCTGATCGGCGCGGTCGCGGTGCCCGGCGCGTTCCTTGCCAAGGCCTTCGTCGCCCGCATGCCGGTGCACATCCACGCGGCCATCCTCGATGCCGCCGTCATCACCGGCGGCGGCGTGATGATCGCGTCGGCGCTGCGACACCTGCTGCCGGCGGGGTAGCTTTCCGGCGTCAGGCCACCTGCTGGCCCGTCTCCCGATCGGATGGCGTGATGGTGTCGGTCTCCGCACGTGCCACGATGGCATCGAGCGCGGCGACGGCCCGGTTCGTCACCTCGTCGAGCGGCGGCACCATGCCGCCGGAGGCGAGCTCGACCCGGTTGCGGCCCTTGTGCTTGGCGCGGTACAGCGCGCCGTCGGCGACGCGCAGGATCTCCGTCAGGTCGAGGCCGGCCTCGGGATAGGCGGCGACGCCGACCGAGATCGTCACTCGCGGCAGCATGCCCTCGCCATAGCTGATGTTGAGCGCCTCGACGCGGGCGCGCAGCTCCTCCGCGCGCAGCGCGGCCTCCTCGATTCCGCAGTTCGGCAGCATGACGACGAACTCCTCGCCGCCGAGGCGGCAGGGCACGTCGTCGCCGCGGAACGTGGTCTTGAGGATCTCTCCGACATGGCGCAGCACGGTGTCGCCGGCTTCGTGACCGTGATTGTCGTTGAACGACTTGAAGTGGTCGATGTCCAAGGTCACCACGCTCAGCGGCGTCTGATTGCGCGCGGCGCGCAGCAGTTCGCGGCGTGCCGTCTCGATCAGATAGCGGCGATTGTTCAGCCCGGTCAGCGTATCGCGTAGCGACTGGTCACGCAGGCCTTCGCGCAGCTTCATGTTGGCGATGGCAATCGACAGGTGCTCGGCGCAGGCGAGCGCGAGACGAGCCCGATCGGCGAAGCGCGCCTTGGCCTCGGCCGCGGTGTCGCGGTCGTCGAAATTGTAGGCGACGTGCAGCAGTCCGACGGTCTCGCCATGGGCCAGGATCGGGATGCAGCAGTAGTTCTCATTGGTCTCGTGGTGCACGTGGTCGCAGCGGAATTCGACCTCGCTCGTGCCATGGACGTAGACATGGCCGCGGCGCAGGCTCCAGCAATCGTCGGGGTGCAGGGTCCGGGTGGGCAGCGTGCCGTTCCATTCGGCGGCCAGTTCGAGCACGTCGCGGCTGTCGGCGTAGATGTAGAGCGCGCCCGTGCATTCCGGCATCAGTCCGCCGAGCACGGTCGAGATCATTCCGTAGAGCTCGCTCTCGGACTTGGCCGACTGCAGCCATTCGCTGAGCTCCGAGAGGGTTCGTGTCGCCGCGTTCAGGCGTTCGTTCTCGACCAGGCTCTTGCGGAACACGGCCAGCGCCCGCGCCATCATGCCGAGCTCGTTGCTGTGGCCGGCATAGGGAATCTCGGTCTGCAGCTCGCCCCTGGCGATCGCCTCCATGCTGCGGGTGATGCGGAAGATCGGCATCGAGACATCGTGGACGACGAACAGCAGCGTCGCCAGCCCGATCAGCACGCTGACGCCGTTGACCGACCACAGCACCAGGCGAAACACCTGGGCATCCAGCGTCGCGCTCTCGATCGCGCTGTCGGCGCGATGGTCGGCGAGCCTGATGCCGTGTCCGATTGCATCGACCACGGCCTGGAAGACCGGCGGCGTTTCGATGTTGACGACATGCTCCAGGCGGTCGCGGCTCGCCCCGACCTCCGGCTCGAGCATCACCGCCTGCTGCTTCTGGTACAGGTCCCATTTGTTGACGAACTCGTCGAACGCCATCTTCAACGGCGCGTCGGTGCCGATCGTGTCCTGGAAGCGCGCGATCTTCGCATCGACGTCGGTGGTACGGCGTCTCAGCTCCTGCTCGGACGCGGCGCGTGGCTCGGCCGCGGTGGAGAGGGCTGCGCGGATCGCGACGAGATGGGTGTGGGCGATGCTGACGTTGAGATCACCCAGGGTGTGAATCTTCGGCAGCCGGTCGCGGTTGATGTTCTCGATCGCGTCCTGCAGCGCCGACAGCCGCATCGTCGCCATGACCGACACGCCGGCGAGGATCGCCAGCAGCAGGAAGACGGACGTCAGGAGCGAGTTCTTGATCGACACGCCCAGGGAGATCTGCGGCAGATTGAGAGCCATGACACCGACGCTGCTCGAACCGGCTTGCGATCGGTCGAAGCGGCGCGCAAGGACTGGCGCCTATTCCCCTCCAAGCCCCGCAGCGAATAGACGCTTGTGCGAATTTCGATTCGGTTACGGGCAGGCCGCAGGTCACCGGGGGAGGGCACGAACGGCGCGCGCGGTTAAAGGCGCGTGTCCCGTCAAGGTGAACGACGGGCTAACGCTCAGGCCGGCACCAGCTCGGTCAGCGAGCGGATGATGCGGTCGGGCTTGACGTCGGTGCCTTCGGGCAGGCCGTCGCCATGGACGTCGATCCAGATCGAATAGATGCCGAGCCGCTGCGGCGCGACGATCTCCCATTCGAGATTGTCGCCGATCATCCAGGTGTCGTCCGGGCCGACGCCGAGCCGCTCCATCGCATGCCAATAGGCGCGCTCCTCGGGCTTGCCGAAGCCGTGCTCGCCCTCGATCTGGATGTGGTCGAAGCGATGCGCCAGCGCGAAGCGCTCGATCTTGGCGCGCTGCTGCCCGGCCTCGCCGTTGGTGACGAGCGCCAGCCTGACGCCGCGCGCCTTGAATGCGTCGATCGCCTCGTGCGCCCCGGGGAAGACGAACATCTGCTCGTCGCGATAGCCGGTGAAGCGGTCGGCGATGCGGATCGCGAGCTCGGTCGGCAGGGCGGCGCCGGCGCTGGTCAGCGCCGCGAAGCCGCCCTTCACCACCTCCTGCCGCGCCTGGATCAGCTTCATCCGCCACTCCGCGCCCGCGACCGACCAGAAGCTGCGGGCCGAGGCCAGGATCGCGGCGGCCACGGCCTGCGGCGTATGCGGCGCGAGTTCGTCGGCGAACTCGGTGGCGACGATGTTCCAGGCGATCTCGGGACGGCCATAGGCCGACAGGATGGTGTCATCCATGTCGATCAGCATGGCGCGGGGCAGGGCGGCGGTCATAATGAGCTTACGGGTCAATCAAACAAGGGTTTCAGGGCCATTTCACTTCAGGCGGCATCGACGACAGAATGGACTCCACATTGCCACCGGTTTTCAGCCCAAATGTGGTGCCGCGGTCATAAAGCAGGTTGAATTCCACATAGCGGCCGCGCCGGATCAGCTGCTCCTCGCGGTCCGCCTCGGTCCAGGGGGCGGCAAAATTGCGCCGGACCAGCTCGGGATAGATGGCGAGAAAGGCGCGGCCGACGTCCTGGGTGAAGGCCAGGTCGGCCTCCCAGTCGCCGGAATCGTGATGGTCGTAGAAGATGCCGCCGATGCCGCGCGGCTCCTTGCGGTGGGGCAGGTAGAAGTACTCGTCGCACCAGCGCTTGTACTTGTCATAGGAGGCGACAGCCGCGTGCGCGTCGCAGGCACCTCTCATCGCGGCGTGGAAGGCGACCGTGTCAGGGTCCTCCTGGGTGCGGCGGCGGTCCAGCACCGGCGTCAGATCGGCGCCGCCGCCGAACCAGGCTTTTGTCGTGACGACGAAGCGCGTGTTCATGTGCACCGCCGGCACGTGCGGCGACCACAGATGCGCGATCAGCGAGATGCCGGAGGCCCAGAACCGCGGGTCTTCCGAGGCGCCGGGAATCTGGCTGCGGAATTCCGGGGCGAACTCGCCATGCACGGTCGAGCAGTGCACGCCGACCTTCTCGAACAGCCGGCCGTGCATCATGCTCATGACGCCGCCGCCGCCATGCCCGCCGCCATGGTCGGTGCGCTCCCACGGCGTGCGCACGAACCGGCTCGGTGCGCGCGGATAGAGCGCAGCCGGCGCCTCGTCCTCGAGCCGCTCGAACGCCGCGCAGATCTGGTCGCGCAGGCTCTCGAACCAGGCGCGGGCGCGGGCCTTGCGATCCTCGATGGCGGCGATGGTCATGGACGCTCCCCCCTGGCACATTGGCGGTCACCCCGCCGTCAAGAGTCCATGACAGCCGGAGGTGACAGCGCTGTTGTCGCTACGGTTCGGTCCTACCACAATCGATCAGGCCTGCGGACCGAAATAGGTGCAGGTCTCGCGGCAGCTGTCGCGGTGGACGCTGACCTTGGTGACATGGCCGATGGAGCGGACGCGCTCATAGATGAAGCGCGACAGGTTCTCCAGCGTCGGCAGCCCGATCGCCTCGATCTTGTTCAGGAACTTGTGGTCGAGCATGGTCTGGATCTCGCCCAGGCGCTGCGTCAGCACGCCGAAATCCACCACCATGCCGGTCTCGGGATTGGTCGCATCGCCCCGCAACGTCACCTCGGCGCGGAAGGAGTGGCCGTGGATCTCCTGGCTGGCTTCGCCGAGCGTCGTGATCGGCAGCGTATGCGCGGCCTCGAAGGTGAACGACTTGGTCAATTCCCACATCGTGTCAGTCACAGTCCTATCTGATGCCGATCATCTTGTGCGTCTGCAGGCTGAGCCGCCATTGCGGATGATGCTGGCAGTAATCGATGGCGCGCGCCGTGTTCGCTGCCGCCTCGGGCCCGTCCATCGGCTGCAGCGAGAAGCGCTCGAAGGCGAGGCCGTCGAACCGCTCCGGCTCGGCTCCCTGCTGCGGATAGACCAGCTTCAGCTCGTGGCCCTGCCGCAGGTTCAGCTCGGCGCCGGCCTTCGGGCTGACGCAGATCCAGTCGATCCCGTCAGGCGGAATGAGCGTACCGTTGGTTTCGACCCCGACCGCGAAGCCGCGGGCGTGGAGCGCTTCGATCAGGTCGGCATCGACCTGCAGCAGCGGCTCCCCGCCGGTGAGGATCGTATAGCGGTCGGCCGCCCCGCCTGTCCATTGCCCGGCGATGGCCGCGGCCAGGTCGGCGGCATTGGCGTAACGGCCGCCTAGCGTGCCGTCGGTGCCGACGAAATCGGTGTCACAGAACCGGCACGTCGCGGTTGCGCGGTCGGCCTCGCGGCCGCTCCACAGGTTGCAGCCGGCGAAGCGGCAGAACACGGCGGCACGGCCCGCCTGGGCGCCTTCGCCCTGCAGGGTCATGAAGATTTCCTTCACCGCGTAGCTCACGCTCCGGCTCCTTGTGACTGCAATTGGACGAATTGTCCGGTCTGGCGCAGCGCCTCGCCGGTGGCGATCGCCGCCGCCATCGCCACGTTCAGCGAGCGCAGTCCGGGCTTGAGCGGAATCCGCAACCGCGCATCGGCCGCTGCCGCCACGCCGTCCGGCACGCCGGCGCTCTCGCGCCCGAGCAGCAGGATGTCGTCCGGCCGGTAGCTGACGTCGAGATAGCAGGTCGCGGCCCTGGTCGTCAGCAGCAGCAGGCGATGGCCCGCTCCGGACCGCCAGGCCTCGAACGCGCTCCAGGAATCGTGCCGCCGCCAATTCAGCTGGTCCAGATAGTCCATGCCGGCGCGGCGGAACTGGCGGTCGGACACCGGAAAGCCCGCCGGCTCGATGATGTGGGCCGCGAGCCCGAGGCAGGCGCAGAGGCGCAGAATCGTTCCGGTGTTCTGCGGAATGTCGGGCTGATAGAGCGCGATCTGCATGCGAATTGGTCTTAAGACTGAGGCTGAAAGTCCGCTTCGGAAGCGGGAATTGGTGCATGGCGTGCTGCAGGGCCGATAGCGGGCTTGCGCTCGTATCGCAAGGGTGCCAATAGAACGATTCTGGACGGCTTGTTCCCCAGGGGCGGTGGAGCGAGCCGTTTTCTGCCGCCGCGGGGGACGCGGGCGCCGGCAGGATCTCCCGGTCACGTGATCTCCCAGGTCGAGATCGTCAGACGTCGAGCGGGGCGGTTCCACCGGCTGCAACGAAGAAAGGGTTGGAATCGTGACAGCGTCTACTGCGGATCATCCGACACGCCGGGATTTTCTTTTCGTCGCCACGGGCGCTACCGCGGCAGTCGGCGGTGTGCTCGCCCTGTGGCCCTTCATCTCCCAGATGAACCCCGATGCCTCGACCATCGCGGCCGGTGCGCCGATCGAGGTCGATCTCGCGCCCGTCGCCGAAGGACAGGACATCAAGGTGTTCTGGCGCGGCAAGCCGATCTACATCTCCCACCGCACCAAGAAGCAGGTCGAGGAAGTGCGCGCGGTGCCGGTGTCGAGCCTGCCGGATCCGGCGACCGACCAGTCCCGCACCAAGGACGGCCACGAGCAGTGGCTGGTCGTGATCGGCATCTGCACCCATCTCGGCTGCATCCCGATCGCGCATGAAGGCAATTACGACGGCTTCTTCTGCCCGTGCCACGGCTCGCAGTACGACGCTTCCGGCCGCGTGCGCCAGGGACCGGCGCCGCTCAACCTTCCCGTCCCGCCCTATCAGTTCGTTTCCGACACCAAGATCCAGATCGGCTGAGCAGACGTTTGTCTTGAGCTCACGCTCGATCGTGCAAGATAATTTCTTCAGGAACGCATCATGAGTGGACCTTCTGACTACCAGCCGAGCCACCCCGCCTTGAAGTGGCTCGAGCAACGACTTCCGATCATCGGCCTGGTCCACTCGTCCTTCGTTGCCTATCCGACGCCGCGGAACCTGAACTACTGGTGGACGTTCGGCGCCATCCTTTCGATCATGCTGGGCGTGCAGATCGTCACCGGCGTCATCCTGGCGATGCACTACACGCCGCACGCCGACATGGCCTTCAAGTCGGTCGAGCTGATCGTGCGCGACGTGAACTACGGCTGGCTGCTGCGCAACATGCATGCCTCCGGCGCGTCGATGTTTTTCCTTGCCGTCTACATCCACATGTTCCGCGGCCTGTATTACGGGTCATACAAGGCGCCGCGCGAGGTGCTCTGGATCCTCGGCGTCATCATTTATCTCCTGATGATGGCAACGGGCTTCATGGGCTACGTGCTGCCGTGGGGCCAGATGAGCTTCTGGGGCGCCACCGTCATCACCAATTTGTTCTCGGCGGTGCCCTATTTCGGCGAGAGCATCGTGACCCTGCTGTGGGGCGGCTACTCCGTCGGCAATCCCACCCTGAACCGCTTCTTCGCGCTCCACTACCTGCTGCCGTTCCTGATCGCCGGCGTGGTCGTGCTGCACGTCTGGGCGCTGCACGTGGTTGGCCAGAACAATCCGGCCGGCGTCGAGCCGAAGACCGAGAAGGACATGGTGCCGTTCACGCCCTATGCCACGATCAAGGACTTCTTCGGCGTCGCCTGCTTCCTGATCTTCTATTCCTGGTTCATCTTCTACATGCCGAACTATCTCGGCGACGCCGACAACTACATCCCGGCCAACCCGGCGGTGACCCCGGCGCACATCGTGCCCGAATGGTACTACCTGCCGTTCTACGCCATCCTGCGCTCGGTGCCGAACAAGCTCGCCGGCGTGATCGCGATGTTCGCGGCGATCATCGTGCTGGTGTTCCTGCCCTGGCTCGACTCGGCCAAGACCCGCTCGAACAAGTACCGTCCGCTCGGCAAGCAGTTCTTCTGGATCTTTGTCGTCGTCTGCGTCGGCCTCGGCTATCTCGGCGCGCAGCCGCCGGAGGGCGTCTACGTCGTGCTCGGCCGTATCCTGACCGTGCTGTACTTCGCCTACTTCCTGATCGTGCTGCCGCTGCTCGCCCGCATCGAGCGGCCGCGGCCGCTGCCGAACTCGATCGCCGACGACGTGCTGGCGAAGTCCGGCCGCAAGGTGGTGGCCTCGGCCGCGATTGCGCTGGTCGCCGCGGTGTCGCTGCTCGCTGGCAGCATGGGCGATGCCCGTGCCAGCGAAGGCCAGGAGAACCCGCCGTCGGTGAAGTGGTCGTTTGCAGGTCCGTTCGGCACCTTCGATCGCGGCGCCGTGCAGCGCGGCCTGAAGATCTACAAGGAAGTCTGCTCGAACTGCCATTCGCTGAACTATGTGGCGTTCCGCAACCTGGCCGAGCCTGGCGGCCCGGGCTACTCGCCCGCCCAGGCGGCCGCGTTCGCCGCCGAGTACAAGATCAAGGACGGTCCGAACGACGCCGGCGACATGTTCGAGCGCCCGGGCCGTCCCGCCGACTACTTCCCGGCGCCGTTCCCGAACGAGCAGGCGGCCCGTGCGGCCAATGGCGGTGCGGCGCCGCCGGACCTGTCGCTGATCGCCAAGGCGCGCTCCTACAAGCGCGGCTTCCCCTGGTTCCTGATCGACTTCTTCACCCAGTTCCAGGAGCAGGGCCCGAACTACGTCAACGCGCTGCTGCAGGGCTATGAAGAGACCCCGCCGCACGGCGTCACCATCCCGGAGGGCTCGTACTACAACAAGTACTTCCCCGGCCACGCGATCAAGATGCCGCCGCCGCTGTCCGACGGCCAGGTGACGTTCGACGACGGCTCGCCGGCCACCGTGAAGCAGTATGCCCACGACGTCGCGACCTTCCTGATGTGGACCGCCGAGCCGCACATGGAAGCGCGCAAGCGCCTCGGCTATCAGGTGTTCATCTTCCTGATCATCTTCGCCGGCCTGATGTACTTCACCAAGAAGCGGGTCTGGGCCGCCGCGCATTGAGCGGAGCGCGAGCCATCGCCGCATGCGATTGAAAAAGCCCCCTCTGGGGGCTTTTTTGCTTTTGGCCGCTCTGGCCGTCGTAGCGTTGACGAGGCGCGGCAGAGGAGGGGACGCAATGACGTCATTGTTGGCCTTCGCAGGCGCCGCCGTGCTCGAGATCGGCGGCTGCTTTGCGTTCTGGGCTTGGCTGCGGCTCGGCCATTCGCCGCTATGGCTGTTGCCGGGGATGGTCGCGCTTGCCGGCTTCGCCTATCTGCTGACCCTCGCCGACAGCCCGCTCGCCGGCCGCGCCTACGCCGCCTATGGCGGCATCTACATCACGTCGGCGCTGCTGTGGGGCTGGCTGGTCGAAGACCATCGCCCCGATCTGTGGGACGCCGCCGGCGCCCTGATCTGCCTCGCCGGCATGGCCGTGATCCTGTTCGCGCCACGGTCGCTGCCGGTGTAGCGCGGCGACCCGTGGCCGAGCGCGGCGACATCCGGCTACGAAGGCGGTCACGTTGAAGCGAACCCGATCCCCTCCCGTCGCGCCGGACGCGCATTTGCGGTAAACCGCATTCCCAACGTCCCAAACAGAAATTGCGGAGGACCATCATGGGCACACTCATCAGCTTCAAGCGCCCCGACGGCCAGGAGGCCAAGGGCTATCTCGCCAAGGCGGCGCAGGGCAATGCGCCGGGCGTCGTCGTCATCCAGGAATGGTGGGGCCTGCAGGATCAGATCAAGGGCATGTGCGACCGGTTCGCGCTGGCCGGCTTCAACGCGCTGGCGCCGGATCTCTACAAGGGCACGGTGGTGCCGTATCACGACACGGATGCGGCAGGCCGCGAGATGAACTCGCTCGATTTCATGGACGCGACCACGCAGACGGTGCGCGGCGCCGCGCAATATCTCGCCCGTAACGGCGCCAAGGTCGGCCTCACCGGCTTCTGTCTCGGCGGCGCGGTGACGATCATCGGCGCCACCCGGATCGCTGAGCTGACCGCGGGCGTCGTGTTCTACGGCATTCCGCCGGAGCAGGCAGCCAAGCCCGCCGACGTCAAGATTCCGCTGCAGGCCCATTTCGCCAACAAGGACGATTGGTGCACGCCGGCGCTGGTGGACGGCTTCGAGGCGGCGATGAAGGCCGCCGGCAAGTCGCTCGAGCTCTACCGCTACGACGCCGAGCATGCCTTCGTGAACGAGCAGCGCATGACCGTGCACGACCGCGCGGCCGCCGAGCTCGCCTGGGGCCGCGCCACGGCGTTCTTCCACAAGCATCTCGGCTGAGCTGAGGGCAGGGGCGCACCGGTCCGAAGCGGTGCCGCGCGGACTTTACACCGCGCGGACGGCCTTGATCTCGGCCGGCGTCTGTTCGGCCTCGTCGCGGGACGAGGCGTCGTCGGTCGGCTCCAAGGGACGGGCGGGATCGATGCTGGTCGCCGCGTCGGCGGAGCGCCGTCGACGCTTCGTCCTCTTCGCCTGCGCTTCCAGGAAGCAATCGAGCAGCGTCTGCTGCTTCGGAAGCGCATGCGACACAGAAGGCTGTTTGCCGCGAGCCATGTTAACCAAGGTAATTCAATATGGTTAACCAATCATTGCCATACTATGGCAGATAGACAACAGGTGTTGCCCTCACGCACGGTCAAGTTATGTAACTTTTTGCGGTTGTGACAACCGCCGATCGACAGGAGAGGCCTCATGCACGCGCGCAACATGAGGTTGTGACGGGCCGCACAGCCGCCGGCTGCAGCCTTCCGCCGCCTGGCGCTGCGAGGTTTCCGCGAATCACCGTTGTTTCGCCGGGATATGAGCGTTGATCATGTTCGAAACGCGTCGCTTCGTTCGATGTTCGAATTCGCCGCGTCTCGTCGCCGGTTGCGTCGCAGAAACAATCTGAGGTAGCATTCCCCGATCCCTCTGCTGATGGAGAAAGCCGTGCGTGTGGCCTTTGCGCTGGCCGGGCTGGGCGGCTTGAACGCCCATGGCGCCGGCTTCCTCGATACGGCCCGCGCCTGGGGCGTGACGCCGGATCTCGTCACCGCGACATCCGGCCAGATCCTGGTGCTGTCGGCGTGGCTTCAGGGTCTCGATCTGCGCAACGAGCTGATGTCCTCCGACCGCCACCGGGATCCGGCGTCGCAGTTGCGCACGGTGATGTTCGGCTATCCCGGGGTGTTCCGTCCCGCCTATGCCGAGGCGCTGGCGCGCCTCGTCTCCTGGCCGGATTGGCGCGACGGCCCGTTCAACGCCCTCGCCGACCGGCTGTGGCCGGCGCAGCAATATGTCCCGGTGCGCAGCGAGGCCGACTTCGCGCACGCGGCGGAGACGCTCAACGCCACGCCGATCGGCGTCGTGTTCAACACCTATGATCCCGAGACCGGCACCGGCTATCTCTACGGCAACGAGGCGGCGCGGGCGCTGCTGCCGTCGGAGAAGTCGGTTCCCAATGCTCATGCCGTCAAGGCGCGGCAATCGGCGGCGAAGCGCGACCTGCGCTACGCCTCCGAGGTGCTGGCCGAGCGCGCCATCCGCCCGATCACGCCGGAGGCGGTCAAGGCCGCGCTGTGGTTGTCGCTCTACGGCTTCACCAAGCTGCCGCAGGGACAGATGGACGGCGCCTATCACCGTGCCAGCATCATCTCCGAGCTGCACGGTTTCGACCGCGTCTTCGCCGTCCGCCCGCTCGCCCAGGGGTGGCAGGGCCAGGCGCCGGCCAACTGGTTCGAGGTGCAGGACTGGACCACCGAGATGTGGTTCTCGGTCGGCTACAAAGCCGAGGTCGATGCGCTCAAGCGCATCAACGACCTGATCGCGAGCGGCGCCATCACCGATCCCAAATACAAGACCGTGGAGCTGGTCGAGATCCAGCCGGAGACGCCGGCCGGCTATTTCAACTACTTCGTCGAGCGCGGCGAGGTGTATGAGAACGCGGTGGTGGCCACGGAGCAGAAGTTTGCGGAGCTCGGGCTGGTGAAGCCGGGGACGTGAGCGCTCGGCATTCGGTCACGGCCGCCGCCGCGCGATGCGGCAGCGGCCGCGATGGCCGTGGTCAGCCTGCGGTGATGGCCCCCACAAGCGCTTCGTTGGTCATCGGCCTGCCGTGCAGATTCCAGGTGCCGTCGACGGCGTGGACGCCGTTGGACCAGATCCGGTCCCTCGCCAGCGCCCCGCCGGAGAGGTCATGCAGAATGTCGGTGGCTTCGCCGAAGAACGCCGTCTGGATGTCGTGGCTGGCGAGCGCAAAGGACGGCGTCTTGGTCTCGATCCAGGCTCCGTCGACAGGCGTGCCACCGGCGAAGGTCTGGCCCTTCGGCAGGATGTTCAGATGGGCTGTGACGTTCGCCGTCATGATCCTGTTTCCCGCGAGACCATGATGTCTCAGGAACGCTTCCGTGATCCGCGCGACGGCGATCGGCGCCTTGTCGGCAGCGATGACGCCTTCGGTGAGTGTGAGACTGATCGGCATGAGTCCTCCTGTGCCCGCGCTATGGCGGTTGTCCGGGGAATGGCGGCCATTATATAACGACCGTGATGTATTAATAGAATAACGATCGTTATGAGTCAAATCATGAAATAACGATCGCTATGAGAGGCGCCAGATGCGGTATCAGGCCGAACATAAGCTGGAAGCAAAGGCAAAACTGTTGGAGGCCGCAGGCCGCGGATTTCGCCGGCTCGGCTATGGCGGGATCGGCGTCGATGGTCTGGCCAAGGAGGCCGGGGTCACCTCCGGCGCATTCTACGGTCATTTCAAGTCGAAGGACGCCGCGTTCGAATCCGCCGCCTTGGCCGGACTCGAGGAACTCAGAGCCGGCATTGCAGCCCTTCAGGCGGAGCAGGGCGCCCGCTGGGCCGAGACGTTCGTCGCCTTCTATCTCGGTGAGCGCCTCACTTGCGCGCTGGATGCGAGCTGCGGCCTGCAGAGCCTGACCCCGGACGTCACGCGCGCCAGCGCGGCCATCAAGGCCAGCTACGGCGCGGCGCTCGAACGGGTCGCCCGGCAGATCGCGAAAGGGTTGCAGGGAAAGACCGACGAGGCGCGGCTGCAAAAGGCCTGGGCATTGATGGCGCTTCTCTCGGGCGGCGTGACCATGGCGCGCAGCGTCGCCTCACCCGAAGCCCGCGACGCCATCGCCGCCCATCTCAAGCAAGCCGCGCGCGGGCTGCTATAGGGCAATTGCCGCGCGAGTACTCAGCTTCGCAAGTTGTGAGTTGCCGCTCGCCCAACAGCGGTGAGCCCCGCTCCCTGCAAGGGGCACTCCAGGGCAGGGCTGTCGCATATGGAGATGCGGAGCTATCCCAGCGAACTATCCTGCCGACTAGTTGCTCCGTCATGCCCGGGCTTGTCCCACGGCTGTCCGGTTGAGGTTTTAGCATATACTAAGGCTCAGCTGGCGGTCGTCTCGGGTGAGAGACTGTGGAGGATCGAGCAGTCCATCGATCCTCCTGCGGTGCATGAGGTTTTGCGCGACCAGGCCGGTAAAGGTCCGCAGGCTTTCCACGCTGCTTTGCAGCTTATGGGCCGCGCGCAGCAGGAGATGAGCGATCAGCGCCACTGCAATCTGGATGCGTATGGCGTTCTCGGACGTTCCGAGGAAGTGTCTGATCTTCAGCGTGTGCTTGACCCAGCGAAAGAACAGCTCGATCTGCCAGCGGCGCTTGTAAAGGTCGGCAATTTCGTCGGCAGATGCGTCGAGGTCGTTGGTTATGATGCGCAGGACCTTGCGGGTTTCCGTGGCAACTCTGACCTCACGGACGGGATCCTGGAACGGGTTCTTTCGCGAGACAGCCAATCTGCCAGGCAGCAGGCCGATCCGATCGGACAACACGGACGAGCCCTCCGGGATTGTCTTCTCAGTCACGTCTCTGAGTTTAGTATTCGCCTTGAGACGGGTGACGAGACGGCACCCCTGCTCGTTGAGATTGGCCCACCAGCCGTAGTCATAGTAACCGAGGTCGAAGACGTAAGTCGCGCCCGGGCGGATCGGAAGAGATTTTGCCGCGGTGATGTCGTTGACGTTTCCCGCGGTCACGTCGGCCGTAACCGGATTTCCGGTATCCGGATTATAAACGATGTGCAGCTTGAAGCAGTTGATGCCGCTGCTGAACTTGGCCCAGCTGGCGCTGAGAGAGTTCAGGGGAAATCTGGTCGAATCGACCAGGTAGACCGCATCCGCCACCTCGTTTGCCAGCTTCCGCTCACAGCGTTTCATCATCTCTGCCAACAGACCGGCAAAGACCTCGGGCCGTCGCTTTGCATTGGCATCGGCCAGCGTCGAACGCGAAACCACCTTGGCGCCTACGTGATAGAGCCGTGCAGCGTGGCTCTCGAAAGCAGCTTCAATGGCACGCAGGCTCTCAGCGCGAGCCAGTTGCGCATAGAGCAAAGCACAAAACTGATTCCGGGTACTGAGCCGGCGCACCCGCTTGTCTCCTCCATGTGTTTCCACAAGCCGGTCAAAAACCCTCCACGGAACGAGCTTCTGCAGACCGTGAAATACAGTATTGTGGTGGCGCATGGCGGGATCCTCCTCGTGTGTCTCGAACATTTGGCGATGCTCAAGATCGCAGAAGAATCCACGCCATGCGCCTTGTCCAGCCTGCCTGAACCGGACAGCCGTGGGCTTGTCCCGGGCATCCACATCGTTCTCAGCATGCCGGACGACGTGGATGGCCGGGACAAGCCCGGCCATGACGAGGTGGAGAAAGACGCGCACACGTAAGCGCCACCCCCACCTGTGTCCCCGCCGCCCCTTGACCCCGCCCGCCGCCCGTGGTCAGTTCCGCCGCATGAGCACCCTTGTCCGCCCAGCCCGTCTCTGGTGGCGCACCTTGTAAGAGGTGGCCGGTGCGATTCATTTGACATTCGATCGCAGAGGGCCGCCACGCAGCGGCGGCTTCCGGTTGGTCCTGTGTGGCGTTTCCTCGGCAAATTCCGTAAGAGGACGCCCAAGAGGACCCCATGAACAGGACCGTTTTCGCCCTTCCGGCCCGCAGCGACTACCGCACCTCCAGCGGGCTCGCGATCACGCGCGCCGTCGAGCAGTTTTCCGGCAATGCCAGCCGGCTCGACGACCTGATCGACCTGCTCGACCGCCGCCGCGGCGTGGTGCTGTCCTCGGGCACGACCGTGCCCGGCCGCTACGAGAGTTTTGACCTCGGCTTCGCCGACCCACCGCTGGTGCTGGAAACCAAGGGCACCGACTTCACCCTGCAGGCGCTCAACCGCCGCGGCGAGGTGCTGATCGCGTTCCTGAAGGACACGTTGCGCGAGCCCTGCGTGGTCATTACTGCGGCTTCGCCGGCGCGGCTGGCCGGACACATCGTCCGCGGGCCTGCCCCGGTCGAGGAGGACCAACGCACCCGCCGCGCCAGCGTGATGTCGCTGGTGCGGGCGATGATCGCCGCGCTGTCCGCCAATGACGATCCGCTGCTCGGCCTGTTCGGCGCCTTCGCCTACGACCTCGTCTTCCAGATCGAGGACCTCGTGCAGAAGCGGCCGCGCGAAAAGGACCAGCGCGACATCGTGCTCTACGTGCCCGATCGCCTCCTGGCCTATGACCGCGCCACCGGCCGCGGCGTCGTGCTGTCTTATGATTTCTCCTGGAACGGCCAGTCGACATCAGGCCTGCCGCGCGACACCGACGCCAGCGTCTATCTGAAGGAGCCGCGCCAGGGCTTTGCCGACCACGCGCCGGGCGAGTACCAGGCCACGGTCGAGAAGGCCCGCGCCGCCTTTGCCCGCGGCGACCTGTTCGAGGCGGTGCCCGGCCAGTTGTTTGCCGAGCCGTGCGAGCGCTCGCCGGCGGAAGTGTTCCAGCGGCTCTGCCGGATCAACCCGTCGCCCTATGGCGCGCTGATGAATCTCGGCGACGGCGAGTTCCTGGTGTCGGCGTCGCCCGAGATGTTCGTCCGCTCCGACGGCCGCCGCGTCGAGACCTGCCCGATCTCCGGCACCATCGCGCGCGGCCGCGACGCCATCGGCGATGCCGAGCAGATCCGTCAGCTCCTGAACTCGGAGAAGGACGAGTTCGAGCTCAACATGTGCACCGACGTCGACCGCAACGACAAGGCGCGCATCTGCGTGCCCGGCACCATCAAGGTGCTGGCGCGCCGCCAGATCGAGACCTACTCGAAGCTGTTCCACACCGTCGACCACGTCGAGGGCATGCTGCGGCCGGGCTTCGACGCGCTCGACGCGTTCCTGACCCACGCCTGGGCCGTGACCGTCACCGGCGCGCCAAAGCTGTGGGCGATGCAGTTCGTCGAGGACAATGAGCGCTCGCCGCGGCGCTGGTACGCCGGCGCGATCGGCGCCGTGAATTTCGACGGCTCGATCAACACCGGCCTCACCATCCGCACCATCCGCATGAAGGACGGGCTCGCCGAGGTGCGCGTTGGCGCCACCTGTTTGTTCGATTCGGACCCCGCGGCCGAGGATCGCGAGTGCCAGGTCAAGGCGGCGGCGCTGTTCCAGGCGCTGCGCGGCGATCCGCCGAAGCCGCTGTCGTCGACGGCGCCGGACGCGACAGGCTCCGGCAAGAACGTGCTGCTGATCGATCATGACGACTCGTTCGTGCACATGCTGGCCGACTATTTCCGCCAGGTCGGCGCCAACGTCACGGTGGTGCGTTATGTCCATGCACTGAAGATGCTGGCCGAGCGCAGCTGGGATCTGATCGTGCTCTCGCCGGGGCCGGGCCGTCCCGAGGACTTCAAGATCTCGACCACCATCGATGCCGCGCTTCAAAAGAAGCTGCCGATCTTCGGCGTCTGTCTCGGCGTGCAGGCGATGGGAGAGTATTTCGGCGGCCAGCTCGGCCAGCTCGCCCAGCCCGCGCATGGAAGGCCCTCGCGGGTCCAGGTGCGCGGCGGCCGCCTGATGCAGGGGCTGCCGAATGAGATCGTGATCGGCCGCTATCACTCGCTGTTCGTCGAGCGCGACAGCATGCCCGAGGTGCTGACGGTGACGGCGGCAACCGAGGACGGCGTGGCGATGGCGATCGAGCACAAGACGCTGCCGGTCGGCGGCGTGCAGTTCCATCCGGAATCGCTGATGTCGCTCGGCGATGCCGTCGGTTTGCGGATCGTGGAGAATGCATTCCGGCTGAAGCAGCCGGCGTAACAGGTGGTCGCCGTCATCGCGAGGAGCGTAGCGACGAAGCGATCCAGAGTTGTTTTCGCGGCCCTGGATTGCTTCGCTTCGCTCGCAATGACGAATTCCTCGCGGTCACGGCAAAACAAGGTAGCGAGAGCACGATGACGTTCGATCTGGACATCAAGAACACGGTCCGCACCATTCCGGACTATCCGAAGCCCGGCATCCTGTTCCGGGACATCACGACGCTGTTGGCGGACGCGCGCGCGTTCCGCCGCGCGGTGGACGAGCTGGTGCATCCCTGGGCCGGATCGAAGATCGACAAGGTCGCCGGCATCGAGGCCCGCGGCTTCATCCTCGGCGGCGCGGTCGCGCATCAGCTCTCGGCCGGGTTCGTGCCGATCCGCAAGAAGGGCAAGCTGCCGCACAAGACGGTCAGCATGTCCTACGCGCTGGAATACGGCACCGACGAGATGGAGATGCATGTCGACGCGGTGCAGCCCGGCGAGCGCGTGATCCTGGTCGACGATCTCATCGCCACCGGCGGCACGGCCGAGGGCGCGGTGAAGCTGCTGCGCCAGATCGGCGCGACCGTGGTGGCGGCCTGCTTCATCATCGACCTGCCGGATCTCGGCGGCGCCGCCAAGCTGCGCGCGCTCGACGTGCCCGTGCGCACGCTGATCTCGTTCGAAGGGCACTGAAACGCGCGCGGCGGCGTCAGGACCGCTGCATCAGGAGCTCGTTCTCGATCTCGCGCAGCGCATAATAGTTGCGCCGGATCCATTGATAGAGCTCGGTGGAGGGGTCCTTCTCCTGGCGCAGATAGCCGGTGAAGGAGAACGAGAAGCGCTCGATGTAGGTTCGGAGGAAGGCGGGCAGGGCGGCAATGCGCAGATGCTTGCTGCGGCTGTAGAGGTCGGGGAGCTCCTCGCGCAGCACGTGGTCGTTCTCGACCACGATCAGCTGTGCCTTCGGGATCTGCCGCCGCAGGGCGTCATAGGCGCGCATCGAGACGCGGTCGCCCTCGGCGCAGTACAGCACGATCGGGACCACGTTCCGCCGTGCGGCCTCCTTCAAAAAGCCGATCTGTTCGGACATTTTGAAGAACTCGTCGAACGAGTAGTAGCCGAGGTCGATCACCTTGGGGATACCGTCGTTGAGGATCACCCGGTCCATCAATTGGATCTTGCCGTAGGTGTCCTCGATCGTCGCGGTTTCCGTGATCTGCGGCAGGAAGTCGAGCAGCGACGGCTCGCGCAGGGTGACGTCGAAGGCGAGCACCTGGCCGTTCTTGAGCAGCAGGAACTCGCTCAGGACCCGCGCAAGCAGCGTCTTCCCGGATTGCGGCCGGGGCGAGCAGACGATGTAGACGGGCGTCGCGGGCATCCGACCTATATCAGGTCAAATGCGGTTGCGATAAAGTCCCATCAGTCACGGGAATGCTATTTTTCCCCGGCCGGCCGCGGCGCCGCCGCCTTGGTCGAGCCGACGATGTCGGTCAGCTTGATCCGGTCGTACTCGCTCCAGACATTGGCGAGCCAATGCCGGACATAGCCGCGCAGCACGAAGGAGTAGTTGGCGGCCTCGTCGCGCGGCCCCTTGTTGGCGACGAATTTGAGGAACGGCACCGACGCCACCTCGACCTGCTCGAACGCCATCTCGTTGAGCTTGGGGATGGTCAGCTCGGTCGCGTCCTTGATGCGGTGGAAGTAGGAATTATAGGTCGATTGGTCCCACTCGAAGAAGCTGGTGTTGTTGATGAAGTTCTTCACCAGGAAATATTTCGCCCCGATCATGTAGCTCGCGGTCTCGGCGATCTCGTCGAGCGAGGCGATCGACGAGCCCAGGATGTGGAACACCGCGAAGGTGATCTGGCCGGAGCGGGCGGCGTCGAGGAAGCCGATGTCGCGCAAGGCGGCCAGTGTCGGCGACATCAGGCCGGCGCGGACGTCGATCACGGTCACCGAGGGCGCCACCGCGCTCAATGTGTCGAAGATCTTCATCTGGTCCGGCGTCGAGTTCATGTCGACGATCTCGGTGATCTCCGGGTGGAAGCGCTTCAGGGTGCCGCGCGGATGCTCGGTGTCGAACGCCCGGGTGGGGACGTTGTTGGCGCTGAAATAATCGAGCAACGTCCGCGACACCGTGGTCTTGCCGACCCCGCCCTTGTCCGCGCCCACCACAACCACTGCCGGTTTCGCCATGGAAAGTCCTTCAGCCCTGAGGCCGGCCAGGGGGCCGGCGCATTGCATTCTGCTTTGGGCGCGAACATGGCAGAAACGCTGGAGAATTCAAATTCATTGCAGCACGGGACCGGGGAAATTTGCGCCTTCGCCGCCGCGGGCCGGAGCAATCGGAGGCATTCCGGCCAAACGTTCGTGCCGGCGAGGAAGCACTTGCAAGCGAGTGGCAGCACGATTGCCCGTCGCACGGCATTCGCCCCCGATTCCGCTGCGAAGGAGGGGTCTAGTGCCGGCCCCAGGGACCGGTTGCGGGTGTGCTCCAAGGTCCCTCGGGAGCGGCTTGTCCCTGGCCGGATGGCGTAGGCGGGCCATCGGCCTGGCCCCAGGGACCGCCGGACGGCAGCGGTGGCGGAGCGTCGCTTTCGGTCGCGTTGGCGCCGGTGTCGTCCGGCGGTGCCTCGTCCGTGGGCAGCGCCAGCGGGCCCGGATCGTGGCCGCCGGCGAACTTGATCAGCGTCTGGACCCGGGCATCGACGGAAGGGTGGGTGGCGAACAGGTCGGCAAAGCCCTCGCGCGGATTGTCGACGCACAACTCCATGACGGCGGAGGTGGCGCCGGGCAGCTCGCCGCGCCCTTCGATCTTGCGCAGGGCGCTGATCATGGCGTCCGGATTCTTGGTCAGCTCGACCGACCCGGCATCGGCGAGGTATTCGCGGGTGCGCGACAGCGCCAGCTTGACCACCTGGGACAACAGCCAGGCCACCACGATCAGCACGACCGCGATGATCACGACGATGATCGCCCCGCCGCCGGAGCCCTTGCGGTCGGAGTCGGACGAGGAGGAGGACGACGACGAGCGGCCCCAGCCGCCGCCCCAGCTCATGTTGGTGAACAGGCGGAAGAACAATTCGCCGAAGAAGCCGACGACGCCGGCGATGATGACGGCCACCACCATCAGCTGCACGTCGCCGTTGCGGATGTGGGTGAGCTCGTGACCCAGCACCGCCTCGATCTCCTGGTCATCGAGCGCAGCGAGCAGGCCGGTCGTGACGGTGACGGCGTATTGCCGCTGATTGAGGCCGGTGGCGAAGGCATTCAGCGCTGGGCTGTCCATGATCTTCAGCTTCGGCATGGTGATGCCGCGCGAGATGCAGAGATTCTCGAGCAGATTGTACAGCCGCGGCTGCTCCTGACGCGTGACCGCGGTCCCGCCGGTCACGGCGTCGATCATCGTCTGGTGGAAGAAATAGGCGATCACGATCCAGGCCGCCGCGCCCAGCGTGGCCCAGGGCAGCGCCTTGATCAGGTCGCGGGTGGCAGCGTTCATGTAATAGGCGACGCTGCCATTGCCGTTGATCATGACCTCCGCGATCAGCGCACCGGCGAACACCAGCACATAGATCAGCAGGAACAGGCCGCCGAGCAGCAGCACCGAACGGGTCTTGTTCGATGCGATGTGGGTGTAGAGACCGTAGGCGGCCATGGCGTCAGACCCTTCAGCGCGGAAGGCGCGGGATCAGAACTTGACGCTCGGCGCGGCCTCGACGTCGGCCCGGCTGGCGCCGAGATCGAAGAACTCCTTGCGGGTGAAGCCGAAGGTGCCGGCGAACAGTGCGGCGGGCATCTGCTGGATGCCGGTGTTGTACTCCTGGACCGCATTGTTGAAGAAGCGGCGGCTCGCGGCGATCTTGTTCTCGATGTCGGACAGCTCGCTGGCGAGCTGCTGGAAGTTCGCATTGGCCTTCAGATCCGGATAGGCCTCGGACAGCGCAATCAGCCGTCCGAGCGCGCCGGAGAGCTGGCCTTCGGCGGCCGACATCTGCGCCGGGCCTTGGGCCGACATGGCCGCATTGCGGGCCTTGATCACCTCATCCAGCGTACCACGCTCATGCGCGGCATAGCCCTTCACGGTCTCGACCAGGTTCGGGATCAGATCGTGGCGCTGCTTGAGCTGGACGTCGATGTCGGCAAAGGCCTGGCCGACCCGCTGGCTGAGGGCGACCAGCCGGTTGTAGGCGCCAAGGGCGAACAGCACGAGAATGACGATGATGCCGAGGACGATCCAGCCGGACATGACGGGCTCCGAGGGAGGGGGCGGGAGAACGAGGCGGCCGACACGCGACGGCGCCGCCGGTCCGCAGGTGGACCGGCGTGCATTGGTCGCATCAGGGTGGATGCCCGTTCAAGTCGCTTGAACCTGACCGCTCCGTTCGATGGACGCCCAAGCGGCCGAATTGGCACCGGAGGCAACGACGCGCAAGGCTCAATAGGGACGGGCGACCCGCCATTGCTGCGTGGGGTCGTTGCCCTTGATATCGCCGGGGGCGCTGTCGAGCTGCGAGGTGTAGAGCGGCCGGTAGCGGTAGGCCCACATCTTCTTGCCGTCGCTGCGGGTGATGACGGTGAAGTCGCCGGTCGCGACCGCGTTGTCGGGCGCCGCCAGCGGGGGGCGCTTCTGGGCACAGTCGCCGTCGCAGGTCGATTTGTTCCCGGTCGTGTCGCGCTCGGTATAGTACAGCGTCATGCCTTTCGGGTCCGTCAGAACCGGCCCGTTCTTGCCGATGATCGCCCTGGCCGGCGGGCCTTCCTGCTTGGGAGCCGGCGGCGGCGCCGAGGACTCGCCGCCATGGCCGCCCGCGAAGGCGGTCCCTGCCGAAGCCAGCAGCATCGCAGCGATCGTCATCGTCCTGAACATCGAAATGCATTCCCTTGTGAGCAGCGCATGTCAGCGCCCGTTGCAGCTCACCGTAGCAAACGCGGATTTCTCGCCGGTTTCGCGAAATCGCGAAAATGAGAGACAAACTCGACCTGTCGTTAACCATCGGCGGCCGGGCAGGTATTCAGTGGCGCGGCGGCGGCTCGACGCCGTCGCCCCAGTCCCAGCGCCGGGCGGCGGCGAAGGCGGGCTTGTCGCGGCGCGGGATGCTGACGACGCGGGCAGCGCCATCCGCCTGGCACAGCTTCGCGGCTGTCGCGACCTTGGTGACCGACGGCGGCGCGAGCACGCGTGCGGCGGGCCGATGCGTTGCTGGCTTGCGAGTGAGGGCAATGAAGCTGAACTTCTCGTCCTCGAACGGGACGTCGGCGCCCTTCAGCTCGCGATGCGCCCGGGACCGCGCCAGCCGCTGCGCGAAGTGGCACCAGTCCGGTGCGACCAGCGGGCAGGGGGCTGCGTGCGGGCAGGGCGCCGCGACATGAGCCCCGGCCGCGATCAGGCGGTCGCGCGCCGCGATGATGCGCTGATAGCCGGCGGGCGTGCCGGGCTCGACGATGAGGAGCGTATCGCCGGTCGTCGCCCACAGCGCGTCCACGATCGCGGAGCGTTCAGCGTCCGCCAACTCGCCGATCATGTAGCTGGCGATGACGAGATCGGCACGTCCGGCACGATCGAGCAGCCCTCGCGCCGGTCCCAGCGCATAAGAGAGGCCGCTGAGGCGCATCGTGTCCTCAGCGAGCGTCAGCGCCAACCCGCGCAACGCTGGATTGGAATCGACGGCGCTGAACGAGGTCAGCGACGGAAAGGCTTCCGCCGCAGCGAAGCTCGCGGTCGCTGGCCCGGCACCGACGTCCAGCAGCGAGGCCGGTGCGAAGTCCGGGCAGGCCTGCATCACGGCGTTCAGGCTCGCCGCGATCGCGGCATAAGTCGCCGGCATCCGCACGGTGGCATAGGCGATGGCGTCGGCGTCGCTCGTGATCGTTCCGGAATTGCCGCCGCTGCGATAGGCGGCCGAGATGCGGGCCGCTCGGGCCGCTGCATCCTGCCGCGACTGCCCGTGCAGCCTGGCTTCGAGGGACGCCTTCAGCGCGGCGGGCAGATCGGGAGAGATCATCGTCCTCTCCATGCGTCATCCCGGGCGCCGCGCGAGCGGCGGTCCGGAATGAGGAAGCACGATCACGCCACCTGCTGGTCGAGGATCTTCACGGCCTCGTCGAGCGCGACCGAGACGAGCTGCGACACGCCGCGCTCGGCCATGGTGACGCCGAACAGCCGGTTCATGCGCGCCATGGTGATCGGGTTGTGGGTGATGATGATGAAGCGGGTCTCGGTCGAGCCCTTCATCTCGTGCAGCAGGTTGCAGAAGCGTTCGACGTTGTGGTCGTCGAGCGGCGCGTCGACCTCGTCCAGCACGCAGATCGGCGAGGGGTTGGTCAGGAACACCGCGAAGATCAGCGCCATCGCCGTCAGCGCCTGCTCGCCGCCCGACAAGAGCGACAGCGTCTGCGGCTTCTTGCCCGGCGGCTTGGCGATGATCTCGAGGCCGGCCTCGAGCGGATCGTCGCTCTCGATCAGGTGCAGCGCCGCTTCGCCGCCACCGAACAGCTCGGTGAAGAGACGCTTGAAGTGGTCGTTGACGGTCTCGAACGAAGACTGCAGGCGCTCGCGCGCCTCCTTGTTCAGGCTCTGGATGCCCTGGCGCAGCCGCTTGATGGCCTCGACCAGATCGTCGCGCTCGGTGGTCAGCGCGGTGTGCGAGCCCTCGACCTCGGTGAGCTCCTCCTCGGCGCGCAGGTTGACGGCGCCGAGCCGCTCGCGGTCGCGGCGCAGCTTCTCCAGGGTCTCTTCGATCTCGTGCAGCGGCGGCAGTTGCGTGTCCGGACCGATCTCGGCCATCGCCGCGACAGCCTGCGGCTCGCATTCGAGCATGTCGTGGATCTCGCGCTCGACGTCGCCGATGCGGCGCTTGGCGCTCTCCAGCCGCTCCTCGGCGCGCGCAGCCGCCTCGCGCGACTTCGACAACGCTTCCAGCGACGCCTTGGCGGCGCGGTCGGTGTCGCCCATCGCGGTCTCGGCCTCGGCCAGCGCGTCGGCCGCGACCTGGCGCTCCTCCTCGGCAATCGCAAGCTCGTCGATCAGCGCGCTGCGCTTCTCGGCAAAGATCTCCGGCGCGTTGTCGAGTTCGGCGCGCTCGTCCCGGACCTCGGCGATGCGCGCCTCGATGGTGGCGATCTGCGAGCCGGCGCCGCGGATGCGGTTGAACCAGTCGTTGCGCTCGCTGATGATCGCCTGCACGCGGCGATCGGCGAGCTCGGCCTCGCGGGCCAGCGCCTGGGCTTCGGCGCGCACCTGCGCGGCGGCGCGGCGCTTGGTCTCGATCTCGGCGCGCACGGCCGCCAGCCGGCCGTCGGCCTCGGTCGTCGCCGGCAGCTCCTCGATCGCCTCCAGCGCATTCTGGTGCAGCTCGGCGATCTCGGCGCGGTCGTGGGCGAGGCGCGTGGACGCCTCGACCAGCGCCGATTTGCGCGCCGAATGGCGGTTGATTTCGCGCTCGGCGTTGGCGTGGCGCTCGCGCGCGGAGTTCACCTCGCGCTGCGCGGCGCGCCAGGCTTCGCGTGCGGCGCTCTCGGCGGCGGTCGCAGCCTTCACCTCGGCCTCGGCGCTCTCCAGCGCCTGGCGCTTGTTCGTGGCATCGATGCGCGCCTGCTCCAGCTCGGCCTCGATGTCGATCAGGCGGGCGCGCTCGGCGAGCCGGCGGGCCGCGCCGGTCGGCGCATGCGCGGCGGCGATGAAGCCGTCCCAGCGCCAGACGTCGCCTTCCGGCGACACCAGCCGCTGGCCGGTGCGCAGCTGCGACACCAGCTGGGCACCGCGGTCGCGCGACACCACGCCGATCTGGGCGAGACGGCGCGACAGCTCCGGCGGCGCCTGCACATAGGCGGCGAGCGGCTCGACGCCGTCGGGTAGCGCGGGGTCGGTGACCTCGGCGCCGGCGACGGTCCAGTGCATCGGCGCGGACGCATCGACCGGGGCATCGAGATCGTCGCCGAGCACGGCGCCGAGCGCCTTCTCAAAGCCCTTGGCAACGGTGACGCCGTCGATGATCGGCGGCCACAGGTTCTTGGTCTCGCTGTTGACCATCTTGGAGATGGTGCGCGCCTCGGTCTCGAGCCGCTGCACGCGTTTCTCGGCTTCGGCGAGCGGGGCGCGCGAGGCTTCGAGCTTCTGCCGCGCATTGGCCTGCGCCGACTCGTTGGTCTGCACGGCGGCCTCGGCCTGCGCCTCGGATTCCTCCGCCGCTTCGAGCGAAGCGGCGAGCGTGTCGAGATCGCCGAGATGGGCGGTCTCCTGCGCCAGCCGTTCCTCGTCGGCGCGGACATTGGCGATGTCCTGGTCGAGCCTGGCGAGACGGTCGCGATGGCTGCGGACGTTGGCCTCGAGCTGGTTGCGGCGGGCGGTGAGATCGGCGAGCTGCGTCGTCAGCTCGGTGAACTGGCGCTCGGTCTCGGCCAGATCAGCCTCGGCTTCGGCGACGCGCTCGTCGACGCCGCTGCGCATCTCGACGCGCGCCTTGATCTCTTCCTTCAGCTCCGCGTCTTCAGTCTCCAGGCGCTGCAGCGCGACCTGCGCATCCTGGTTCTGCTGCTGCTCGCGCGCAACGTCGGCGGTGAGCTGCATCAGGCGGCGGTCGAGCTCGCCGACGCGCTCCTTGGCGCGCACCTCCTCGCGGTCGAGCAGGTCGCGGGCGTTCTTCAGCCGCTGCATCGTCGCGGCGGCGCGGGCCTCGGCCTCGCGCAGCGCCGGCAGATGCGACGAGCGGATGGCCTGGATGCGGGCGGATTCGGCCTGCTCGCGGGTCCGCTCGGCCATCTCGCGCACTGCGACATCGTGCACATGCGCGGCGTCGTTGAGGTCGGCATGCGCGCCCATCCAGCGCAGATGATAGAGCGTCGCTTCGGCCTTGCGCACCTTGGCGGCGACCTCGCGATAGCGGATCGCCTGCCGCGCCTGCTTGCGCAGGCCTTCCATCTGGCCGGAGAGCTGGCCGATGACGTCCTCGACGCGCAGCAGATTGGTCTCGGCCGCCTTCAGCCGCAGCTCGGCCTCGTGGCGGCGCGCATGCAGGCCGGCGACGCCGGCGGCGTCTTCCAGCACGCGGCGGCGCTGCTCGGGCTTGGCCTGAATGATCTCGCCGATCTTGCCCTGGTGGACCAGCGCCGGCGAACGCGCGCCGGTGGCGGCGTCGGCGAACAGGATCTGCACGTCGCGGGCGCGCACGTCGCGGCCGTTGATGCGATACACCGAGCCGGCCTCGCGCTCGATGCGGCGCGAGATCTCGAGAATGTCGCGGTCGTTCACGGCGGCGGGCGCGGTGCGATCGCTGTTGTCGATCGTCATCACCACTTCGGCGTGGTTGCGCGAGGGCCGCGTGTTCGAGCCGGAGAAGATCACGGCGTCCATGTCGGCCGCGCGCAGCGATTTGTGCGAGGTCTCGCCCATCGCCCAGCGCAGCGCCTCGACCAGATTCGACTTGCCGCAGCCGTTCGGACCGACGACGCCGGTGAGACCGGGTTCGATCACGAAGTCAGTCGGTTCGACGAACGTCTTGAAACCGTGAAGACGAAGACGCGTGAGTTTCATGCACAGATTCTCTGTTGGCGGGAGACGAATCTCCCAACCCCGACAATACCATGGAAGGCAATGTCAATGTGGACTGAGTCGCCTTTGCGCCCCATTCTAGGGGCCGGACAATGGCGATGGCCGCCCGCGAGGGCAACCCGGCGGCCCCGCTTTTCCAAGGCTTTCTCGCGGCGAACGGCCCACGAATCAGAAGCGGCCCCACGAAGGGGCCGCGCTGTGTCTTGTCGGACTCAGTCTCTCGAATCAGCTCTTCAGAAGCGGGTTGATCTTCTTCTGAAACTCCTCGATCGAAGCCTCGCCCTTGATCTTCTCGCCGTTGATGAAGAAGGTCGGCGTCGAATCGACCTTGAGAATGTCGCTCGCGTATTTCTGGTCGGCGGCGATCTTGTCGAGCAGCGCCTGGTCCTTGAGGCAGGCCTCGACCTGCTGCTGGCTGAGGCCGGCCTGCTTGCCGATCCGCGTCAGGGTCTCCGTGGTGTTCTTCACCACCCAGTCGTTCTGCGAGCGGAACAGCATGTCGGTGACGGCAAAATACTTCTGTGCGTCGCCATTGGCGATGCAGCGCGTCAGCATCGAGCCCGCGGCGGCTTTGATGTCGAGCGGGAACTCGCGGAAGATGTAGCGGATCTTGCCGGTATCGATGTATTCGGCCTTCAGCTTCGGGAACACGGTGGCGTTGAACGCCGCGCAATGCGGGCAGGTCATGGAGGCGTATTCGGTGATGGTCACCGCAGCGTCTGCCGGCCCGATCGCCATGTCGGGCAAGGACTGGGGCTTGGCGACATCGGCGGCGCTCTGCGCCATCGCGTCCGAGATCAGCCGCAGCGGGGACAGGCCCGCCAGGGCGGCGAGGCCGGTCAGCGACAAGGCTGCGGTGAAGGCGCGGCGGGTGATGATCAAGGCTCTGCTCCGAAATGGGCGCATCTCGCGCCTGAAACACTCGTGACGTGGCTTTTCGCTAGCTTGAAACCCAGTTGGAGGCAATGCCGGCGCTCAAGCCGGGATCAAACGGCGAACGTCAATTTCGCTTGATAGCCGCGCCCAGCCGGGCCAGCGCGTCACGCAGCGCGTCGTCCTCGATCGCGGTCAGGGTCTGCGCGACTTTCGCCACCGTCTTCGGATCGGGCGGGGCCGGGCGGTGCTTCACCGGCGGCCGGGTCAACGGGCCCTGGCGCAGCGCCAGCTTGCCGACGGCATGCCAGCCGAAGAAGCGGTTGACCCGCTCCAGGATCACATCCGAGGAATGCTGGATCTCCAGCGCCATCGGCCCCTCGACGCGCAGGATCAAGGTGGCCGGCTCCTGCGGCTGGCCCTCGACCGGCCGCGGCCATTGCATCTTCAACGGCTGGGCATGCTCGGCGATGTCGCGGCCCGCGATCTCCGGCCAGCGTGTCACGAGTTCACGTGCGGCAAACCCCTGCTTGGCATAGGCGGCCGTCAGCACGTCGCCCATCATCAGCGAGAGAGGCTTTGCGGTGAGACGGCCGGGCTTTGCCATGATCAATGCTCGCAACGGCGCGGGCGTCAGGCCGCACGCGGCCGGATGGCCTTCAGGTCCGGCGCAATCTCGCGGCGCCGCTGCATGAGATCATAATCCATCTGGAGACCGAGGAAAAAGCCCTCCGAGATCCGGAAATAACGGGCAAGGCGCAGGTCGGTGTCGGCAGTGATGTCGCGCTTGCCCAGCACGATTTCATTGATCCGCCGGGGCGGCACGTGAACGGCACGCGCCAGCGCGTTCTGGCTCAGCCCCATCGGCTTGAGGAACTCTTCCAGCAGGATTTCGCCGGGATGGGGATTGTGCAGCAGGTTGCTTCTAGCGGTGGTAGTCGACGATTTCGACATGCGCCGGTCCTCTATCATCCCAGACGAAGCAAATTCGCCATTGATCGTTGATCCTGATCGAATGCTGGCCGACGCGGTCAGCCTTCAAGGCTTCGAGACGGTTGCCCGGCGGCACGCGGAGATCGTCGAGAACCCGCGCCTGATTCAAAAGACGAAGTTTGCGAAGCGCGACATCCTGGATGTCGGACGGCAATCTCCGGCTCCGTCGGCCGCTCCATATCAGCTCCGTCTCGCGATCCGCGAAGCTCTGGATCATCCGGAACTTATAACGCGGGACGTTATAGAATGCGAGCGCATTCTATTTGGCTCTGCCACGAGTTGGGGACTTCCGGATCAGGGTTCTGGTCTCGTTGCTCGTTTCCTCGTATGGAGGAGGGGTGGCTCAACTCAAGGCTTCTCGCAAACATGATATCGCTGTCGGGGAAGCAGGGCGTCCCGCACAGCTTCTCGCCTGGTACGACCGCCATCGCCGGCGGCTGCCATGGCGTGCGCCAGCCGGACAGCGCTCCGATCCGTATCGGGTCTGGTTGTCGGAGATCATGCTGCAGCAGACCACGGTGAAGGCGGTCGGGCCGTATTTCGAGAAGTTTGTCGCCCGCTGGCCTGATGTCACTGCGCTCGGCAGCGCCGATCTCGACGACGTGCTGCGGATGTGGGCGGGGCTCGGCTATTATTCGCGGGCGCGCAACCTGCATGCCTGCGCCGTCACCGTGATGCGCGAGCATGACGGCGCCTTCCCGGACACGGAGGAGGGCTTGCGCGCGCTGCCCGGCATCGGTCCCTATACTGCCGCGGCCATCGCCGCGATCGCGTTCGATCGCCTGACCATGCCGGTCGACGGCAACATCGAGCGCGTCGTCTCGCGGCTATTCGCCGTGGAGGAGGCATTGCCGCAGGCCAAGCCGCAGATCCAGGCGCTAGCCGCTACCTTGCTCGGACCGTCCCGCGCCGGCGACAGCGCGCAGGCGCTGATGGACCTCGGCGCCACCATCTGCACGCCGAAGAAGCCGGCCTGCGCGCTGTGCCCGCTGAACGACGACTGCGCGGCGCGCGAGCGCGGTGACCAGGAGACGTTCCCGCGCAAAGGCGCCAAGAAGACCGGCGCGCTGCGGCGTGGCGCCGCCTTCGTCGTCGTCAGGGGCGATGAGCTGCTGGTGCGCTCGCGTCCCTCGAAGGGCCTGCTCGGCGGGATGACCGAGGTCCCCGGCTCGGAGTGGCGCGCCGGCCAGGACGACGCCGACGCGCTGGCGCAGGCGCCAGAGTTGGCCGGTGTGAAAGGCTGGCACCGCAAGCTCGGCGTCGTCACACATGTCTTCACGCATTTTCCGCTGGAGCTCGTGGTCTACGCGGCCCGCGTGCCGGCCCGCACGCGCGCGCCAGACGGCATGCGCTGGGTGCCGATCGCGACGCTCGACGGCGAGGCGCTGCCCAACGTGATGCGCAAGGTGGTGGCGCATGGGTTGGGTGATTGAGGATGCGTCTGTGACGGAGGCTGAAGAACCCGGCTAGCTGACGTAGAGTGGGCAAAGGTGCGCATCACCACAGCTCGCCACGGCCGCGCTGTTTCGCGCGCCGTGCCCATCGTCCGTCTCTGGGTGCGCGGTGACGCGGCAGGCACGCTGCCGCCCTGGCGGGCGGCTGCTTTGTTCACCCTACCTGATCTCGGCCGATCGCGACGCTCGACCGCCGCGCCCATGGCGGCCATTGTAGCTACCCGATCAATTGAATCTGGACCCTGGACGGAGCGTCCTTGAGCACGCTGGCCGCGGTCGCGCCAAAGGTTGCCTTGAAGGCGTGGCTGAAATGGCTGGAGCTCGCAAAGCCTGCATCGAGGGCCGCCGACGTGATGGAGTCGCCGCCTCCCACACGCTCCACAGCGTGCCGGAAACGAATCCAAATCCTGAACGTCCTCAATGGCACCCCAATCTCTTGGACGAACAGATGCTGCAGGCGGCTGGGGGAAAGGTCGACTCGCCGGGCCAGTTCCTGGATCGAGTGATTGCGGGCGATGTCAGCCCTTATGATAGACACGATATGTTCGACCCGCGCATCGACTCGTGGTGGACGCGGTTCGATCCCCAATGCCTGCTCAGCCGCGAAATCGAAATCGTCGAAGCGTAGTCTATGACCGGCCTGATGCAACGCGTAGAGATTCCGCACAGCGACGATAAGCGAGCTTTCGACGTCAGGGGCCAGTGAGCTTAGGCCACATCCCTGATGGGGCGAGAGGCGCCGATAGTAAGGATCGTCAGGATCGTTGTATATCACGGCGACCGGCGCCCCGCTTGGATCAAGGGTATGCGACAAGCCTGCGGGGACGATGGCCGTAAGGCAGGTCAGGCTTTCCCCGGCCATTGTGGTGCCGATCCGCAGAGGCCCCTGAAGCGCCACCAGGCAGACCGATATTGGATGCCGGTGCAGCGGCAGCGCACCTGGACGCCCGATGAACATCATTCGCTGAGGCCAGAGGCACAACAAAGCTCTCTCGTCGAAGTTGGTAGCCGATTCTGGCAAGCGACCATTCCTCCACACGTCTATGCTGCGAGAAGATCACGCCGACGCAATCCAGCGACCTGGGCGCGCAAGCTCTTGTCGTACGCGGCGTCCATAGCGGAAAGATCTGTTTGGGGAAATGATGTCCAACGCTCTCTTGATTGCGACTGTTGAGTTGTGGCGGCTTCTTGCCGTGGCCGGCATCTGGAAATGCCGCCTACACGGTACAGCCCGCTTGCAACACGCACCCGGTCAGCCTCGGCCAGACTAAGAGACGACGGTCCGTGTCACGCGCGCCGCGCCCGGCACGCGAGACCCCCTCAGCGATTGCGCCCCCGTGCCGCGGACCACACGTCCTCGGCCGATGGAGCGCCGCGCCGTCACACAAAACGCCCCACCGCAGCCTCTCCCATACTCCGGAGCACCAGATGACCCTCACCGCCCCCTACGACCCCAACAACATCTTTGGCCGAATCCTTCGCGGCGAAGTTCCCGCCGCCAAGGTCTGGGAGGACGATCACGTCCTCGCGTTCATGGACGCCTTTCCGCAGTCGGAGGGGCACATCCTGGTGATCTCGAAGACCTCGACCTCCCGCACCCTGCTGGACGTGGAGCCGGACGTGCTCGCTCGGATGGCCGTAGCCACCCGACGCACCGCCCGGGCCGTGGTCAAGGCGCTCGCACCCGAGGGTTTCCTGATCGTGCAGTTGAACGGGGCTGCCAGCGGTCAGACCGTCTTCCACCTGCATTTCCACATCATACCTCGCTGGGCTGACGTGCCGATGAAGGGCCACGGGGAGGCGCCGATGGGTAAACCAGAAACCCTGCTCGCCCTCGCCGACCGCATCGCCGCTGCGCTCGATTGACCGCAGCCCGGCATGCGGTCCGCTGTCGCTCAAATACCGATCGGAATAGCTCGGATGTGGCAGCACGAAGACGATGTGGTCATGCCTTGCGGCGACGCGCCGTCGCCCTGCGGGGTCTCACCGGAGGCTTCAAGCACTGGGAGCTTGTCCGAAGTCCTGCTCAGCAACGGCACCTGGGAAGCTCAGCAAGGATTCTCACATGTTTCGTTCACTTAGCATTGTCATCACCGGGGGAGCGACAGGCCTGGGCTTTGCGATAGCGAACGCGCTTACCCCTCAAGGCGCTCGGCTGACGCTCCTCTCGCGGCGGACCGATAATCTGGACCTCGCGGCTCAGGAACTTCGTCGGCGACACGCCGGCGCCGATATCGAGGTTCAGGCCGTCGATGTTGGCGATCCAATTGCGACGTTCCAGGCCATCGGGGAGGTTGCTCGTCGCCGAGGCGGGATCGACATGGTGTTCAACAATGCCGGCGTGATGCGCGAGGGGCGGTTCGAGACCCTCACCGACAATGACTTCCGGGACGTGATGCAAACCAATTTCTTTGGTGTGGTGAACGTCACCAGGGCTGCTTTACCCCATCTGGGCGCCACTGGCGGGCGGTTGATCAATATAGCATCGATCGCTGGTTTAACCGGCATTTTCGGTTTCACCGCCTATGGATCTGCGAAACATGCCTTGGTCGGCTTCACCGAATGCCTGCACTACGAGCTGCTGCGCCAAGGTATCAAGGTTCATCTCGTCTGCCCGGGAGAGTTCGAGACGCCGATGGTCGCGGAGCTCGATTCCTATCGGACACTGGAGAACCGGAGACATACGCTGACCATCCCGAGAACTCCCTTGGACCTCGTGGTTGCGGATACATTGCGGGGAATCCAGCGCGATCGGCATTTCATCGTTCCGGGTGGGCGTGCCCGGCTGGCCGTCCTCGGCCTTCGGCTCTTCCCATCGATTGCGCGTAGGCTTGGCGCGCGCATGGTCGCGAAGCTTGAGCGGAAGCGCCGGCGTGAGGGGCCCGGGTGAGAGAGAGCGGATTCACGCCTCGAACAACGACCTGGATCAGCGCCCGGCAGCCGCGCCTGGACAGCGCTCGGCGATGGCGACTTCGGCTGCTGACACAGGGCTGGCAGCAGCGGACATTTAGAACTTGGGCGCAACGAGGAGGCACCCATGATCGCAACCGCAATCGACACGCTCGCTTCGCCGCCCTGCGCCATGTTGCTCGGCTGGCGGCTGATCGACGGCCGCCCGGCTGACGGCTGGATCAAGATCGGCTTCGACGGCAAGCCGGAGTTCTGCAACCCGGCCGGATTCATCCAGGGTGGCATACTCGCATCGATGCTCGACGATACGATGGGACCTGCGGTCTTCATCAAGACCGAGGGCCGGCTCTACACGGCGACCGTCAGCATGACCGTCAACTTTCTTGCGCCGGCAAAACCTGGACCGATCGTCGGCGAGGCGCGGGTGCTCCAACTCGGCAGGACGATAGCCTTCATGGAGGCACGCCTCACTGGCGATGCCGGTGTATTGCTCGCCACCGCAAGCGCGAGTGCCCGGCTGGTCGAGGCGACGAAGGCGCTCGCCAAATAACCTCAAGCTTGCCGGATACGCAGGACGTTCCGAGATATCTTGCTCCGGCGACCGTACCGACACGCTCCGCCGTCGTTCCGGCGAACGCCGGCATCCATGCCCCAGGGAGCGGATTGGAGAGTTACAGAGCTACGGTGACGCTGCATAAAACCGGCTCCGACGAGCGGGAGGCGACGAGGCAACTGCAGCGGGCCAACCCTGGCAGTCATCCAGACGCAAGTTCCGTTTTTCAGAATTCCTCTTGACTCTCCCCCCAAATCAGGTGTCTTATCCACCCGTTCCGTCCCGGCAGGAGGGGCGTACGCGTCGTCACGACACGCGGGGCGGGATGCGGTGGCTGCGACGGCGTCGTCCGACGAACGACGTCGACCGGTCTCGTGCAGCGCTGCGTCGGCTCGCCGGCGTGAAGCGGGTGCGGGGTCTTTCGCGGACGTTGAAATCGTGTGGTCCTGGCATCCCGGTGCTGATGCCAAGCGGGCGGTGATGATGATCCGCCGGTGACGGGGGCAAGACAGCCGGTCCCCGGGGAGATCACGTATAAGACGGAAGCCCATCGCGCAGGGAATGCCGGATGATCCGGCTGGACCTGTGGTGACTGCCGCCTGCTTTCTTTGTTGCAGGCGGGCCATGGGTTGCGGCCAGCACCCGGCATTCCCTGCGCCCTCTTCTTTGCGAGGGTCCTTCTCGGCAACAGCTCGGGCGCTTCGCGCCGCGAGACGGCGAGGTCGCGTCTGTCGTGTTTCGCCATCGATCGACAGGAACACTGTTTCTCAATGGCAGGGGCGTGCCTGACTCGCATAGCCAGACATCCGATCCGCGCCGATGGACCCTGCGTCGCGTCGCCTGGAACGATCATTCTGCAAGCAACCGCCGATGCTGCGCCAAGTTTCGCGACTGTAGCGCTGAATCCTTTCGCTTGGCTTGTCTTTTACGTTGCGACTGCATTGCAGATGTAGATAATCTTAGATTGTGTTTGATGGTCGTGCTCTTTGAGCGCGCAGACCTGTTCCGAGCTGCTGCTCCTCACCCTGAGGAGCCCGCCGACGGCGGGCGTCTCGAAGGGCGAGGCCACCCTGGGGCCTCATGGTTCTCCCGGCGATGCGTAGCATCGTCCGGAGACGGCGCTGCGCGCTTCCTCACCATGAGGGTTGAGCGCGGAAACCGGTGCTGCACATGACCATGAGCGGCGTGCTCATCGAGAACGGGCGTGCTGATCGAGAAGGGGAAAGCGTCGGCACCTTGTTGAAGTGACAACATCATGATCGGCAGCTCGGACCAACGCGAGCAAGGAATAAGATCGATTTGGGGAGGCAAAGATGACAAAGCTAACAGGATTTTCACGTCGTTCGATGCTGGGCCTTGGCGCTGCGGCCGGGCTGTACGGTCTCACGAGTCCCGTCCTGGCCAAGGGCCCGTTCCTGAACACGCAGGCGCCGACGTTCTTCCGCTTCAAGCTCGGCTCGGCCGAGGCCACCATCATCTCCGACGGCGTGTTGCCGCTCGGCGATCCCCATGCGGCGTTCCTCGGCATTTCTCCCGGTGATCTCGATGGAATGCTGACGAGCAACTTTCTGCCGACAGGCGCCGCGACCCTCGAGCAGAACATCCTGGTGCTCAACACGGGAGACAAGATCATCATCTTCGACAACGGCATGGGCGTCTCGAAGCTGTTCGGCGACACCACCGGCAAGATGCTGACGACCTTGAAGCAGGCCGGCATCGAGGCCAAGGACGTCGATGCGCTGGTCATGACGCATGCCCATATCGATCATTGCGGCGGCGTCATCGGGCCGGACGGCAAGCCGAGCTTCCCCAATGCCGAGCTGTTCATCTCCGAAGCCGACTTCACCTTCTGGACCGACGAGGCCAAGGTCGGCCCCAACTACAAGGCGTTCTACGAGCAGGCGGTGCGCAATCTCGTGCCTGTCAAGGACCGCATCACCTTCTTCAAGGACGGCCAGGAGTTCCTGCCGGGCGTCCAGGCGATGTTCACGCCCGGCCACACCGTCGGGCATACGATCTTCCTGATCCAGTCGGGCAAGGATCAGCTCGCCTATATCGGTGACATCTCCCATCATCCGGTGCTGCTGATCGAAAAGCCGCTGATCGAGTTCGCCTATGACACCGACCCGAAGCAGGCCGCCAAGACCCGCGTCCGCGTGCTCGACATGCTCGCCGCCAACCGGACGCGGATTCTCGGTTATCACTTCCCATGGCCGGGCATCGGGCACATCGGCAAGGCCGGTGACGGCTTCCGCTACTTCCCGACGGCGGTCCACACGATGGATGTGGCGCCGCTGTGACCTGAGGCCGCCTTGCCGTTTGCCCGACCGCCGGCGCATGCTGGCTGCGCAGACGTGTTCCCTCGACAGCGGGATGGACGGCCGATGCCGCCGCCGCTAGGTTTTGGGTCTCGTCTTGTCAGGGATCACCATGCTCAAGCTCTATGTGGCGCCAGGCACCTGCGCGCTCGCTTCACACATCGCGCTGGCCGAGACCGGCGCCGACTACGTCGCCGAGAAGCTCAGCTTCAAGACCAACCAGCAGAACAGCCCGGACTATCTCGCGATCAATCCCAAGGGGCGCGTTCCGGCGCTGGTGACCGAGCAGGGGGGTCTGACCGAGACGCCGGCGATGCTCGCCTATATCGCGCAGCGCTTCCCGGAGGCTCGTCTTGCGCCGCTCGACGACGTCTTCGCCTTCGCCGAGGTGCAGTCCTTCACCAGCTATCTCTGCTCGACGGTCCACATCGCCCACGCGCACAAGATGCGCGGGTATCGCTGGGCGACCGAAGAATCCTCCTTCGCCGACATGAAGAAGAAGGTGCCGGAGACGATGGGCGCCTGCTTCGCCCTGATCGAGCAGAAGATGTTGCGCGGTCCCTGGGTGATGGGCGAGCAGTACACGATCTGCGATCCCTATCTGTTCACGATCGCGCAATGGCTCGAGGGCGACGGCGTCGACATCAACGCCTTCCCGAAGGTCGCCGCTCATTTCAAGCGCATGGCTGAACGGCCGGCGGTGAAGAAGGCGCTTGCCGAGGTCTCGGCCTGAGGAATGCCAAGGCCCCCGGGGATGCCAGAAAAAACGTCGCTTGGAGCGGGAACTCACCCGTTCCAGTGACGTTGCATGAGGCCGTGGCGCGCCGTGCGGCCCCATCTCCTTTTTCTGAGCCCCTTGATGTCGCTGGCTGCCATTTCCGATGATCCAATTCCCGCTGACGGCACCGAGGGCATTCGCGACAGATTGAAGGCCGCCACGTCGGCGGCTCATCATGCCCTCGACGAGCGCCTCAGCTGCTTCGACCTGACCACGACGGCGCATTATCGCCGCTTCCTGCAGGCGAGCGCGGCCGTGCTGTTGCCGCTGGAACAGATGCTCGACCGTGCCGGCGCCGACGCGATGCTCGGCGACTGGACCCGGCGGCGGCGCGCGGAGGCGATCCGCGCCGATCTTGCCGATCTCAACGGCCGTATCGTTCCCATGGACCTGCCGGCGCGGCCGCTCGATCGTGCCTTCGTCTTCGGCACGCTCTATGTTCTGGAAGGCTCGCGTCTCGGGGCGGCCTATCTGCTGCGCATCGTCGCGGCTTCGGCCGACCCCCGCGTGCGACGGGCAACGCGCTATCTGCGTCACGGCGCGGGGCAGGGGCTGTGGCGCAGCTTCCTGTCACAGCTTGCGGAAGAGCCGCTTCCTCCCGGCGACGATGTCAGAGTGATCATGAGTGCACGCGAAGCGTTCGCGATGTTTGCGAAGGCGATGGCAGCAGCATGAACGAGCCGGTCAACCTCACCAATTGCGATCGCGAGCCGATCCATGTCCCCGGAACGGTGCAGCCGTTCGGATTCCTGCTGGCGCTGGTGTCGGACTTCACCATATGCATGGCCTCGGAGAACGCGCCGGACTTTCTCGGCGGCGACCTCGGGTGGCTGCTGCAGCGGCCGCTCGATGCCGTGCTCTCGGAGGCGGCCGCGGCCGCGATCCGTGCCAGGGTCGACTATCTCAGCGGCCCGGATGCGGTCGAGCGCGTGTTCGGCGTCGATCTGCAGGGTCGTGGCAAGCTTTTCGACCTCGCCATCCACTTTTCCGGTGCGTATCTCGTCGTCGAGGCCGAGCCCAGTCTGATCGAGCCCGGCGTCAATTCCGGCGAACTGGTGCGGCTGATGCTCGGCCGCATCCGCAAGACGACGGGGATGATGGATCTGGCGCAGGAGGCGGCGCGCCAGCTCAAGCTGTTGACCGGCTTCGATCGTGTGATGGTGTATCGGTTTCATCCCGACGGCTCGGGCGAGGTGATCGCCGAGGTCGCGGGCTCCGGCCTGGAGCCGTTCCTCGGGCTGCATTATCCGGCCTCGGACATTCCCAAGCAGGCGCGGCAGCTCTATCAGCGCAACTGGCTCCGGATCATCGCCGACATCAACGCCGCGCCTGCGCCGCTGCAGTCGACGCCTACGCACAATGCCGGACTGCTCGACCTGTCGATGAGCGTGCTGCGCGCGGTCTCGCCCATTCACATCGAGTATCTCCGCAACATGGGCGTCGCCGCGTCGATGTCGGTCTCGATTCTGCGCGAAGGCAAGCTGTGGGGCCTGTTCGCCTGCCATCACTATGCGCCGCATCATCTGTCGTTCGAGAAGCGTACCGCGGCCGAGCTGTTCGGCCAGATGTACTCCTGGCTGCTCGAGGCGCGCGAGCGCGAGACCGACGTCGCCTATGAGGCGCGTGCGCATCAGATCCAGGAACGGCTGATCGAGCGCGCGGCTGCGCAGGCGCACAGCAAGCGCGCGATCCTCGACCTTGTCGCCGACTATCGGCAGATGATCGAGTGCGACGGCATCGCCGTGTGGTCCGACGACGAGATCACGCTCGAGGGCGAGACGCCGACCGAAGAGGAGGTGCAGGACCTCATCGGCTTCATCAACCGGACCTCCCCCGGCCGCATCTGCGCCAGCGCCGAGATTGCCAAGGTGTACGCGGCCGGCGAGGTATTCCGCGATCGCGCCGCCGGCTTCCTCGCCGTCCCGATCTCGCGCACGCCGCGCGACTGCCTGATCTTCTTCCGCCGCGAGGTGTTGCGCTCGGTCAACTGGGCGGGCGATCCGAACAAGACCTATGCCGAGGGGCCGCTCGGGCCGCGCCTTACGCCGCGCAAGAGCTTCGAGCTGTGGCAGCAGACGGTGGCCGGCCAGTCGAAGCCATGGTCTTCGGCGGACCTGCGCATCGCCGAGGGCCTGCGCATCACTCTGCTTGAAGTGATTCTGCAGCTTTCGGAGCTCGCCGCGCGCGAGCGCCGCGGCGCACAGGAGCGGCAGGAGCTGATGATCGCGGAGCTGAATCACCGCGTCCGCAACATCCTCAGCCTCGTGCGCGGCCTGGTCGCGCACAGCAAGGAGACCTCGAGCTCTGTCGAGGAGTTCGCTTCCGTGCTCGGCGGTCGCATCCAGTCGCTGGCGCGCGCCCACGACCAGATCACCAATCTCAATTGGGCGCCGGTCGCGTTGCGCGCACTGCTCGAATCGGAAGCGGGGGCCTATCTCGGTTCGCGGGCAGGGCGGGTGCTGATGGAAGGGCCGGATGTCGCGCTCGACCCCAAGGCGTTCGCAACGCTCGCGCTCGTCGTGCACGAGATGATGACCAACTCGGCGAAATACGGCGCGCTGGCCGACTCCACCGGACAGGTGCAGGTGATCTGGCGGCTCGATCCCGGCTCGAGCCTGGTCATCGACTGGAAGGAGAGCGGCGGCCCGCCTGTGCAGCCGCCGTCGCGGCGCGGCTTCGGCACCACCATCATCGAGCGTTCGGTGCCGTTCGACCTCAAGGGCGACGCCGAGATCCGCTTCGACCTGCTCGGCGTGCAGGCGCGTTTCGTGATCCCTGCCAATTTCGTCCAGATGGTGCCGGCGATGACAGGCGCTCCCTCCCGTCATCAGTTCAAGGAAGAGGACACGCCGCGGCTGTCCGGTACGGTGCTGATCGTCGAGGACAATCTGATCATCGCGATGGGCGCCGAAGTGATTCTGCTCGAGCTGGGTGCGCGGCACATCGACACCGCGGCCTCCGTCAATCAGGCGTTGAAGTCGATCGAGCGCGCGGTGCCGAGCTTCGCGCTGCTCGACATCAACCTTGGCGCGGAGAGCAGCCTGCCGGTCGGGCACCGGTTGAAGGAACTCGGCGTGCCCTTCATGTTCGCGACCGGCTATGGCGAGCGTGCGCCGATTCCGGTGGAGCTGTCCGACATGCCGGTGATTCAGAAGCCGTACACGCGCGAAGTCGTCGAGAAGGCATTGATGAAGATCAAATGAGTCGCACGCGCATCAAAGTCGGCTTTGCGCGTCGCGGTGATTGGCATTCATGATTGCAGTCTTGGGTTTTCTCACATCCGCGTGTTTGTCGTGAGCGACATAACGCACGATGGGAGACACAGCATCGACTATCCCACTGTTGCTGCGACAAAACAGCCCGAAAATATTAGAACGCATCCAAAGGACACCGCTGTTCTAACATTGTTTCGACAAATGGAACCTCCGCAGCCTTATTCCGAACGAAGTCATCGCCGAAACGGCGCAACGGGGGCGCGTTGAATCGTCGGAGGTCTGATGACGAATCGAACGACGAGTTTGTTGCCGTGCGTTGCTATCGCCGTGCTGGCGGGAGCGGCTGCGACGACAATCGAGTTTACACCGGCATCGGCTGCAGACGAATGCCTTGCAAAGCCTGCGGGGACGCCGGCGGGGAAGCACTGGTTCTATCGCATCGATCGCGCGACCAAGAAGCAGTGCTGGTATCTGCGCGACGACGATCGCGAAGCGAAGGGCGCGTCGCTGGTCACGCGCAAGCTCGCCTCGCAGAAGGAGCGGGCTCAGCTCTCGTCGACCGCGGCCAATGCACGTGCCGAGATCCAATCGTCGTCCAAGGACGCCGCCGATGAGGTGAAGGTCGTGTCCTCGACGCCGACCGCTGCGGCGTCTGTGCCGGCGACGTCTGCGTTTCCGTCGGTTGCTGCATTTCCGGCCGCGCCTGCACCGGTCGCCGCGCCGGCGCCCGTCGCGTCAGCGTCGGCGGGTGCGCCCGACCCGGTCGGCGCGGCTGTGAACGAATCTGCTGTTGCGACGCGTTGGCCCGACCAGTCCGGCACGCTGCAGGCAGCGGCGGAGCCCGGCGCGCCGCGCGCATCCTCCTACACGCTCGCTGCCGCCAGCGACACCAGCGCCGCGGAAGCGGCTGCTCCCGCGACGCCGGCGCTGGCCGCTGCGGATGCGTCGCCGGCCGTGACGATCGGCATGTCCGGGGACGATGCGTCCAAGACGCGGATGTTCGCTTTCCTCGGCGCAGTCGCGATTGCGGGCTTCTCGATCAGCGTGCTGTTTGCGCGCGCCCGGGGCAGGCGGCAGCTCCGCATCGAGCCGGCGGCCGCCCGGCGCGTCACGCGTTGGCCGGCGGAGCCTGAGCTCGATCGCATGCAGCTGCCGCCGGTGGACAGCTACTATCCGGCCCTGGCGGGACGCAGGGGTAAATCGTCGCAGTCGACTGCGCAGGTCTCGGTCGTGCCGCGCGACGACGCTCGCTACGATGAGCAGTACGAGGTCGAAGACCTGCTGGCGCGTTATTCCGGACAGGAACGCCGGAATTCGTGAGCGTCAGGCGACGGACATCTCGGAGCGAATCTCGGCGCGCAATTCGTCGATCAGCCTGAGGCCGCCCTTCGTCTCGACATGCCAGAAGGTCCAGCCGTTGCAGGCCGGCAGACCTTGTGCCACCGCGCCGATGCGGTGGATCGAACCGACCTTGTCGCCCAGCATGATGGCCCCATCGGCGCGCACCAGCGCGCCGTGGCGGCGCTTGGAGTCGACGAGCTTGGTGCCGGGCGCGATCATGCCGCGCTCGATCAGCTCCGAGAAGGCGACGCGCGGCGCTTCGCGCGCCGTCATGAACGGTGCGAGCGTGGCCTCGGGCAGCGGCTCGACCGCGGCGATGCGCCGCTCTGCCGCTTTCGCATAGACCTTGTCGCGCTCGAAGCCGATGTAGCGGCGGCCGAGGCGTTTCGCCACGGCCCCGGTCGTGCCGGTGCCGTTGAACGGATCGATCACGAGATCGCCGGGCTTCGATGACGACAGCAGCACCCGCGCCAGCAGGCCCTCGGGCTTCTGCGTCGGATGAACCTTCTTGCCGTCGCCGTCCTTCAGCCGCTCCTCGCCGGTGCACAACGGAATCAGCCAGTCCGAGCGCGCCTGAACGTCCTCGTTGGCGGCCTTCAGCACTTCGTAGTTGAACGTGTAGCCCTTCGCCTTCTCGTCACGCGCGGCCCAGATCATGGTCTCGTGCGCGTTGGTGAAGCGGCGGCCGCGGAAGTTCGGCATCGGGTTGGACTTGCGCCAGACGATGTCGTTGAGGATCCAGAAGCCGAGATCCTGCATGATCGCGCCGACGCGGAAGATGTTGTGATAGGAGCCGATCACCCAGATCGTCGCGCTCGGCTTCATCGCGCGGCGCGCGGCGAGCAGCCAGGCGCGGGTGAAGTCGTCATAGGCGGCGAACGAGGAGAACTTGTCCCAATCGTCGTCGACGGCATCGACCTGCGATTCGTCGGGACGCTTGAGCTCGCCCTTGAGCTGCAGATTGTAGGGAGGATCCGCGAACACCAGGTCGACGGATGCGGCCTGCAGTTTCGACATCTCGGCGACGCAGTCGCCGACGATGATTCGTTGCTCTTCAAGCGGCTGAAATTTAGTGCGGGGCGCCTTTGCAGACGCCCCGCGACGCGACTCTACCATGACTCAAGAACTCTGACTCAGGCGACGCTGTCGGCGACGCGGGACCTAACAACCGACTGCCCACACATTGACGTGGCAAAGTAAAAATGGACTTAATCGGGAAAATTTTTCGCATCGATGCGCACGCGTTCATCACGCGCACCGACGATGATGAGCCGTTCGTCGATGCGCGATGATCTCTGCGCAACGTGGCGATTGCGATGGGCTTTTTCGCTTCGCGCGCACGCCGCCGCCCGGCGAGGGGAGGTTGCACATGCCGGATTTTTCGGCTCGCGCTAGGCAAAATTTGCCGGCCGGGTTATTGATTAACACAGTGGAAATTTTACCTGTTTGCCGCGTTAGGCATTTCGCGCAGAGCCGCGCAAGGACAGTGAGGAAAGGCCGCCATGCGTTACGATGATTTCCGTCGCAGCGACGACATCGACGACCGTCGCGACGAAGGCGGCGGGATGGGCGGCGGTATGGGTCTGCCGATCGGCGGCGGCGGGCTCGGCATTGGCACCATCATCGTGCTCGGCCTGATCGGCTACGCCTTCGGCATCGACCCGCGTATCCTGATCGGCGGCGCCGAGATGATCACCCGTGGCGGCGCGCCGATGGAGCAGGCCGACCGGCGGTCGCCCGGCAAGACCGGCGCGCCGAAGGACGAGATGGGTGACATGATCTCCGGCGTGCTCGGCGAGATCGACGACCGCTGGAGCGAGATCTTCCAGGCCAGCGGCCAGAATTATACCGGGCCCAAGATCGTGCTGTTTCGCAACAGCACCAATGGCGGCCGCTGCGGCATGGCGCAGTCGGCGATGGGGCCGTTCTACTGTCCGCCGGACCGGCAGATCTTCCTCGACACCAACTTCTTCCGCGAGGTCGAGACGCGCTTCCGGGGCTGCTCGGGCAGCGCCTGCAAGTTCACCGCGGCCTACATCATTGCCCACGAGGCGGGACACCACGTCCAGAACCTGCTCGGCATCTTGCCGCGCGTCACGCGGATGCAGCAGCAGTCGGACAACAAGGCCGAAGCCAACGCGCTGCAGGTCAAGGTCGAGCTGCAGGCCGATTGCCTGTCCGGGGTGTGGGTCAATCGTGAGGCCAAGAAGCGTCCGGGCTTCCTCGAGGATGGCGACATCGACGCCGCGCTGACGACGGCCTCGGCGATCGGCGACGACACCCTGCAGCGGAAGGCGACCGGACGCGTGGTGCCGGATTCGTTCACCCATGGCTCTGCCGCGCAGCGCAAGCGCTGGTTCATGGTCGGCTATCAGCAGGGCACGGTGCAGGCCTGCAATACGTTCAGCGCCGGTTCGCTGTAGGAGACGCGCTCATGGCGATCGACGAGAGCAAGAGCTTCATTCCCCTCAACATCGCCGTGCTGACGGTGTCGGACACGCGTTCGCTCGCCGACGACAAGTCGGGCACCACCTTGAGCGACCGCCTGACCGCCGCCGGCCACAAGCTCGCGGCGCGCGAGATCGTCACCGACGATGTCGAGAAGATTCGCGCGGTGGTGAAGTCGTGGATCGCCGACCCCGGCGTCGACGTCGTCATCACCACCGGCGGCACCGGCTTCACCGGCCGCGACGTCACGCCGGAAGCGATCGAGCCGCTGTTCGAGAAGCGCATGGACGGCTTCTCGATCGCCTTCCACATGCTGAGCCACGCCAAGATCGGGACGTCGACGATCCAGAGCCGGGCCACGGCCGGCGTCGCCGGAGCGACCTACATCTTCTGCCTGCCGGGATCACCGGGCGCCTGCCGTGACGGCTGGGACGGCATCCTCGCCGCCCAGCTCGACTATCGCACGCGACCCTGCAACTTCGTCGAGATCATGCCGCGGCTCGACGAGCATCTGCGCCGGCCGAAGGCGCAGGGCGCGACGGCGTAGGGCCACGGCGCGATGCCGCGTCGCGCGTTGATCGCGCGTCTCACTTCGTTGGTACGATCTCGAAGGCGCCGCCGCCTTCGATCGCCGCTCCGATGAGGCCGCCCATCATGCTGGCCGCGAAATTCTGGCCGCGCGGCCCCACGACCATCCGGTAGGTCTTGCCGGGCACGGCGGTGAAACGAATGTTCGACGAGCCCGGCGAGGACCATGTCGACACGGTGATCGTGGTGGCGCCGGGCGCAATCGGGCCGCTATAGCTCTCGCCGCGGCCAAGGCTCGCCACCTTAACGCCATTGATCTCGATCGCCGCCGGCGCCGCCAGATAGAGGAAGTCCGTCGTGCGCGTAATCGCGACCGTTGCGCGCCCTTTGGGCGCGGCGTGCGCCGCCGTCCCAGTCTCGACCCCAAACGCGCCTGCCAGCGCGACAAGCGCCGCAAGCTTCGAACGCATCATCGATTGCATCACTGCCGATACCCGCCCCAGTTTGGCGCGATACTACCGGCGCGCCGGAACTTCGCAATCGGCATGCGCAGCCTGTTGTGGAGGTGATCCTCGGCCCACCGGCGGTTGTTGTGCTAGCCGCGCGGCTACAGCTCCAGCCGCCATGTCTCGCCGGTCAGCGGGACGCCGAACATGGCGTGCGGCTCCTCGGCGATCTTGCGAAACCCGGCGCGGGCATAGATGTCGCGCGCGGCGGTGAGAATGCTCTGCGTCCACAGCTCGATCGTCCTGTAGTTCTTCTCGCGCGCGAAGCGGATGCATTGTTCGGTCAGAGCCCGGCCGACGCCGAGCCCGCGTGCCTTCTTCTCGACCAGCAGCAGCCGCAGCTTGGCGACCTCGTCGCTGCCCTTGACCAGGAAGATCGAGCCGACCGGCTCACCGGCGAGCTCGGCGATCCAGCACTGCTCGCGGGCCGGGTCGTAGCTCCTGATGAACTGTGCGCCGATCTCGGCGACCAGCGCCTCGAACGAGACGTCCCAGCCATATTCCTCGGCGTAGACGGCGCCATGCCGTGAAACCACCCAGCCGATGTCGCCCGGGCGATGGCTGCGCAGCAGCACCGGGGAGCGGCCCGGCTGCTGCGGCTCCAGGGCGGTCGCGATCGTCGTCATTGCACCGACCAGCCGGTCGCGCACGGAGGGCGCCAGCGGCGCCAGCATGGCCGCGATCTCCTTCTGCGAGCTGCGGTCAAGCTTGGCATAGGCCTGCCGTCCCTTCGCGGTCAGGCCGAGCTGCTGCTGCCTGCGGTCGGTTGGCAAAGGCGTGCGGGTGATCAGCCCCTGCTCGTCGAAGCTCTGGACGATGCGGCTGAGATAGCCGGCATCGAGGCCGAGCGAGAGACCGATCTCCTTGGCCGAGATGGCCTCGTACTGTGCGAGCTCATAGAGCACACGCGCCTCGGCCAGCGAAAACGGACTGTCGAGCAGATGCTGGTCCAGTGCGCCGAGCTTCCTGGTGTAGAAGCGGTTGAACGCGCGGATGGCGGCGACTTGGCCGTCGGCTGGGGTGGAATTCATGGGGGCGCCTCCAATATTTGCCATTGTCAACCAATTGGTTGACTTTGGCAAGTATGGTCGTGCCGCTTACACCATCACGATCCGGCTGCGCAGCATCGTCCGCGAGGACCGGCCGAGCTGACGCAGCAGCCGCGTCTCGGCGCGCTTGTGGTCGGGCTTGTATCCGCCGAGCTGCCGGTAGTGATCCCTGGCGATCAGCAGGCCCTGATCGCCGAGCGGTCCGACCAGGACCCGCGCAACCGCGCGCAGCCGGTCGCGCAGGCTGATGGCGGCATAGGGAGACCGGGCATAGCGGAAGACGCCGGCGCGCGGCCGGCCAGCGGCGGCGACGCTCTGGACGAACTGCATGGTTTCGTCGATCCAGCCGGGATCGAGCATCGCGCCGGCGGGCAGAAACATCAGCCAGGGCGCACGCGCTTTCGCCGCCCCTGCCGCAAGGGCAGCGGCCTGGGAGCCCTCGAACTTCATGAAGTGGCAGCCGGCAACGTCGGCGACACGTTCGATCACGCTGGAATCGGGCGAGCGATCGACCAGCAGCACCTCGGTGACGACACCGGCCGCAGCGCCGGGCACCAGCGCCGACAGGGTGGCCACGGCGGTCTGCTCGACACCTTCGGTCGGGATGATCACGCTCAGCATGAACCTGGCATCGTTATCTGTCGCGCCTCCGGCATGATTGTTATCATCTTGTCATAGCCAAATCAGCCCGCTGCGCTGCGGAATTTTGCAGCATGCCGGTTTGGCGGCACGGGGAGGAAAAGGGAGGGTCAGGCGGACAGCCGTTTGTCGGGCTGGGTCGCACCGCTGCGCCAGGCCGCGACCTCGGCCAGCTCGGCGTCGGGTCGAGTCGCCACGATCTCCAGCCGTCCGAGATAGAGGCAGCCTCGATCGCCGTCGATGGTCACCCAGTCGCCGCTTCCGACCGGCGTTCCGGCGAGTGTCGCGCAGCCGGCTTCGACACGCACCTCGAGCGCACGACAGCCGACGATGCAGGGCCGCCCGAGTTGGCGCGCGACCAGAGCGGCGTGGGCGGTGCGTGCGCCGACCGACGTCACGATGCCGGCCGCGACAGCGAAGCCCCCGACATCAGCGGTCGAGGTATCCGGGCGCATTAGGATGACCGGCTCGCCGCTGGCGGCCAGCCGCTTGGCGCCGTCCGCGTCGAAGGCGGCGCGCCCTGTGGCGATGCCGCCGGAGGCACCGATGCCTGTTGCGACCGGGGCGCCGGCCGCGACCAGCGACGTCTCGACCAGCCGCTCCAGATCGATGTCGGCCAGCCGCTCCAGGGCCTCATGAGGCGCGATGACCTGCTCGCGAACCAAATCCACCGCAAACCTCAACGCGGCGCGCGGCGTGCGCTTGGCGGCCCGGGTCTGGAGAATCCACAAATGGCCATCTTCAACGGTGAACTCGACGTCCTGCACGTCGCCGAATGCCTGTTCGAGCTGCCGCAGCACCGCACCGAGCTCATCCCGCAGAGCGGGAAGTGCGCGCGTGATCGCATCCTCGCTGTCCGGCATGCGGCGACCGGAGACGACGTCCTCGCCCTGCGCATCGAGCACGAGGTCGATCATGGGCTGCCGCGCCCCGGTGGAGGGATCGCGCGAGAACGCGACACCCGCGCCCGAACCGAGACCGCCATTGCCGAACACCATCGTCTGCACGGTGACGGCTGTGCCGCGCAGGTCCTCCAGGTTCTGCAGCTTGCGATAGGTCTGCGCACGCTCGCTGCTCCACGAACCATAGACGGCACGCGCCGCGGCCATGAGCTGCGCTTCGGCATCCTCCAGCCAGCCATCGCTGCCGGTCTCGACCAGCGCCTGTTCGTCGGCCGCGAGCCGCGCAACGGCTTCGCTGTCCAGATCCCGGTCGTTGGCAACACCTTCGTGCGCAACCAGCTCGTCGCGCCGCGCCGCGAGCGTCCCGGCATCGAAGCCGAGCACGGTCTCGGAGAAGCTCTCGATGAAGCGCCGGCGACAGTCGAAGGCGAGGCGCGGCCGTCCGGTGCTGCGGATCAGGCCGCGCATGGCAGCCGAGGTGCAGCCGACATTGAGCACGGTGTCGAGCATGCCCGGCATGGATCGCGCAGCGCCGGAGCGGACGGATACAAGCAAGGGCCGGCGATGATCGCCGAAGACCCGGCCGGTCGTCTGTTCGAGAAACCGGATGCCCGCCCGCAGGCCGTCGCGCAGGCGCCGTTCGGCATCGGCCTGGTTCGCAATGATGTCGGCGCAGAGCTCGACGGGAAGCACGAAGGCCGGCGGCACGGGCAGTCCGAGCGTCGCCATGCGCGCCAGATTGGCGGCCTTGGCGCCGACGGTCTCGGCCGAGCATGGCTCGGTGTTCGTGCCGAAAATGCAAATGATGGACATGGCAGTTCCTAACCCGCGAGATCGATCATGATGTACTGGCGCAGCAGATGTCCGAAGCTCGCCAGGCGGTCGGTCGCACGCTCGATGGCGCGCGCCAGCTCCAGCCCGGACAGCGATGTCGCGACGTCGAAGCCCGCTGTGAACACGAGGGCGGTGATCGCGCGTTCCTGCGCATCGGCCGCGTGTTCGCTGTCCATGAGGCGCAGCACGGCGGCGAGCGCATCATCGGAATCCGCCCGCCGTCCTTCGGGCACCTCGGCAGCGGCGGCGAGGCCGCTCGCGGCCGCCTCGATCCCGCCAATGGCGACCTTGCAGAGCTCGGCCAAGGCCGCCGACAGCGTTGGCGGCATCGCAGCCGGCGCGAGCGAGGCGATGAACGCCGCCTGTTCGAGTTCGTCGACGGCCTCTTCGACCCGGTCGACCAGTTGCGCGATCAGCGGCTCGGCCTTGAGCCGCGTGATCTCCTCGCGGGCCTCGATCGCGATCCGGTCGGCCTTCTGTTCGATCCTGCTGGCGCGTGCGGCCAGCAGCTTGCGGTCGCCGGAAACATCGGACTGCAGCGCACTGAGATCGCGGTTCAGCGCGGCGGCGAGGTCGTGGGCCAGGCCGAGCTGGCGCATCACGATCGCGAGCAGCGCACCGTCGGCACGATCGAGATGCCGCACCAGATCGGCTTCGATCTGGTCGCGGACCAGCCGCACCGAGCGGCCGGCCTGCAGGCCCTCGGTCGCAGCACGCAACGCGGCCTTGAGAAATTCGACTGCAGCGGTGCGGCCCAGGGCGCGATCCAGACGTTCGCCGAAGCCGATACGATGGGGCGCCGCGTTCCGGACGGCCGCACCCAACAGTTCGTTGCCGCCGAGCTCGAGGAAGGCGCGGTGGCCGATCCGGTTGCGCGCCGCCCAGTCGAGAAGTCTGATCGCATCATCCTTGGACAGCCAGGTCCGCAGCAGTTTCCGGGCCTTGTTCCAGTCGATCAGGAACACCAGCGCGGCGCCGAGTGCCGTGAGGAAATCGTCGCGCGCTTGCGCGGTGTTGCCCTGGAATTGGCCGGTCACCAGGTAGAACGCGTTCTCGTCCGCGAGGTTCGTCCCGGTGTGACGGTCGAGACCGCTCCAGGTCGCCGCGAAACCATCGAACAGGCGAACGAAGAACTTCGCGCGGGCGAGGTGAACGTCGGTGTAGGTGACCGTGACCGTCAGACCTTGGACCGCGATCACCATGACATGCGCATCGGTGGTGCCGATGTCGTTCTGGATTAGGAGGCGTTCGCCGGCGCGGGTCGCCATCGTGTCCAGGCCGGGATGGTCGAACTTGAGTGCGCGCGTCGCGTTGAGCCCACGCATGAAGGCGACGACAGCGGGCTTGTCGTCAGCGGCGAGCCCGTACACATGAGCTCCGTCGAGCGTGTCCTCGGCGCAGTCGGCGGCGATGCGGTTGAGCGCCTTGTGGAGATCCATCACCAGCCGGTGCAGGCTGTCCGCTTCTTCCTGGGCGCCAGTCAGACGCGCGACGCGCGTGAAATCGATTTCGTCGCCTATCGTCAGCAGGCCCGCGCGTTGCATCGTGCCGAGCCGGCGTTCGGCAGACTGGCCCTCGGAGCTTCGTCCGGCGTTGACCGCGCGGATCATCGCGCGCGTATCGTTTTCGATATCACCGATCAGCGCGGCGAGACCGGGAGCGGCAAGGCGTCCGGTCGCGGTGCGATGCGCGCCGCCGATCAGGCTCGCGAGATCAGCCGGTGCGATGCGCGCGGCGCGGCACTCGGTCGAGAGATCGGTCGGCCGCTGTTCCGGCGCCTGAGCGTGCTGGGCGGCGGCCTGCAGCGCGCTCATGCGCACCTTGACACGGTCGTTGGCAGCGAGACCGTCGGCAATCAGTGACGGCAGCAGGATGTCGGCTTCGCCGAGCTCCTTGATGATCTGGGATTTCATGACGGCGTCGATCAGGTTTCCGATGCCGTCACCGTGCCTCAGCACCGCACGCAAGTCCTTGCGTTGGATCATTCATCGAACCGTCACACAAGGTGTGCGGGCGACGTCAGTCGCCTGCCTGTGTCGGCGTGGTGCCGCCGGTGCTGTTCGGCCAGACCCAGTCGCGGATCTCGGGCATGTCCTCGCCATGCGCCCGGATGTAGCGGGCATGCTCGATCAGTGCGTCGCGGAATTTCTGCTTCACATGGGCCGCCGACACACTGAGGCCGGGCACGCGCTCGATCGCCTCGATGGCGAGGTGGAAACGGTCGAGCTCGTTGAGCACGACCATGTCGAACGGAGTCGTCGTGGTGCCTTCCTCGATGAAGCCGCGCACGTGCATGCCGGCATGGTTGGTGCGGCTGTAGGTGAGACGATGGATGAGATACGGATAGCCGTGATAGGCGAAGATCACCGGCTTGTCGGTCGTGAACAGGCTGTCGAAGTCGCGGTCGCTGAGGCCGTGCGGATGGTCCTGCTTCGGCTGCAGGGTCATGAGGTCAACGACGTTGACGACGCGGATCTTGAGGTCGGGCAATTCCTTGCGCAGCAGATCGACGGCAGCGAGCGTTTCCAAAGTCGGGACGTCTCCGGCGCAGGCCATCACCACGTCGGGCTCCTCGTCGGCGGGCTCGGTGCCGGCCCACGACCAGATGCCGATGCCGGCGTCGCAATGGATGGCCGCATCCTGCATCGACAGCCATTGCGGCGCAGGCTGCTTGCCGGCGACGATGACGTTGATGCGGTCATAGGTGCGCAGGCAGTGGTCGGCGATCCACAGCAGCGTGTTGGCGTCCGGCGGGAAGTAGATGCGGACGATGTCCGCCTTCTTGTTGGCGACGAGGTCGACGAAGCCTGGATCCTGGTGGCTGAAGCCGTTATGGTCCTGCCGCCAGACATGCGAGGTCAGGAGATAGTTCAGCGACGCGACCGGGCGCCGCCACGGCAGCTCGCGTGACACTTTCAGCCATTTGGCGTGCTGGTTGAACATCGAATCGACGATGTGGATGAACGCCTCGTAGCAGGAGAACAGGCCGTGGCGGCCGGTGAGCAGATAGCCTTCCAGCCAGCCCTGGCAGAGGTGCTCGCTCAGCACCTCCATGACGCGGCCGTCATGGGCGAGGTGGACGTCGTAGGGCTCGATGCCCTCCATCCACACCCGCTCGGTGACCTCGAACACGGCATCGAGCCGGTTCGAGGCGGTTTCGTCCGGGCCCATGATGCGGAAGTTGCGTGTCTCTGCATTCAGCGTGATCACGTCGCGCAGGAACTTGCCGAGTTCGCGCGTGGCTTCAGCGATGGTCTGGCCCGGAGAGGACACGTCGACCGCAAAATGCTGGTAGTTTGGGAGCTTGAGCTCACGCTTGAGCAAGCCGCCATTGGCGTGCGGGTTGGCGCCCATGCGCCGCGCGCCCTTCGGCGCCAGCGCCTGCAGCTCCGGCATCAGCCGGCCCTGCGCGTCGAACAATGTGTCCGGCTCGTAGCTCTTCAGCCAGGCTTCGAGCAGCGCGAGATGCTCCGGCTTGCCGCGCGGATTGGCGATCGGCACCTGGTGGGCACGCCAGAAACCTTCGACCTTGAGGCCGTCGACCTCCTTCGGGCCCGTCCAGCCCTTCGGGCTGCGCAGCACGATCATCGGCCAGCGCGGCCGTTGGATCGTTGCATCCGGCTGACGCGCATTCTGCTGGATCGAGCGGATGCTTGCGAGCGCGACATCGAGCGCGTCCGCCATCTGCCGATGCATCGCCTTGGGCTCGGCGCCTTCGACGAACAGCGGCTCATAACCGTAACCTTCGAACAGGCATTTGAGCTCGGCGTCGCCCATGCGGCCGAGCACGGTGGGATTGGCGATCTTGTAGCCGTTGAGATGCAGGATCGGCAGCACCGCGCCGTCATGGGCCGGGTTCAGGAACTTGTTCGAATGCCAGGACGCGGCGAGCGGGCCGGTCTCGGCCTCGCCGTCGCCGACCACGCAGGCCACGATCAGATCGGGATTATCGAACGCCGCGCCATAGGCGTGCACCAGCGCGTAGCCGAGCTCGCCGCCTTCATGGATCGAGCCCGGCGTTTCCGGCGCCGCATGGCTCGGAATGCCGCCAGGGAAGGAGAACTGCCGGAACAGCTTGCGCAGGCCATCGGCATCGCCCGTGATATCCGGATAGATCTCGCTGTATGTGCCTTCGAGATAGGTGTTTGCGACCATGCCCGGACCGCCATGGCCGGGACCGCAGATATAGATGACGCTGAGATCCTGGGCCTGGATGGCGCGATTGAGATGGGCGTAGATGAAATTCAGTCCGGGCGTCGTCCCCCAGTGGCCGAGCAGGCGCGGCTTGACGTGCTCCGCTTTCAGCGGCTCGCGCAGCAGCGGGTTGTCGAGCAGATAGATCTGCCCGACCGAGAGATAATTGGCCGCACGCCAGTAGCGGTCGAGCAGGTCGAGATCATCGGCCGGGATCGTCTGGTGGGAAGACGTGATGTTCATGTAACCTCGCTTGCCGTCCGCTTCGCGCCCGCGGGAGAGTGCATTAGAGTAACGCCGCACCGTCCCGTTCCAGTGCGCTGCGAGGATAGAACGGGAATGTGATGGTTGGCCTTGCGCCGGCTCAGAACCACCACGCAGATGTTCTCTTTTGTTCTTGTAATGTTCTTTTTGTGTGCTATGTCTTGGCCATGAGCCGAGCATCTTCACATGCCCTCAAGCGCCCGCCGGTCCCGGTGCCCTCCGAGCCGGCGGGCGCGCCTTCTTTCGGTCCTGACAAGGACTTCCCGGAACTCGCGGTCGCCATCGAACGGGGCCGGCGCCGCGGCCGGGGTGCACAATCCAATGCGAGCGGCCGCTACGAGGCGGAGGCGCGCGTTGTCTTCGACGACGGCTGGCAGAGCCTCGAAGATCTGCCGCCGTTCAAGACCACGGTCGCGACCGATACCTCGCGCAAGGTCATCACCCGCAACGACTCGCCAGACATCGGTTTCGATCGCTCGATCAATCCGTATCGCGGCTGCGAGCACGGCTGTGTCTACTGCTTCGCGCGGCCGACCCATGCGTTTCTCGGGCTGTCGCCTGGCCTCGACTTCGAATCCAAGCTGTTCGTGAAGCCGGATGCGCCCGCGCTCCTGGAGAAGGAGCTCGCGGCCAGCGGCTACGAGCCGCGGATGATCGCGATCGGGACCAACACCGATCCCTACCAGCCGATCGAGCGCGAGCGGAAGATCATGCGCGGCATCCTCGAGGTGCTGGAAAAGGTTGGCCATCCCGTCGGGATCGTCACGAAGTCGGCGCTGGTGATGCGTGATGCCGACATCCTGGCGCGGATGGCCAAGAAGAACCTGGCGAAGGTCGCGATATCAGTGACCACGCTGGATCCGAAGCTGGCGCGCACTATGGAGCCGCGGGCCTCGACGCCATCGAAGCGGCTGGAGGCGTTGCAGGCGCTGTCCAAGGCCGGCATCCCGACGACGGTGATGGTGGCGCCGGTGATCCCCGCGCTCAATGACAGCGAGATCGAGCGCATCCTCGATGCCGCCGCCCATGCCGGGGTCAAGGAAGCCTCCTATGTGTTGCTGCGGCTGCCGCTGGAGGTGCGCGACCTGTTCCGCGAATGGCTGCTCGAGCATTATCCCGACCGCTACCGCCACGTCTTCACCCTGATCCGCGACATGCGCGGCGGCCGCGATTACGACTCGCAATGGGGCACGCGGATGAAGGGCACGGGTCCGATGGCCTGGATGATCGGCCGCCGCTTCGAGATCGCCTGCGAAAAGCTTGGGCTGAACAAGCGCCGGACCAAGCTGACGACCGATCATTTCGTCCGGCCGAAGGGCGGCGGGCAGCAGCTCAGCCTGTTCTGACTGTGTGGAGGTGGCGCGATGAGTGCAGGTGCGGTTATCCCGCGGTTCACCGTCATCACACTCGGTGTATCCGAGATGCGGCGGAGCATCGCCTTCTATGCATCGCTCGGCTTCGTCAGAAAATTCCGCGCGACCGGCGAGGAAGTGGCATTCTTCGACACTGGCGGGACGGTGCTGGCGCTGTACCCGTGGAGCGCGCTCGCCCACGACGCGGGTGTGCCGGACACGCCGCGGCCGCAGGCATTCCGCGGCGTGACACTGGCATGGAACTGCCGTTCGGAGGCTGAGGTCGATGCGGCGCTCGCGTCGGCAGTGGAGAAGGGCGCGCTGCTGCTGAAGCTCGCGCAACGGACCGACTATGGCGGTTACAGCGGCTATTTTGCCGATCCGGACGGTCATGTCTGGGAAGTGGTGGTGGCGCCGGGAATCGATGTCGGCGACGATGATCGGGTGCATCTGCCGGCGTAGCCGGTTGCTGGAGAGGGTGCGAATAGCGGGGAATTGAGGTCCGTTCGGGTTGCACCGCCGCGGGCCGTTCCGCACCATGCCGGCCATGATTCGCGATCAGTCAAAGAAACCGGGCAGGGCGAAGGCCGCCAGCGGTGCCGTGGCGAAGAGCGCCGCTGCAAAGGCCGGGACCAAGCCTGCGCCGCAGAGCGCCAAGGGCAAGACCGCCGCCAAGCTCGGCAAGGGCGTCATCGCGGTGGCGCCGCCGAGCTTCCGGCGGGAGCGTGCGCTGCTGAAGCAGGGGATCTGGCCGGTCGCGGGCTGCGACGAGGCGGGACGGGGGCCGCTGGCTGGTCCGGTGGTCGCTGCTGCCGTGATTCTCGATCCCGCGCGCATTCCGAAGGGGCTCGATGATTCCAAGCGGCTGAGCGCGGAGCAGCGCGAGGCGCTGTTCGACAAGATCTGCAAGACGTCTGCGTTTGCGGTGGCCGTCGCCTCGCCGGCCCGAATCGACCGCGACAACATCCTGCGTGCCTCGCTGTGGGCGCTGTCTCGCGCCGTGAGGGCGCTGCCCGAGGCGCCGAAGCACGTGTTCGTCGACGGTCGCGACCGCATCGACGTCGATTGCGCGTGCGAGGCGGTGATCGGCGGCGATGGTCTGGTGATGTCGATCGCGGCCGCCTCGATCGTCGCCAAGGTCACGCGCGACCGGCTGATGTGCGCACTGGCGCAGGACTGCCCTGGTTACGGATTCGAGCAGCACAAGGGCTATGCTGTGCCCGAACACCTCGCCGCATTGGACCGGCTCGGCCCCTCGGTACATCATCGCAGCCTGTTTGCGCCGGTCGTCGCCGCCCGGCGCAAGCATCAGCCCTGGACCGAGGTGCCGGAGCCCGACCTTTTCGCAGAGGTGACCGTGGTCACGTCCACCGAAATCTCGCTCGGGGCCTGATGCTGGTTGCCTCGATCGCGCCGCGGTCTTAAAGCTTGAGATAGCGAACCGGCACGAATTGTCACTCCTCGCAGCGGGGGCGGTCTTGTGCGCCTCGATCATGCGGTATCGATTGCGGGCGTCGGACAGCGAGGCTGCTGCGGATGAGGGACGGTTCTGCCGGCCTCTTCGACGTCCTCAGCGATCCAGCTAAGCGATCCAGCCGTTCATGCGTTTCACGTCCCTGGTTGTCGAACTGATCCGCGCAAGGCCGCGGCTGGTCGTCGTCATCGTGGTGCTGTGCCAGGCCCTGATGTGGCTCGGCGTGGCCGTGCTGTTCTATCGCAGCCCGCCCGGCCAGCTTGCCACCACCATCGCGTTCGGACGCGAGTACCAGGTCGGCACCGATCTCGGCCCGCCACTGTCGTTCTGGCTGTCGGACATCGCCTATCGCCTCGCCGGCGATCATCTGCTCGGCGTCTACGTGCTGGCCGTGCTGTGCTCGGCGCTCAGTCTGTGGGTGATGTATCTCCTCGCGGCGGCGATCGTCGGCGGCCAGCAGGCGGTGCTCGCCGTGCTGCTGACCATGACCATCACCGCGTTCGGTGCGCCCACGCTGGAATTCGGTCCGGAGGTGCTGGCGCGTCCGCTCTGGGCGCTGCTGCTGCTCCATAGCTGGCGGATTCTCGGCGAGGGCCGGCGCAACGCCTGGTTTGCCTGGTCGATCGAGGCCGGCCTGCTGCTGCTGACCACGCCGGCCGCCGCCGGCCTGCTGCTGCTGATCGCGGGCTTCGTGGTCTCGACCGCGCAGGGCCGCCGCGTGCTGCGCTCGTTCGATCCGCTGTTCGCGCTGCTTGTGGTGGTGGCGCTGGCACTGCCTTATCTCATTTTCGTGCTGCGTTCCGACAGCGTCGGCCTACCGGCGCTGCCCGTTCTCGCCGAGCTTTCGGTGCGCGCCTGGCATTGGCTCGCGCTGGCGGGGGGACTGCTGCTGGCGATCTCGGCCGTGCTGTTGCTGGTGCTGCTCGACGCCGGCTGGATCGATCGCGGCGAGACCGATGCGCCGATCATCTATCGCCGCTCGGTGCCGCCACTCGCGCGCGACTTCGTCTATTGCTTCGCGATTGCACCAGCGCTGGCGGGCAGTCTGATCTCCGCTCTGTTCGGCCTCCCGACCGTGTACGGCGGCACTGCCGTGACCCTGACCATGGTCGGCCTTGCCCTGGTGGTCGCGTCGGGCGATCTGATCTATCTGCGGCGGCAGCGGCTGCTGCGCCTGGTCTGGGCGGTTGCGGTCGCCGCGCCCGCCATCCTCGCGGCGGGCAGCGCTGTGGTGCTGCCGTTGCTCGGCGACCGCGAGGTCGCGACGGCGATGCCGGCCCGCGACATCTCCCGTTTCTTCGTCGAGAGTTTCGAGCGCCGTACCAACCAGCGGCTGCAGGCGGTCGCCGGCGATCCGCAACTCGCCAGCCTGGTCGCGCTCGGCCGCCGCCGCGCGCATCTGTTCCTCGATGCCACCCCGCAGCGGACACCCTGGGTCACGCCGGCCAAATTCGCCGAGAGCGGCGGCGTCGTGGTGTGGCGCGCCTCCGACACGGTCGGCACCCCCCCGCCGGAGATCGCCCAGCGCTTTCCCGGGCTGGTGCCGGAGGTGCCGCGCAGCTTCGACTGGCTGATCAACGGCCGCCAGCCGGTGCTGCGCATCGGCTGGGCGATCGTGCGACCGAAAGGGCCGTAGCGCTTCGCCGCGCTCTCCGTCATTGCGAGGAGCGCAGCGACGAAGCAATCCAGAGTCGTGGGCGGGACTCTGGATTGCGTCTGCCTACGCCCAAGAAGGCTTCGGCGGACAAGGCGCTTCGCTCGCAATGACGGGGGAGACTGGCGCTCAGACCGCCAGCACCGTCGCGATCGCGCGCAGGTCCTGCCAGGACAGCCGCTTGTAGGACGGCGAGCGCAACAGATAGGCCGGATGGAAGGTCGCGATCGCGCGGATGGTGCGCTTGCCGGTGTCGTAGTCGCGCCATTTGCCGCGCGTGCGCATGATGCCCTCGGTGGTGCCGAGCAGCGCCTGGGTCGACGGGTTGCCGAGCGTCACCAGCACGTCCGGATCGACCAGCTCGATCTGGCGGCGGATGAACGGCAGGCAGATCTGCGTCTCCTGCGGCGTCGGCGTGCGGTTGCCGGGCGGGCGCCATGGAATGACGTTGGCGATGTAGACCTTGCTGCGGTCGAGCCCGATGGCGGCGATCATGCGGTCGAGCAGCTTGCCGGAGCGGCCGACGAACGGCAGGCCCTCGATGTCCTCGTCGCGGCCGGGCGCCTCGCCGACCAGCATGATGCGCGCCTGCGGATTGCCGTCGGCGAACACCAGCCGCGACGCCGTCTGCTTCAGCGCGCAGCCGTCGAAACTCTCCAGCAGCGCGCGCAGCGCCTCCAGGGTCGGCGCTGTCCGCGCCGCCTCGCGGGCCGAGGCGACGGCCGCTTCCGGCGGAGGCGGCGGTTCGCCGCGCGGCGGAATGATCGCCGGCGCCGCCAGCCGGCCGGCCTGCGGCGCCGCCGCCTGACGGGCGGCAGGAGCGGCAGCAGCCGCGGCCTCAGGCTCCACCAGCCTGTTGATCGGCTCGTCGGCGAGCGCGCAATCGACTCCCGCCTCCAGATAGTAGGCGAGCAATTGGCGGACGTCGGGGAGGGGCTCGGGGGTCATCATGATCGATCGTCGCCACAGTGTACGCCGCCTCGGCGCATGGCGGAATGCATTTCGGTGGTTGTCCTGCCCCAAAAAATCGGAAACAAGAGCTTGGAATAACCCAAAAAAGGGACGGAACGCCCTAGTGTTCCGGCGCCAGCCTTCGCTCCCCTCGGGACCTGCCCATCAGCGAACCGCCGGCGCCTCCAGGAACCCTAGTTAAGTCATTGTTGCTGTTGCAGCTCCGGGTTTGACCTTTGCACGCGCCAGGGGGATGCAAAGGCCAGATCCACTGCACCGGCCGGGCCTGAGATTGAGAGACATGAGCACCGAAGAGTTACCTCCGCGCGAATCCATGGAGTTCGACGTCGTCATCGTCGGCGCCGGCCCGTCGGGCCTGACTGCCGCGATCCGGCTGAAGCAGCTCAATGCCGACCTCAACATCGTCGTGGTCGAGAAGGGCTCCGAGGTCGGCGCGCACATCCTGTCCGGTGCGGTGATCGATCCGGCTGCGCTCGACAAGCTCATTCCCGATTGGCGCTCGGACGATGATTGCCCGCTGAAGACCCAGGTCAAGGTCGACAAGTTCTTCTGGATGACCGAAAGCAGCGCGATCCCGCTGCCGGGCTTCGCGATGCCGCCCTTGATGGACAACCATCATTGCTACGTCGGCTCGCTCGGCAATGTCTGCCGCTGGCTGTCGCGCAAGGCCGAGGCGCTCGGCGTCGAGATCTATCCGGGCTTCGCGGCCACCGAGGTGCTGTATGACGAGCAGGGCGCGGTGCGCGGCATCGCCACCGGCGACATGGGCATCGGCAAGGACGGCAAGCCGAAAGCCTCGTTCACCCGCGGGATGGAGCTGCTCGGCAAGTACACGCTTTTCGCCGAGGGCGCGCGCGGCAGCCTGTCCAAGCAGCTGATCGCCAAGTTCGCGCTGGACGCCAAGAGCGAGCCGGCGAAATTCGGCATCGGTCTCAAGGAAGTCTGGCAGATCGATCCGGCCAAGCATCAGAAGGGCCTGATCCAGCATTCGTTCGGCTGGCCGCTCGACATGAAGACCGGCGGCGGCTCGTTCCTGTATCACTATGACGACAACCTCGTCGCGGTCGGCTTCGTCGTCCACCTGAACTACGACGATCCCTATCTGTCGCCGTTCGAGGAATTCCAGCGCTTCAAGACCCATCCCTCGATCCGCGGCGTGTTCGAGGGCGGCAAGCGGCTTGCCTACGGGGCGCGCGCGATCACCGAGGGCGGCTATCAGTCGGTGCCGCGGCTGTCGTTCGCCGGCGGCGCGCTGATCGGCTGCGCGGCGGGCTTCGTCAACGTGCCGCGCATCAAGGGCGTGCACAATGCGATGGGCAGCGCGATGCTCGCGGCCGAGCACGTCAATGCCGCGCTCGCATCCGGCCGCGCCAATGACGAGCTGGTGAGTTACGAGAACGCCTGGCGCGGCTCGCCGGTGGGCGAGGACCTGTTCAAGGTCCGCAACGTCAAGCCGCTGTGGTCGAAGTTCGGGACCGTGCTCGGCGTCGTCCTTGGCGGCTTCGACATGTGGTGCAACACGCTCGGCTTCTCGCTGTTCGGCACGCAGTCGCACGCCAAGCCCGATCGCGCCACGCTCGATCCCGCCAAGGCGCATCAGCCGAAGCCTGCGATGAAGCCGGACGGCAAGCTGACCTTCGACCGGCTGTCCTCGGTGTTCCTGTCGAACACCAATCACGAGGAAGACCAGCCGGTGCATCTGAAGGTCGCCGACATGGCGCTGCAGAAGAGCTCCGAGCACGACGTCTATGCCGGGCCGTCCAACCGCTATTGCCCGGCGGGCGTGTACGAATGGGTCGAGGAGGGCACGAGCCCGCGGTTCGTGATCAACGCGCAGAACTGCGTCCACTGCAAAACCTGCGACGTCAAGGATCCCAACGGCAACATCACCTGGGTTCCTCCGGAAGGCGGCGGCGGGCCGAACTACGAGGCGATGTAGCCTCGCATACGCACGATTGCGTGAGTCGGCTGCCCCGGGGAGGGCAGCCGGCCACGATACGGCCATACTGGCGCGGTTTGACGCAGGTCACCTTCGCCAAAGGGGCTCCCGGCTGACCCGAATATCCTGCAAATCCTTGCGGTTGGCCGCCAAACGCGGCATTGTCGGCGCCTTGAAGAGCTGCCGATCGGGTTCGTGTCCGTACCGATCCGTCATTTCCAACAACCAGAGCGCACCGTGATGTTGTCAATTCGCAATCGCTGGACCGCAATTGCCGTTTCTGCCTTGCTGCTCCCCGGTGCCGTCCTGGCCCAGACGCCGGATCATCCTGCGGATAACGCCGCAAAATTTCCAACCAGCGTCGATCTGAAGTCGCTCACCACATCGGGCAGCTATCTGGCGGCCCGCCACGCCAGCGTCGAGCGCGACGCAGCCTCGGCGGCGGCGTTCTACCGCTCGGCGCTACGCAGCGACCCGAAGAACAACGAGCTGCTCGACCGCGCCTTCATCTCCTCGGTCGCCGATGGCGACATCGACGAGGCCGTGAAGCTCGCCGAGCGCGTGCTCACGATCGACAAGTCGAACCGCATCGCGCGGCTCGTGGTCGGCGTGCAGGACATCAAGCAGAAGAAATACGCGGCTGCCCAGACCAACATCAACCAGTCGGTGCGCGGGCCGATCACCGATCTCGTCGCCACCTTGCTGTCGGCGTGGGCCGCGGCGGGCGCGGGCGATTCGAAGACCGCCGTCGCCAATATCGACAAGCTGACCGGTCCCGAATGGTATCCGCTGTTCAAGGACCTTCATGCCGGCATGATCCTGGAGCTGGCCGGCAAGGAGAAGGACGCCGGCACCCGGTTCGAGCGCGCCTACAAGCTCGACGATTCGATGCTGCGCATCACCGAGGCCTATGCGCATTGGCTGTCGCGCAACAAGGATGCGGCGGCGGCGACCGCGATCTATGAAGCCTTCGACAAGAAGCTCGCGCGCCATCCGCTGGTGCAGGAGGGCCTGCGCGAGACCAAGGCCGGCAAGAAGCTGCCGCCGCTGGTCGACTCGCCGCAGGCCGGCGCCGCCGAGGCGCTGTACGGCATCGGCGCCACCTTGAGCCGCCGCGGCGGCGAGGATCTGGCGCTGGTCTATCTGCAGCTCGCGCTGCACCTGCAGCCGAATCATCCGCTGGCGCTGCTGTCGCTCGCCGATCTCTACGAGACGGTGAAGAAGCCGCAGATGGCGATCAAGGTCTATGAGCGCGTGCCGGCGAGCTCGCCACTGAAGCGCAACGCCCAGATCCAGCTCGCCACCGATCTCGACAGCGCCGACCGCAGCGACGAGGCGATCAAGATCCTCAAGGACGTGATTGCCCAGGATCCGAAGGATCTCGAGGCGATCATGGCGCTCGGCAACATCGAGCGCGGCCGCAAGAAGTTCGCCGATTGCGCCAAGACCTATTCGCTCGGCGTCGATTCGCTGCCCGCCAACAACGACAAGGCCAACAGCGTCTATTACTACTATCGCGGCATCTGCCTGGAGCGCTCCAAGCAGTGGCCGAAGGCCGAGGCCGACATGCGCAAGGCGCTCGAGCTGCAGCCCGACCAGCCGCACGTGCTGAACTATCTCGGCTATTCCTGGATCGACCAGGGCATCAATCTCGACGAAGGTATGAAGATGATCAAGCGCGCCGTCGAGCAGCGGCCCGACGACGGCTACATCGTCGACTCGCTCGGCTGGGCCTATTACCGCATCGGCAATTACGAGGAGGCGGTCAAGAACCTCGAGCGCGCGATCGACCTCAAGCCCGAGGATCCGACCATCAACGACCATCTCGGCGACGCCTATTGGCGTGTCGGCCGCAAGCTGGAAGCCAAGTTCCAGTGGGCCCATGCCCGCGACCTGAAGCCGGAGGCCGAGGAGCTGCCGAAGATCGAGGCCAAGATCCAGAATGGCCTGCCCGATGATCCGGCGCCCGCTGCGGCCAGCAACGACACCAAGGACACGCCGTCCGACGCCAAGAAGGACGATGGCAAGGGCGGCTAGTTCGTCCTGATCGCGATATGAGAGCCATCACGGGCTCCTCGGCTTGCCGGGGAGCCCGGATGATTTTGATGAAGGGGTGGCGGTTGTCGGCCACGTCCGTTTCGGCCTGGGCCGCAGCGCGTTGGCAACCGACCTCCACCACCGAACATGCTGGGGGCATTGCGCTGATGTTGGCGTCCACGGTCACCGGCGCGCTGCAGGAGCAGGGGCGCGCCAAGGTCAATCTGACCCTGCGGGTCGTCGGCCGCAGGGTCGACGGCTATCATGATCTCGAAAGCGTCGTTGCTTTTGCCGACTGCGCGGACCAGCTGACGCTGGTGCCGGGCCCGGAGCTGACGCTGACGACGACCGGTCCTCTGGCGGACGCCTGCGGCGAGACCACGGACAATCTGGTGCTGAAGGCGGCGCGGCTGCTGGCGGAGGCCGTTCCCGGCCTGAAGCTCGGCGCCTTCACCCTTGAGAAGGTGCTGCCGGTCGCGGCGGGCATTGGGGGCGGCTCCGCCGATGCGGCGGCGGCGCTGCGGTTGCTGGCGAAACTGAATGGCCTGTCCCTGGACGACCCGCGCCTCGCGGCGGTGGCCTTGAAGACCGGCGCCGACGTGCCGGTTTGCGTGCCCTCGCGCGCCTGCACCATGACGGGCGTCGGCGAGAACCTGCAGCCGCTCGCGCTTCCCGTCCTGCCCTGCGTGATGATCAATCCGCGCGTGCCGGTGGCGACCAAGGACGTGTTCCAGGTGCTTGGTCTCAAGCCGGGCGATCTGCTGATCGGGGTGACGGATGTTCTCACCGCGCCGTCCTGGCCGAAGGCCGGAGCCTCGGTCGGCGGCTGGGTCGATGCACTCGATCAGGTGTGCAACGACCTCGAGCCGCCGGCGCTGAAGGTGCAGCCGATCATCGGCACCGTGCTCGAGGCGCTGCGCACGAGCGCGGGCGTGCTGCTGGCGCGGATGTCGGGCTCCGGCGCGACGTGCTTTGCGATCTATGGCAGCAAGGCCGACGCGAAGGCCGCCGGCGCCGCGATCGCCGCCGCGCATCCCGAATGGTGGGTGCATGCGGGGACGCTGAGCTAACTCATCAGCATCTGCGAAACGACTGCCCAATACAGCGCCCTCGCCCCCAAGGCGAAGCTTCGCTTCGCCTTGGGGGCGAGGGCGCATTCACGAGCACCGCAGTCGCAGCGGCAGTCGCTAGAAGCAACTAATGCGACCTGGCCAGACAGAACGCCACCACCTGCTCCAGCGCGGTCTTCATCGGTGAGGCCGGGAACAGCGCCAGCGCATCGACGGCCATCGCGCCATAGTGATGCGCGCGGCTGATCGTGTCCTCCAGGGCGCGGTGCTTGTTCATCAGCCCGATCGCATGGTCGAGATCGTGATCGCTGATCTCGCCGCGCTCCAGCGCCTTGATCCAGAAGGCACGCTCGCTGTCGCTACCGCGGCGGAACGCGAGCACCACCGGCAGCGTGATCTTGCCCTCGCGGAAATCGTCGCCGACATTCTTTCCGAGCTTGGCGGCCTTGCCGCCATAGTCGAGCACGTCGTCGACGAGCTGGAAGGCGATGCCGAGATTCATGCCGAAGGACCGCGAGGCGGTCTGCTCGGCCTTGGGCCGATCGGCGAGCACCGGCCCGACCTCGCAGGCGGCGGCGAACAGCTCGGCGGTCTTGCCGCGGATCACGGCGAGATATTCGTCCTCGGTGGTGGCGGTGTTCTTGGCGGCGGCGAGCTGCATCACCTCGCCCTCGGCGATGGTGGCGGCAGCGGCGGAGAGAATGTCGAGCGCGCGCAGCGAGCCGACCTCGACCATCATGCGGAACGCCTGGCCGAGCAGGAAGTCGCCGACCAGCACGCTGGCCTCGTTGCCCCACAGCATGCGCGCGGACAATTTGCCGCGGCGCATTTCGCTCTCGTCAACCACGTCGTCATGCAGCAGCGTCGCCGTGTGCATGAACTCGACGGCCGCGGCGAGCTTGACGTGACCGTCGCCGGTGTAGTCGGTGAGATGAGCCATCGCCAGCGTCAGCATCGGCCGCAGCCGCTTGCCGCCGGAGGAGATCAGGTGGTTTGCGACCTCCGGGATCATCGTGACGTCCGACCCGGTGCGCGACAAAATCGTAGCGTTGACCCGTTCCATGTCGGCTGCGACCAGCGCGACCAGCCCATCGATGGAGGCTCCCGATGGACTCTCGAAAGGTACGATAACCGCCACTCTGGTCTCCGATTTTGCTATGCTCGAAACGACAATAGAAACTGCGGCCGCAGGCGGCAAGGGCAGACACGGAACCTTGACCCAGGCCTTGTTGACCCAAGCCTTCTTCTTGACCCAAGCCCTTCTTGACCCAGGCCCGCATGGAGACATAACGATTGAAGGAATTGGTTCGGACCAATGATATCGTGCTGGTTTCGGCGATAGGGGCGCTGCTCGACGGCGCCGACATCCATCACCTCGTGCTCGATCAGAACATGAGCATCATCGAGGGCTCGCTTGGCATCCTGCCGCGGCGGATCCTCGTGCATGAGGACGACAATCTCCAGGCCCGGCGTCTTCTCACCGACGCCGGTCTGGCGCATGAACTGCGCCCTGATGAGTGACGCTGTCGACATTTCGGAGGACGCCGTGCTCGGCGGCCAATTGCGGCTGCGGCAGCCCACGACGGGCCATCGCGCCGGCCACGACGCAATCCTGCTGGCGGCGGCGACGGCCGCACGTTCGGGCGATCGCGTGGTCGATCTCGGTGCCGGCGTGGGGACGGCCGGGCTGGCCTTGGCCCGGCGCGTGGGCGGTCTCAGCTTGACGCTGGTCGAGCGCGAGCCGGATCTGGCGCGGCTCGCGCGCGACAACGCACGCGCCAATGCGTTGCCGGCGGAGGTCGTGGCGCTGGACGTCGCCGCGGACGCGGCTGCTTTCGCTGCCGCAGGGCTCGGGCCCGATAGTGTCGACGTCGTGCTGATGAATCCGCCGTTCCACGATGTTGCCCGTCACCGTGCCTCGCCCGACGCCGCGCGCGCGACCGCGCACATGGCAACGGCGACGACGTTGGAGATCTGGACGCATGCCGCGCGGCGGATGCTGAAATCCGGCGGCGTGCTGACCTTGATCTGGCGGGCCGATGGTTTGAGCGAGGTGGTCGCGGCGCTGGCGCGCGGCTTCGGCAGTCTTGCCGTTCAACCGGTTCATGGCCAGGCGGGCAAGCCGGCGATCCGTATCCTGGTCCGGGCCGTTAAGGGAGGGCGGGCGCCGACCCAGATTCTCGCCGGAGTGGTGCTGAATGAGGTGGCAGGTGTGCCGAATGACGAGGCCGTGCGCGTGCTGTCGGGGCAGGGGGCGCTGGCCTTGAGCACCCCCTGAACGGTTGATCGTGGTCGGGCGTTATTGCGTCTGAGCTTCCGACTGGCGTTCGGTTACCGTCGTGAAACGGATCGCAGTCAATAGAGTACCGATCAGCAGCATCAACAGGTAGACCTTCATGTATTCCTCCGCCGCACTCTGCACCTTGTGCTCGCCGTGCAATTGCCCAGGGCATTGCAAGGCTCGTTCCAGCCCTTTGGATGGCAGCGGCGCGATAAAAAATGGTAAATCCGAGGTAACTGAATGGTGGACAATTTGACACAACCCAGCGATGCAGCCGGGCTCTTCGATCGGCTGAAGGCGCTGCTTCCGGCGCGGCTGCGCGGCGTCCCGGTGGTGCCGGTCGTCCGTCTGTCCGGCGTGATCGGCGCGGTGACGCCGTTGCGGCCGGGGCTGACGCTCGCGGGCGTCGCCAAGGTGCTGGAGCGGGCGTTCTCGATGCGCAACGCCAAGGCCGTGGCGCTGGTGATCAATTCGCCGGGCGGCTCGCCGGTGCAGTCGCGCCAGATCTACTTGCGCATCCGCCAGCTCGCGGCGGAGAAGAAGCTGCCGGTGCTGGTGTTCGTCGAGGACGTCGCGGCGTCCGGCGGCTACATGATTGCGTGCGCCGGCGACGAGATCTTCTGCGATCCGTCCTCGATCCTCGGCTCGATCGGCGTGGTCGGCGGCTCGTTCGGGCTGCAGGACCTGATCAAGAAGATCGGCATCGAGCGCAGGCTCTATACCGCCGGCGAGCACAAGGCGATGCTCGATCCGTTCCTGCCGGAGAATCCCGACGACGTGGCGCGGCTGAAGAAGATCCAGCGCGAGATCCACGCGCTGTTCATCTCGCTGGTCAAGGAGAGCCGCACCACCCGGCTGAAGGGCGCCGACGATGTGCTGTTCACCGGCGAGTACTGGGCCGGCGACAGCGCCGTCACGCTGGGGCTGGCGGACGCCATCGGCGACCTCCGCGCGGTGCTGCGCGCCCGCTTCGGCGACAAGGTCGCTATGCCCGTGGTGGCGCCCGCCGGCGGCCTGCTGTCCGGGCTGCTCGGACGGCGGGCGGCAGGCGCCGGGAGCCTGGGGATCGGTTGGACCGGGCTAGCGGAGGAGCTGATCTCCGCGGTCGAAACCCGGGCGATCTGGGCTCGTTTCGGGTTCTAGAACCCGGGGGGCGCGCCATTTCGCTCCTCGCAATCCGATTGCGGGGGGAACCGGGATCGGCGACAATGGGAATCGGGGTGGCTCTGTTCATGAACGAGGATCGACCAATGCCGCCGTTCGTTGCTTTCGCGGGTATGCTGGGCGGGCTAGCCGTGGTTCGCTGGGCCTACAAGGCCGCGCAGAAGATCAACCGCGAGCTCGAAGAGGCGCGGCTGTCACGCGTCGCCGAGGCCGCGCGGGCCGCCGAGATCAAGACTCTGCGCCGCGATCCCGTCACCGGCGCCTACCGGCCGGGCTGACACGCTCCGCCGACCTTCGAACGACGGGACGTCGCCGTCGTTTCGAGGGCCCTATTGCCTTGATTCCTGATGGCCCCGCCGATACGGTCCGCGCGCTTTTCCGACGCCTGCGAAAGACCGATACCGACGATGGACTCGCTGCCTCTGCACATGCGCCCCGAACGTTCGTTCCAGGGCTTCATCCTGGCCCTGCAACGGTTCTGGGCCGAGCAGGGCTGCGTGATCCTGCAGCCCTACGACATGGAGATGGGCGCCGGCACCTTCCACCCGGCGACGACCTTGCGCGCGCTCGGGCCGAAGCCGTGGAATGCCGCCTACGTGCAGCCGTCGCGGCGGCCGAAGGACGGCCGCTACGGCGAGAATCCGAACCGGATGCAGCACTACTACCAGTTTCAGGTGATCATGAAGCCGTCGCCACCGAACCTTCAGGAATTGTACCTGAAGTCGCTCGGCGCCATCGGCATCGACGCCGCCGTGCACGACATCCGCTTCGTCGAGGACGATTGGGAGAGCCCGACGCTCGGCGCCTGGGGTTTTGGCTGGGAGTGCTGGTGCGACGGCATGGAAGTGTCGCAGTTCACCTATTTCCAGCAGGTCGCGGGCTTCGAATGCGCGCCGGTCGCGGGCGAGCTCACCTACGGCCTCGAGCGCCTGGCGATGTACGTCCAGGGCGTCGACCGCGTCTATGACCTCAACTTCAACGGCCGCGACGGCGACGCCAAGGTCACCTATGGCGACGTCTTCCTGCAGGCCGAGCGCGAATATTCGCGGCACAATTTCGAGCATGCCGACACCGACATGCTGTTCGAGCAGTTCAAGATGGCCGAGGGCGCCTGCCGCAAATATCTCGACGCCGGTTGGCGTGACGGCAATCGCCGGGAGCACCAGATGGCGCTGCCGGCCTACGACCAGTGCATCAAGGCCAGCCACGTCTTCAACCTGCTCGACGCCCGCGGCGTCATCTCCGTCACCGAACGCCAGAGCTACATCCTGCGCGTCCGCGAGCTCGCCAAGGCCTGCGGCGAGGCCTGGCTGCATACGGAAGCGGGCGGGGCGGGCGCTGGTTAGAACGAACGCGGCTGCATCCGGGGCCTCATGGTTCGAGACGCGCCGCCGGCGGCGCTCCTCACCATGAGGGTCTTTCGGATCTCGCCGCAAAATCAGACCTCGTCCTGAGGAGCCCGCCTTCGCCGGGCGTCTCGAAGGACGGTGGGAGGCAAGCTGCTTTCCACGAGTTTAGCAATTCGCGATGGCCTGTCCCTCCAGGGGAAGGTGGTTCTTCGTGCAGAGAGACTTGAGACATGCCCGACCTTCTCCTCGAACTGTTCTCCGAAGAAATCCCCGCGCGCATGCAGGCCAAGGCGGCCGACGATCTGCGCCGCATGGTCACCGACAAGCTGGTCGCCGAAGGGCTTGTCTATGAAGGCGCCAAGGCGTTCGCGACGCCGCGGCGGCTGGCACTGACCGTGCACGGCATTCCCGCGCGGCAGGCTGACTTGAAAGAGGAGCGCAAGGGTCCGCGCGTCGGCGGCGCTGACGCGGCGATCCAGGGATTTCTGAAAGCAACCGGCCTGTCCTCGATCGAGGAAGCCACGATCCAGCGCGATCTGAAGAAGGGCGATTTCTACGTCGCGCTGATCGAGAAGCCCGGCCGCGCCACGCTCGACGTGCTCGCCGAGATGCTGCCGGTGATCGTGCGCACATTCCCGTGGCCGAAATCGATGCGCTGGGGCAAGCGCTCGGAAAAGCCTGGTGCGCTGAACTGGGTGCGTCCGCTGCACGCGATCACCGCGACCTTCGGCCTGGAGACCGAGGAGCCCGACGTGATCAGCTTCGCCGTCGACGGCATCGAGGCGGGACAGACCACGTTCGGCCACCGCTTCATGGCGCCCGCGCCGATCTCGGTGCGCCGCTTCGAGGATTACGAGGCGAAGCTGCTCGACGCCAAGGTCGTGCTCGATCCCGACCGGCGGAAAGACACCATCGTCACCGACGCCAAGCAGCTCGCGTTTGCGCAAGGCTATGAGCTGGTCGAGGACCCCGTGCTGCTCGATGAGGTCGCGGGCCTGGTCGAATGGCCGGTGGTGCTGATGGGCTCCTTCGATCCGGAGTATCTGAAGGTCCCTGGCGAGGTGATCCGCGCCACCATTCGCAACAACCAGAAATGCTTCGTGGTCCGCGATCCCAAGACCGGAGGTCTCGCGCCAAAATTCATCCTGACCGCCAACATCGAGGCGACCGACGGCGGCAAGACCATCATCGCCGGCAACGAGCGCGTCATCCGCGCCCGCCTGTCGGATGCGAAGTTCTTCTATGAGACCGACCTCAAGACGAAGCTCGAGGACCGGCTGCCGAAGTTCGAGCAGATCGTGTTCCACGAGAAGCTCGGCACCCAGGCCGCGCGCATCGCGCGGATCGAGAAGCTCGCCGCAGAAATCGCGCCGCTGGTGGGGGCCGATGCCGCAAAGACCGCGCGTGCGGCGAAGCTTGCCAAGGCGGACCTGCTGACCGAAGTGGTCGGTGAGTTTCCGGAAGTGCAGGGCCTGATGGGCAAGTACTACGCGCTGGCGCAGGGCGAGGACGCCTCCGTCGCGGCGGCGTGCGAGGAGCACTACAAACCGCAAGGACCCGGCGATCGCGTGCCGACGGATAAGGTCGCGGTGGCCGTGGCGCTTGCCGACAAGCTCGATACGCTGGTCGGCTTCTGGGCCATCGATGAGAAGCCAACGGGCTCGAAGGACCCCTATGCGCTGCGTCGCGCGGCGCTGGGCGTGATCAGACTGATCACCGAGAACGCCTTGCGCGCGTCACTGCTGAAGGTGGCGGCGTCGGCGCTGGCCGGTTTGCACGTGAAGAGCGCGCATGAGCCGGACAAGCTTACCGCCGATCTGCTCTCCTTCTTCGCCGACCGCCTCAAGGTCCAACTGCGCGAGCAGGGCGCACGTCACGATCTCGTCGACGCGGTGTTCGCGCTCGGCGGCCAGGATGACCTGCTGATGGTCGTCCGCCGCGTCGAGGCGCTGGGCAAATTCCTCGACAGCGACGACGGCAAGAACCTGCTTGCCGGCACCAAGCGCGCGTCAAACATCCTCGCCATCGAGGAGAAGAAGGACAAGCGCAAGTTCGAGGGGGCGCCGGATGTTGCGCTCTATAAGCTCGACGAGGAGAAGGCGCTGGCCAAGGCGATCGGCGAGGTCGCGGCGGAAGCGGGGGCTGCCGTCGCCAAGGAGGACTTTGCCGCCGCGATGCGCGCGATGGCGAAGCTGCGCCCGGCGGTGGATGCCTTCTTCGACAAGGTGAAGGTCAACGACGACGACGCAGCGATCCGCGAGAATCGACTCAGGCTGCTGAACGAAATCCGCAGCGCCACGCGCGCGGTTGCGGACTTCTCCAAGATCGAGGGCTGAGGATGGACCGACCGACGCTCGCCGCCTATGACCGTGAGGCGGCGGCGTTCGCGGCCGACTGGCATGCGCAGCCGGCGTCGGCCGATCTCCATGCCATCGTCAGGCGCTTCCTCGTGTCCGGTGGCCGCACCGCGGACATCGGCTGCGGCAGCGGCCGCGAGGTCGGCTGGCTGAATGCCAGCGGATATCCTGCGGAAGGTTTCGACGCGTCGGAGGGACTGTTGGCTGAAGCGCGCACGCGCTATCCGAACGCGTCGTTCACGCATGCCGAAATGCCCGCCCTCGCCAACATCGCGGATGCAAGCTTCGACAACGTGCTGTGCGAGACCGTGCTGATGCATCTCGATCGCAGCGACGTGGTGCCGTCGGTGCGGCGGATGCGCGCGATCACGAAGCCCGGTGGCGTCCTGTATTTGAGCTGGCGGGTGACGGAGCAGGCCGATCAGCGCGATGGGCACGGCCGGCTCTATGCGGTGGTCGACCTCGCAACCATCCGCGCGGTCTTTGCAGGAGATACGACGCTGCTCGACGAGCAGGTCGTCAGTAAGTCCTCAGGCAAGATCATTCACCGCATGGTGGTGAAGAAGGCCGGTTGAGTGCAGGCGCGCCGCGCTGCATCCTCTGGCTCGTTATTGCGAGGCGCTCTTGCGCCGAAGCAATCCAGGGGCTCCGACGGCAGACTGTCTGTGTGGCCCCTGGATCGCGTCGCTGCGCTCGCGATGACGACCAGAAGCGGTATCCCACAAAAGTAAGCCCCGCCCGGCGGGGGGAACCGGGCAGGGCCTTTTACATCTGGCCGCTTGCGGGGGCGTTGGCGACCAAATGCAGCTCTATAACTACTCAACCACCTGAATGATCCGCCGGGATCGCGGTTCGACCAGAACAGTTTCGCCGTTGACCACGGTGTAACGGTACGGTGTCGCACCGAAGCGCTGCGGGACGTCGTAATATGTAACACCGGACTCCGGCAGCACGGCGCCAACAACTACGCGATCAGGGATCACATAGTTGGGAACACGCTCGCGAACGACATATTCGCGAAACTCCGGCCGGCGCTCGACCGTGATCACTGGAGCGTCCTCCTCGACCACGACGCTGCGGCCGACGCCCGTCGTGTAGGATTGCGCCTGTGCGGTCGCCGGAATCACGAGTGCGGCCACGAGGGCAGCAAGGGTGAGATGGGTTCGCATGGACGGGACTCCTGAGCTGTTGATCGCTGAGACCGGCGCGTGCCGGCACCGGCTTCCCAATGCCCGCAACAGATCATCGTTCCGCGCGGCGGACGGTGGAACCGGCGGCGTTTTTGCGGCAGATCCAGCGGTAGGGGAACCGGAACTCGCGCCGTGCGTCTCCTATTCCGCCACGATGGGCCAGGATAAAGTCCGGCCCGATCGAATCGCCCCAGCCTCGTCCTTCAATCATTCAGAGCTCGTCGATGACCCTGACCGTTGCCCATATCTCGCCGATCATGTCCGTGATCGCCGGCGTCCTGATCCTGATCATGCCGCGCCTGCTGAACCTGATCGTTGCGATCTTCCTCATCCTGAACGGCCTGATCGGCATGGGCCTGCTGAAGTGGCTGCACTTCTAGTCCCAAGGTCGGGAACCCCCGAGCTTGCGCCGCAGCGCCCAAAGTGGTGTAAGGCGCGCGATTTCTCCTCCCATTTGCGGATCGAAGCACCTCATGGCCAAAGCGGTAGCGAAGTCTAAGAAAGTTACAGCGAAATCAAAGCCTTCCAAGCCGGGTAAGGCCAAGACCGCAGCACTCGCTCCGCCGCGCAAGGCGCTCAAGACGGCGTCGAAGCCCGTTGCCAAGGCCCCGGCCAAGGTCGCGCCCAGGTCTGCACCGAAAGCGCCGGTGAAAACCGCTCCGAAGAAGCCGGCCAAAACGGCTGCCAGGCCGGTCGCCAAGGCCGCGAAGGTGTCCGCGGCGAAGGCCCCGGCCAAGAGCGTGGCCACCGCGATCAAGCCGAACAAGTGGGTCTACACCTTCGGTGACGGCAAGGCCGAAGGTAAGGCCGGCCTGCGCGACCTGCTCGGCGGCAAGGGCGCCAATCTGGCCGAGATGGCCAATCTCGGCCTGCCGGTGCCCCCGGGCTTCACCATCCCGACCTCGGTCTGCACCTACTTCTACGCCAACGACAAGACCTACCCGAAGGAGCTGCAGTCGCAGGTCGACAAGGCGCTCGACTACATCGGCAAATTGACCGGCAAGAAATTCGGCGATCCTGAGAACCCGCTGCTGGTCTCGGTGCGCTCCGGCGCCCGCGCCTCGATGCCGGGCATGATGGATACCGTGCTCAATCTCGGTCTCAACGACCAGACGGTGGAAGCGCTGGCACAGCTGTCCGGCGACCGCCGCTTCGCCTTCGACAGCTATCGCCGTTTCATCACGATGTATTCGGATGTCGTGCTCGGCTTCGAGCACCATCATTTCGAGGACATCCTCGACAGCTTCAAGGACGCCCAGGGCTATCAGCTCGATACCGATCTCTCCTCCGAGGACTGGGAGATGTTGGTTGGCAAGTACAAGGACGCCGTCGCCCACGAGACCGGCAAGGATTTCCCGCAGGACCCGCACGACCAGTTGTGGGGCGCCATCGGCGCGGTGTTCTCATCCTGGATGAACGCGCGCGCGGTGACCTATCGCAAGCTGCACGACATTCCGGAATCCTGGGGCACCGCCGTCAACGTCCAGGCCATGGTGTTCGGCAACATGGGCGACACCTCGGCCACCGGCGTCGCCTTCACCCGCAATCCCTCGACCGGCGAGAGCAAGCTCTACGGCGAGTTCCTGATCAATGCGCAGGGCGAGGACGTCGTCGCCGGCATCCGCACCCCGCAGGACATCACCGAGGATGCCCGCGTCGAGTCCGGCTCCGACAAGGCGTCGATGGAAGTCGCGATGCCCGACGCGTTCAAGGAGCTGACCCGGATCTACACGCTGCTCGAGCAGCACTACCGTGACATGCAGGACATGGAGTTCACGGTCGAGCGCGGCAAGCTGTGGATGCTGCAGACCCGCAGCGGCAAGCGCACCGCCAAGGCGGCGCTGCGCATCGCCGTCGAGCTCGCCAATGAGGGCCTGATCTCGGAGAACGATGCCGTGCTCCGCGTCGACCCGGCCTCGCTCGATCAGCTCCTGCACCCGACCATCGATCCCGCCGCCAAGCGCGATGTGGTCGCGACCGGCCTGCCGGCCTCGCCGGGCGCGGCCTCGGGCGAGATCGTGTTCTCCTCGGACGAGGCCACCAAGCTGCAGGCCGACGGTCGCAAGGTGATCCTGGTCCGCATCGAGACTTCGCCGGAGGATATCCACGGCATGCATGCCGCCGAGGGCATCCTGACCACGCGCGGCGGCATGACCTCGCACGCCGCCGTCGTCGCGCGCGGCATGGGCAAGCCCTGCGTCTCCGGCTGCGGCACCATCCGCGTCGACTACGGCCGGGGCACGATGAGCATCGGCTCGCGCACCTTCAAGACCGGCGACGTCATCACCATTGACGGCTCCGTCGGCCAGGTGCTGGCCGGCCGCATGCCGATGATCGAGCCGGAGCTGTCCGGCGAGTTCGGCACCCTGATGGGCTGGGCGGACGCCGTGCGCGAGACCGGCGTGCGCGTCAATGCCGACACCCCGGAGGATGCGCGCACCGCCATCAAGTTCGGCGCCGAGGGCATCGGCCTGTGCCGCACCGAGCACATGTTCTTCGAGGAGACCCGCATCCGCACGGTGCGCGAGATGATCCTCTCCGAGGAAGAGCAGGAGCGCCGCGCCGCGCTCGCCAAGCTGCTGCCGATGCAGCGCGCCGACTTCGTCGAGCTGTTCGAGATCATGAAGGGGCTTCCCGTCACGATCCGTCTGCTCGATCCGCCGCTGCACGAGTTCCTGCCGCACACCCAGGCCGAGGTCGAGGAAGTCGCCCGCGCGATGAACACCGATCCGCGCCGGCTGGCCGACCGCGCCCGTGAGCTCAGCGAGTTCAACCCGATGCTCGGCTTCCGCGGCTGCCGATTGGCGATCGCCTATCCGGAGATCGCCGAGATGCAGGCGCGCGCGATCTTCGAGGCGGCGGTCGAGGCCGAGAAGCGCACCGGCGAGGCCGTCGGCCTCGAGGTGATGGTGCCGCTGATCGCGACCAAGGCCGAGTTCGATCTGGTCAAGGCGCGCATCGACGCGATGGCGCAGGCGGTGATCCGCGAGACCGGCGCCAAGCTGGAGTACCAGGTCGGCACCATGATCGAGCTGCCGCGCGCAGCCCTGATGGCCGGCCAGATCGCGGAAGCCGCCGAGTTCTTCTCGTTCGGCACCAACGATCTGACGCAGACCACCTACGGCATCAGCCGCGACGACGCCGGCAGCTTCCTCGGCGCCTACGTCGCCAAGGGCATCCTCGAGATCGATCCGTTCATCTCGATCGACCGCGAGGGTGTCGGCGAGCTGGTCAAGATCGGCGTCGAGCGCGGCCGCGCCACGCGGCCCACGCTCAAGGTCGGCATCTGCGGCGAGCATGGCGGCGATCCGGCCTCGGTGGCGTTCTGCCACAAGGTCGGCATGAACTACGTCTCGTGCTCGCCCTATCGCGTGCCGATCGCGCGCCTCGCCGCCGCGCAATCCGCGCTCGGCAAGGAGATCGCGAGCCAGGCCTGATCTTGCTGCGATCGAACTGATCTGATGAAGGCCGGCACATGTTGCCGGCCTTTTTCATTGCTGAGGGTTCGTCACCATGGGGCGCACACGTGACGCAAGCTGCACTCCTTCTCCGACTCTGCCGTCATTCCGGGGGCGCTCCGGAATGAGGAGTGGAGAGAGCAACGGCGCAGGTCCGATGGAACTCCGCCTCAGTCAATCATGCGCAGATGATTTTCATTCACCGCGTTGGTTGACCGAATGTTCACCGTTTTTGTCACGCCGCTGTTTACCAAGCATCGCGATCGCAAAACGCTCTGCAACTTCCCCGCTTGCCTGTCTCACGATTGCAACGCGGATTAACTCCTCGGCAACCTAAACCCGATACGAAGAGAGAAGATCGAATTGCACGGAAGCACTGTTGTTCGGTCGATCCAGTAAGCGTTGCGTTGAGCGTACCGATGTTAGTTCTGCGTCCCGGTCCGAAGGGCGCGCGATATGCGTCCTTCGGACTCGGTCTCTGCGTCTTCGCTCTGATGCCGACAGAGACCGGGTATCAAGACATCGCTTCCCTGCTCGCCCGCCAGCCGGGCGTCGCCGAGCGTTGGCAGAAGCGCGTGTTCTCGGCTGCGGCCTCCATTCAGCTCGCCACCTACAGTTTCGGCCGTCCGATCGGAACCTCAGCGCCGCAGGCGGGGAGCATCCGCCTTGCGAGCCTCGATGGGCGCGACCTCGACATCACCGGGTCGACGCCGCGCAATCCGGCGCTGCAGGTTCCGCCGCGCTACCAGGCCTCCGATTTTCCCAAGGTCGATCGCACGCTGAAGGGCGATCGTCTCGTCGTCCGGCCGCCGACGCCGCCGGCGCAGCCGACCGAATCGGCCGCGCCCGTCGAGCCCGCACCCTCCGAGCCCGCACCCACGCCATCGACTCAACCCGATTCGAATTCCTCCGTGTTCGGCGCCAAGACGACGGAAGCGCCGGCGCAGGCGCCGCTCCCGCAGCGCGCTGCACTCGATCCCGAATTGCAGGAGGCGCTGAGCGCGCCGCCGCTCGCGCAATACGACGCGACGAAGTCCGAGATCCAGCCCTCGGGCGAGCTGAAGCCTGCAACCGATCAGATCCTGGTGGACGGCGCCGTCAGCTATGACGGCCTCAACGTCAAGACGTCCAATCTCTATTTCGGCACGTCGTCGCTGGGCGGTGCTGCCGGCACCATGGAGACATGGCTGCCGGGCGAGGCGCCGCTGATCGTGATGCCGGATCCGGACCTCAAGCCGATGGCGGTGCTGTCACAGCCGGCCGACGATGCTGCCAAGGCCGGTGATGGCGGCGAGAGCATCGCGCCGAAAGGCGAGGTCAACGCCGACAATCAGCGCGACAGGACTCCGGCTGAACGCCTGGGGCTCACCGACGAGAAGGCGCGCTTCAAGTCCGAGAAGTGCCTCGCTGAAGCGGTCTATTTCGAATCCCGCGGCGAGGCGGTGCGCGGCCAGATGGCCGTGGCGCAGGTCGTGCTGAACCGGGCGTTCTCCGGCTACTATCCCACCACGGTGTGCGGCGTCGTCTACCAGAACAAATACCGCCACTTCGCCTGCCAGTTCACCTTCGCCTGCGACAACAATCCGGAGGTCATTCGCGAGCCCGAGATGTGGGACCGCGCCAGGAAGATCGCGAAGGCCATGCTCGACGGCCAGATCTGGCTGCCGGAGGTTGGCAAGTCGACCCACTATCATGCCTATTGGGTGCGGCCATCCTGGGTCGCCGAGATGAAGCGGATGTACAAGTTCGGCGTCCACACCTTCTACCGGCCGAAGAAGTGGGGCGACGGCAGCGACGCGCCGAGCTGGGGCACGCCACAGCAGACGGCGGCCATTTCGGCCGAGCTGACCGAGGCCGCCAAGAGCGAGGCCGAGATCAATCCGAACTGGACGCGGCGCTAGGCGCTGAGCGAGCGTGGCAGGCGCACCGTCGGCCGCGCGCTGAGCTCGTCGGCGATTTCGCGCGCCGCCGTGAGCGTCGTCATCGTCCGCTGCGCAAAGCCCGGATTCTCGGCCGGGCAATCGGCGCGGCAATGCGCGCCGCGGCTCTCGCGCCGGCTCCAGGCCGCGGTGGCGATCAGCAGCGCGGCGCTCGCCATGTTGCGCAGCCTCGGGCTGCCGGCGTCGCGCTCCATCCTGGCAATCGCGGCGATGGCCTCGGCCAGCCGCTCCTCGTCGCGGATGACGCCGAGCTGGCTCGTCATCATCTCGCGCAGCGACACCTCCGCAGCGCCCGCACAGGATCCGGCCGGATCGGCGAACGCAACGTGCTGCAGGGTGGAGGAGGCGGTGAACGTCCGGCCGGAGATGTCGTCGGCAATCCGCCGGGCGAACACCAGCGCGCCGAGCAGCGCGTTGCCGGCGATGTGATTGGCGCCATCCGTTGCCGTCGCGGCGACTTCACCTGCCGCCCAGAGCCCCTCGATCGTGCTGCGGCCCCGCGCGTCGACCGCGATCCCGCCCATGTGGAAATGCGCCGCCGGCGCCACTGGAATCGGCTGGCGGGTCGGATCGAGCCCCGCGGCGGCGCAGGCCCGATGCAGCATCGGATAGCGCTCGGCGACGTCGTCATCGAGCACGTCGCGCGCATCGAGAAAGGCGCCGCGTCCGGCGATGATCTCGGCCATGACGCCGCGGGCCACCGTGTCGCGCGGGGCAAGATCGACCAGCGGATGGCGCGGCAGCATGAAGCGCTGGCCGCGCCGGTTGACCAGGATCGCGCCGGCGCCGCGCAGACTCTCGCTCACAACCGGCGCCGGATCGCGACCGGTCATCATCGCGGTCGGATGAAACTGCACGAACTCCGGATCGGCAATCACCGCGCCGGCGCGCGCAGCGATGGCGAGACCGATGCCGGTGGCGTGCGGCGGATTCGTGGTCGCCGCGAACAGCCGGCCGATGCCGCCGGTGGCGAGCACGATTGCCGGCGCCGCGATCAGCATCGGCGCGGCCGCGTCGTCATCGGTCGGCCGCAGTTGCAGGCCACGCACCGCGCCGTCTTCCGTCAGCAGCGCGTCCGCGACATGACCCTCGATGATGCGGATCGAGGGCGTCGCGCGCACGGCTTGCGACAGCGCGGTGATGATCGCCTGTCCGGTGAAATCGCCGCGAACGCTGAGAATCCGGCGCGCGGCGTGCGCGGCCGCACGAGACGTCGCCAGCCTGCCGCCGTGATCGCGATCGAATGCCACGCCGAGCCGGACCAGGTCCTCGATGGCAGCCGAAGCATCGCGCGCGAGCGCCAGCGCAGCCGTCGCGTCGACCAGGCCGCCACCCGCAGCGATCATGTCGGCGGCATGGGTATCGGGGCTGTCGCCGGATGACACCGCTGCCGCGATGTCGGCCTGCATCGTCGTGCCGAACGAGGCCTCGCCCAATGAGGTGGCGGAGATCAGCGTGACCGGCTGCGGGGCGAGCTTCAGCGCGCAGAACAGTCCGGCAACTCCGGCGCCGACGATCACGACGTGGCCGGATGTCTCGATCTGATCGTGGTCCATGTGCTGTCCAAATTCCACATTCCGTGCCTATGTGTACCGCGGTACCTGTTAGTTCTTCTTCAGAGACTTCCTTCGCTGTTTATTGGTGTTTGGCGACAAATAGCGGCCGTTCTGAAGGTCGCTCCCGCGCAGGATGAATCATCGTTTGCGACTCGCGCATCAGGACGTTTCGCCCCCGGGACAAAGACGCATGAGCGGGTTCCGCCGCTGGAACTCGCTTCGGATGACACCTGTTCATGGCTGGCCGCCGCATCGAAATTTTTCATGGCTGGGTTCCGCTTTTGAGCTTGGGAGTTCAATGCAAATGCATTAACCGGAGAGGCGCGGCGGACAGCGACCGCGGCAGGGGAGGACACGGATGTCGGTACAGGCAGGCGATCTCGGCACCGTGTCCCGCAGCCAGGGCTGGCGTACGCCGGTGGTCATCATCGTGTGCGGCTGCGCGATTGCGCTGCTGAGCTTCGGTCCGCGCTCCAGCCTCGGCTTCTTCGTGCAGCCGATGAGCCGTGAGTTCGCCTGGGGCCGCGACGTGTTCGCCCTTGCAGTGGCGGTGCAGAATTTGTTGTGGGGGCTCGGTCAGCCGCTCGCCGGCGCGATCGCCGATCGTTTCGGCGTGATGCGCGTGATCTGTGTCGGCGCGCTGCTCTATGCCGGCGGCCTGCTGATGATGCGCTATTCCAGCTCGCCGCTGTCGCTGAACATCGGCGCCGGCGTGCTGGTCGGCTTCGGCCTGTCGGGCTGCTCGTTCAACCTCATCCTGTCGGCCTTCAGCAAGCTGCTGCCGCCGGAGCGGCGCGGCATCGCGCTCGGCGCCGGCACCGCGGCCGGCTCGCTCGGCCAGTTCCTGTTCGCGCCCTTCGGCGTCGCGCTGATCGACCAGTTCGGCTGGCAGAGCGCGCTGATGGTGTTCGCAACCCTGATGCTGTTCATCGTGCCGCTGTCATCAGCCGTGGCGACGCCGCCGGCCGCCGAGGCCAAGCCGTCGGAGGCCGAGCAGCAGTCGTTCACGACCGCGCTGATGGAGGCGTTCGGCCACCGCTCCTACGTGCTTCTGGTGCTCGGCTTCTTCACCTGCGGCTTCCAGCTCGCCTTCATCACCGTGCACCTGCCGGCATTCCTGGTCGATCGCGGCCTGTCGGCGCAGACCGGCGGCTGGGTGATCGCGGCGATCGGGCTGTTCAACATCATTGGCTCGCTCAGCGTCGGCTGGCTGCAGAGCCGGCTGCCGAAGCGCTACATCCTGTCCTTCATCTATTTCACCCGCGCGCTGGCGACGCTCGCCTTCATCTCGTTCCCTGTGACGCCGGCGACGGCGATCGCGTTCGGCGCGGTGTCGGGGCTCGCCTGGCTGTCCACGGTGCCGCCGACCTCGTCGCTGGTCGCGATCATGTTCGGCACCCGCTGGCTCGCCACGCTCTATGGCTTCGCCTTCGTCAGCCACCAGGTCGGCGGCTTCCTCGGCGTCTGGCTCGGCGGCATCGTGTTCGAGCGCTACGGCTCGTATACGCCGATCTGGTGGCTCTCGATCCTGTTCGGCGTGCTGTCGGCGCTGATCAACCTGCCGATCGTCGAGAAGCCGGTCGCGCGTGCCGTTCCCGCGACCTGAGTTGCGCTGCCGACCCGATCGGCTAAACATGGCGTGAGACGAAGAAAGCGCAGGGAGTGCGGCTGTGGGAACGTTCAAGGCGATCCGGATCGACAAGGCGGACAAGGGAACGACCGCGGCGCTGACGCAGTTCGATGAAGCTGAATTGATGGACGGTGACGTCACCGTGAAGGTCGAGTGGTCGGCGCTGAACTACAAGGATGGGCTGGCGCTGACCGGCAAGGCGCCGGTGGTGCGCCGCTTCCCGATGATCGCGGGGATCGATTTCGCCGGCACGGTCGAGCAGTCCAGCCATCCGGCCTGGAAGCCGGGCGATGCCGTGATCTGCACCGGCTGGGGCATGGGCGAGACCCATCTCGGCGCCTATGCCGAGAAGGCGCGGGTCAAGGGCGACTGGCTGGTCGGCCTGCCGCAGGGGCTGTCGGCCCGCGACGCGATGGCGATCGGCACCGCCGGCTTCACCGCGATGCTCGCGGTGCTGGCGCTGGAGAAGCACGGGCTGACGCCGGCGAGCGGGCCGGTGGTGGTGACCGGCGCGGCCGGCGGCGTCGGCTCGGTGGCGACGGCGGTGCTCGCCAGGCTCGGCTACCACGTGATCGCCTCGACCGGCCGCCTGGCCGAGGCCGACTATCTCAAGTCGCTCGGCGCCGCCGAGATCATCGACCGCAATGAGCTGTCCGGGCCGGCCAAGCCGCTGGCGAAGGAGCGCTGGGCGGGTGGCATCGACAGCGTCGGCTCCAATACGCTCGCCAACCTGCTGGCGATGACTCAATATGGCGGCGCCATCGCCGCCTGCGGCCTCGCTGCCGGCATGGATTTGCCATCGTCGGTGGCGCCGTTCATTTTGCGCGGCGTGTGCCTCCTCGGCATCGATTCGGTGATGTGCCCGCTGCCGGCGCGCAAGGCGGCCTGGCAGCGCCTCTCGACCGATCTGGATCGCGCAAAACTAGCTGAAATCACTCACGAAATTGCCCTGGACCAGGTCGCGTCGCTGGGTCCGCAGATCCTCGCGGGCCAGGTCCGCGGCCGTACGGTGGTAAGAATATCCTGAGGACGTTCAGACTTTTCAAACCATGCTGCTCCATTGTTGCCATGGTTGGTATGGTAAGCATGGGGTAAAGATACCGCCTTACCCGCTGCGTGGGGTTAAGTGGGAGTTTGATGCATGCTCGCGCGTATATTGCTGGGGACCGTGACTGCCGGTGCCGTGATTGCTCCCGCGATCGCGGGTTCGATGACCGCCGACGAGGCCCGCAAATTCGTCGCCGGGAAGGTGTTCGCCTTCACCTGTGTCGACGGCACCCGTGGCGCGGGCCGCATCCTCGACGACATGGGCGCCGCCGGCGCGGTGCAGTTCTCCGGCTCTGGCCCGGTGCGTCACATCCGTCTGCCCGGCAATACCCTGCAGATTCGCGGCCAGAATGTCTGCGCTGCCATCAAGGGCATGCCGTTCGAGCCGTGCTTCAACCTCGACAAGAAGGACGACCGCAGCTTCCGCGGCTCGGTCTCCGGGCTGGGCGCCTTCGCCTATTGCGATTTCCAGCACCAGGGCGGAGCCACCATGCTGATGGCGCGCGCCGTGGCGCGGCCGCGCGCACGCGCTGCTGCGCCCGCGGCTGACGGCTCGCACACCGAAGTCGCGGCGCGGGTCGAGACCCCGCGGGTGGAACGCAGCAAGGTTGAACCCTTGAAGGCAGATGGTGCGAAGGCCGCCAAGGCGGACAGTTCCAAGACTGAGAACATCAAGGCCGAAAACGCGAAGGCTGAGATGACCAAATCCGATAACGCGAAGTCGGATGCGGCGCCGGAGCTGCGTCGCTCGACCGATTAGTTGTTAGTTCACCGATCATTGAAAAACCAGCTCCCTATTAACATAGAGCAATATTTTAAGCTGACCGCACGTTAGTGGTCATTGCGCCGTAGTCGTACGGAATCTTAAATTCATGCCTCGGTAGCGACTCGTGTGCAGTTTGCGACCAGGGGGGTGGCCCATGAGAAAGGGTCGTTATGTCGCTTTATTTCTTCCGGATCAGCCAGGGCCGCTATTCTGGCGCTGCTGACCAGCCTTATGAATTCGCCAACCGGGAAACCGCCTGGAACGAGCTGACGGCTGTCTGCTCCGACCTGATCGGTGGGATCTCGAAGTCGTTGCAGCAGGGGGCCGAGTGGCAGATGGAACTGCTCGACGAAGCCAAGCAACCGGTGTTCCGGATTCGCCTGGTGTCCGAAGCAGTGGGCTGAGGTGGGGCTGTCCGGGGTGATTGCGCCGCTGGCCATCGGATTCTCATCCGTTACGCCGTGGCGCAAATTCTCTGAATGCGTAGTTCGATGACAGACGTGTCCACCTCCGGGCGCGTGGATCGAAATCGGCAAACCTCGGCTGAGGCGCTGCATCATGACGCGGCACCGGTCTCCGTCGCATTCGCATGCTCACAGCCGCTCTGACGTTACTCCTGGCTCCTGCTTCGTCGCTATTCACCAACGGTATTCAGGAGCCGACCTCAATGAGCGCCGGTTCTAGAGCACCGCCCTATCTATGCTGGCCGTCATTTTATTCGCATTATCCGTACTCTTACGGTTCCAGCATTAACCTGCGATAAGCCTATTTCGCGCCCAATGAGCCCGTCAGCGACGACGTGCGGGTCCGAAATTTTCGGAGTCCGCCGATCTTCTGACCTTCGACCGCGCAGCGCAGCGCAGACCTGAATGTTCGGGCCGTCCGTTGGCGCTGGCAGAACGCGGCCGAACCACGCAGTCAGCTGGGGTCCTCCGTGTCAACAATGTCCATCCGTACGAAGATCATATCGGTCATCGCCTTCATGCTCGTCACCATGTGCGGGCTCGGCGTGCTCGCCGTCACCAGCATGCAGTCGATCAATGCCAACACGGTCGACATCGCCCAAAACTGGCTGCCGAGCGTGCGCGCAATCGGCGAGCTGCGCGCCAACATCAACCTGCTGCGCATCGCCTTGCGCGCGCATGTGATGTCGGAGACGGCCGAGACCAAGCAGTCCGCGGAGAAGCGCGTCAACGGAATCCTCGAGACGATCAACAAGGACCGCAAGACCTATGAGCCGATGATCACCTCGGCCGAGGAACGTGCGATCTACAACAACTGGGTGCAGTCCTGGGAGAAGTACGTCGTCGCGGTCAAGCAGGTGATGGACGAATCCAACAAGAGCGTCGGCAAGATCCCGCACGAAGCCACCGAAATGCTGGAAAAATCGGCCGCCGCGATCGCGCGCGACGCCGACAAATACTTCATCCAGGACATCGAGTTCAACAACAAGGGCGCCGACAACGCCACGCGGCAGGCTGCCGAGAGCTACTCGCGGGCGATCTGGCTCGTGGCATCGATCATTGCCGCGGCCGTCATTGCCGGCATCGCCGTCGGATTCTATCTCGTGCAGAACGTCTCGTCCGGCATCGCCTCGATCATCAAGCCGATGCAGGAGCTCGCCAAGGGCGATCTCGGCGCGGAGGTGACGCATCGCGGCGAGCCGACCGAGATCGGCGCCATGGCCGATACGCTGCAGGTGTTCAAGGAGGCGCTGATCGCCAAGAAGGAGGCCGACGAGCTCGCGGCCCACGATGCCGAGGCCAAGATCGAACGCGGCCGGCGCGTCGACAACATCACCCGCCAGTTCGAGGCGACGATCGGCGAGATCGTGCAGACGGTATCGTCGGCCTCGACCGAGCTCGAGCATTCCGCGGGCGCGCTGTCATCCACGGCGACGCGCTCGCAGGAGATCTCCACGATGGTCGCGGCGGCCTCCGAGGAGGCCTCCACCAACGTGCAGTCGGTTGCCTCTGCGACCGAGGAGCTGTCGTCCTCGATCACCGAGATCAGCCGCCAGGTGCAGGAATCGGCCCGCATGGCCAACGAGGCGGTCGAGCAGGCGCGTACGACCAATGATCGTGTCGGCGAGCTGAGCAAGGCGGCCGCGCGCATCGGCGACGTGGTCGAGCTGATCAACACGATTGCAGGCCAGACCAACCTGCTGGCGCTGAATGCGACCATCGAGGCGGCGCGCGCCGGCGAAGCTGGCCGCGGCTTCGCGGTCGTCGCCTCCGAGGTGAAGGCGCTGGCCGAGCAGACCGCCAAGGCGACCGACGAGATCGGCCAACAGGTGTCCGGTATCCAGGCCGCGACGCAGGAATCGGTCGGCGCCATCCGGGCGATCTCCACGACCATCGAGAAACTGTCGGAAATCTCGTCGGCGATCGCGGCGGCCGTGGAAGAGCAGGGTGCCGCCACGCAGGAGATCTCGCGCAACGTCCAGCAGGCATCGGAGGGCACGCAGCAGGTTTCCGTGAATGTCGTCGACGTGCAGCGCGGCGCCACCGAGACTGGTACGGCTTCCACGCACGTGCTGGCCGCGGCGCAATCGCTGGCCTCGGACAGCGACCGGCTGAAGCGTGAGGTGGCGACGTTCCTGGAGTCGGTGCGCGCGGCCTGATCTGTCCGACGAGCGGGATTAGATCGCGTCCCGTAGTCATACGACATTCAGCATTAACGGAACTTTGCGGTAATCGGCGGCACCCTGCTCCCCAGCAGGTGCCGCTTTTTCGTCTCCACCGCGGCGCGGTCGGTCACCGCAGAAGCCGGCCTCCCTCCAGGCGGCCGACAGCGAGATGCTTTCTCTCGGAGGATCAGGACGTGTCCAGGCTTTCCATTCGTCTGAAGATCATCGCGGTCATCGCCTTCATGCTGGTGGCGATGTCAGGGCTTGGCCTGCTCGCGGTGCGCAGCATGCAGTCGATCAACGTCCGCACCGTCGACATCGCCACAAACTGGCTTCCCAGCGTGCGGGTGCTCGGGGCGCTGCGTGCCGACATCAACGTCTACCGGCTCACACTTCGCGCCCACGTGATGGCGCTGTCGGCGGAGGCCAAGGCGAACGTCGACAAGCGAATGGCGGCCATGCTCGACAACGTCAGGAAGGACATCCGGACCTATGAGCCGCTGATCTCGGACCCCGAGGAGCACAGGCTGTACGAGGCCTGGAAGAAGGCTTGGGAAAAATACACGGTTGAGGCCGACAAGGTCCTCGATGTCTCCCGCAACAGCGTCGGCCGCCTGCCTGATGACATCGAGGGGCTGTTCAGGGGCACCGGCGTTGCGTCGGCCGAGTCCGAGAATCTTCTGATCAAGGCGATCGAGTTGAACGACAAGGGCGCAGCAACGGCAACTCAGGAGGCTGTCGATGGCTACAACAGCGCCTTCTGGATCATGGCAACCATCCTGATCGCGACGATCGCTGCGGGCATCGGCGTCGGCTTCTACCTCGTGCAGGACGTCTCGGCCGGCATCGCCTCGATCATCAGGCCGATGCAGGCGCTCGGGCAGGGCGATCTTTCGGCCGAGGTGCCACACCGCGGCGAGCCGACCGAAATGGGTGCGATGGCCGACACCTTGCAGGTGTTCAAGGAGGCCCTGATCGCCAAGAAGGAGGCCGACGAGCGCGCCGCCGCCGACGCCGAGGCCAAGATCGAGCGCGGCCGCCGCGTCGACAACATCACCCGCCAGTTCGAGACGACGATCGGCGAGATCGTGCAGACGGTGTCGTCGGCCTCGACTGAGCTCGAGCATTCCGCCGGCGCGCTGTCCTCGACGGCGACGCGCTCGCAGGAAATCTCGACCCAGGTCGCGGCGGCCTCGGAAGAAGCCTCGACCAACGTGCAGTCGGTGGCCTCGGCCACCGAGGAGCTGTCGTCGTCGATCACCGAGATCAGCCGCCAGGTGCAGGAATCGGCGCGGATGGCGCAGGAGGCCGTCTCGCAGGCCCGCCAGACCAATGATCGCGTAGGCGAGCTGTCGAAGGCAGCGGCACGCATCGGCGACGTCGTCGAGCTGATCAACTCAATCGCCGGCCAGACCAACCTGCTCGCCTTGAACGCCACCATCGAGGCGGCCCGCGCCGGCGACGCCGGCCGCGGCTTCGCGGTGGTCGCCTCGGAGGTGAAGGCTTTGGCCGAGCAGACCGCCAAGGCGACCGGCGAGATCGGCCAGCAGATCGGCAGCATCCAGGCGGCAACGCAGGAATCGGTCGGCGCCATCCGCGACATCTCCGGCACCATCGAGAAGCTGTCGGAAATCTCCTCGGCGATCGCGGCGGCCGTCGAAGAGCAGGGCGCGGCGACGCAGGAGATCTCGCGCAACGTCCAGCAGGCCGCGCATGGCACGCAGCAGGTGTCGTCCAACGTCGTCGACGTGCAGCGCGGCGCCACCGAGACCGGTTCGGCGTCCTCGCACGTGCTGAGCGCCGCCAAGTCGCTCGCGACCGACAGCGACCGCTTGAAGCGCGAGGTCGCCTCGTTCCTGCAGTCGGTCAGGGCCGCCTGATCGTCACTGCGCCGGCTGAGCCGGCGGCACCTGCTGCTGCCGCCGGAACAGCACTTTCTGGTACAGCCAGCCGATCGCGACCAGCACTAGGCCGAGTCCGATGAACGACAGTGCGCGCCACACGCCCGTCAGAGCCGACATGTCGACCAGGAAGGCCTTCAGGATCGTCAGCGCGATCACGATGGCGGACGCCAGACGCGCGCGCTGCGACTGCACGACGATTCCGATCCCGAGCAGCACCACGCCGAAGGCGAGCCAGGCGATCGAATAGGTGTACTGCTCGGCCGCGCTGGTCGGCCCTGCCGTCAGATCGGGGCCGTGATAGATCCGACGGATCTCGAGGCTCACATAGGACAGCGCCATGATCAGCGCGCCCGCGGCCAGCGTATTGCCGTAGCCCGGCGGACGGCGGCCTGCGACCGCGTAGGACAGCAGCAGCATCAGCACCGCCGGGAACGCATAGGCCAGGATCAGGATGTTGAGCAGGCCGCCCTTGATCGCGACATCCGAGATCATCGGGTTCTCGAACATCAGCAGACCGAGCACGGTGGCGCCGCCGGCGAATCCGGTGAGGATCACGGCGCCGATGTTGTGCACGATGCTGCCGCTGCGCTCCCGCAGCCGCTCCAGCCCGATCGCCAGCGCCAGGGCCACGCAGACGTCGAGTCCGACTTCGGCGAGCGACGGCACCGCCAACATGTCGCCGTCATTGACGGCGTGGCGGATCTCCAGGAAGGCGAGCAGGGTCGTGAACAGGATCGCGGCGGCCTCCACCGCGCGCAGCGGCGCGTCGTCGCCATGGCGGCGCATCAGATAGCTCGCGCCCCAGAACGACGCCGCCGGCACGCCATAGCCCCACAGCAGCCAGTTGAAGATCGGCGTGGTGCCGACATCGGCGCCGACGATGCGTGGATCATGGCCGATGCGCAGCACCACGAGCCCGGCAAAGACGGCCGCGAGCGTGCGCAGGAACGGGATCGGCCGGCTCTCATAGATCCAGGCGGTGCCGAGCGACATCAGCGCCAGCGCGATCGTCAGCCAGCCTTTTTCCAGCGCGAAGGTCAGCGCCAGCGCCAGCGCGGCCAGCGTGCCGGTCGCGAACAGCGCGATCGAGACACTGAGGCCGGGACGCTCCTCGCGCCGCGTCAGCGCCTCGGTTGCGACGGCAAACGCGGCGGCGAGCACGACGGCGACGATCGCGAACGGGATCGAGCGGTCGAGATGGGCGATGCGCGCGTAGAGCGCGACCAGCAGCGCCAGCGGCGTGAACACGCCGGCCGCCGACCACACCACCGGCACGGCGGCGTTGTGCGAGCGCCCCTGCGCCAGGAAGCCTGAGCCGCCGAAGCCGAGCGCGAAGATCGCCGCCGTGACCAGATGCGAGGTGACCGATGCGCCGAGCGGGTTCGGTCCCATTCCCGGCAGCGCGCCGCCGGGCAGCACCAGCAGGTCCGGATTGTCGCGCAGCGCCCATTCGGCGAACACGAGGAACACGGTCGCAGCGGCGGCGGCCACCGCGCCGGCTGCGCTCGGCGCGCGCCAGGCGACCGCCAGCGTGGCCGCGACCAGCAGCGTGAAGCCGATCAGCGCCAGGCCGTCATGGAAGCTCGCGAGCACAACCAGCATGGCGCCGAGCAGATAGACGGCGAGCCCCACCGACGAGATCGGCTCGACCTCGTCATTGTCGGCTGCGGGCCCGAACATGAAGCCGCAGACCACGATCAGCGCGGCCAGTGCAAAGCCGGTGACGACATGGAAGACGTGCGGCGCCACCGTCTCGATGCCCGCGTCGAGTCCGGGCAGGGTCCACAGGAACGACAGCCCGATCGTGGTCATCGCGAGCCAGCGCCACAGCCGCACGCGCGCCAGCGCGAACGCGGCTGCGGTGACGATGGCGAGGTAGATGTAGAGCGCCCAGTAGTCCGGCTCGCCGGTCGACACCAGCACCGGCGTCGTGAATGCCGCGACGAGGCCGAGCCCGGCCAGCGCCGGGCCGTGCAGCAGCGCCGCCGCCAGCGTGCCCAGCGCGACCACGCCGAGCAGCACGAAGGCGATCGCGGGCGGCAGGAAGTCGTAGAGTGCGTAGGCCGCGTAGATGGTGGCGAAGGCGACCGCCGTGCCGGCCGCGGTGAGGATCGCCGGGATGTTGGCGATCGGCAGCGCCGCGATCTGCGAGATGCTCTCCCTGCGCCGCGTCCATTCGCCGGCCGCGAGCAGCGCGGCCGCAAACAGCGCGCCGAGCGCGACGCGCACCTCGGGGCCGACGAGGCCGGCCTCGATCGAATAGCGCACCATGAAGAAGCCGCCGAGCGCCAGGGTCAGCCCGCCGATCCACACCACCCAGCGGGTGCCGATGCGCTCCTCGAAGCCGGCCGCGGGCTGCGGCACGGGTGGTGGGGACACGAGCGGCGGCTGATCGGCCGCTGCGTCGCTCGCCAGCGCCGCGGGCTGGAGAGCAGGCTCGGTCAGCTCCGGCAAAGGAGGCGGCATTGGCGGGGCTTCAGCGGGCTCCTGAAGCGGGCTGAGCGGCGGCGCGACCACCGGCGCGGCCGCGATCGGCGGGGCGGCCTCGAGCTTGGCCAGCCGTGCCTGCACCTCGGCCAATCGGTCGGACGTCCGTCGCGCGAAGGCGAGCGCCGCGAACGCCACCAGCAGGGCGATCCAATCCAGGGGCCAATCGAACATCACGCGGAAATCCTGAAATCGATGCCGCCGGGAGGCGTCACGGGTGGAGGGAAGCTGCGAGCCCTTGCGGACCCCGGCGAATCGGCCAACCGCTCCGGCGGGCCGCACGATGGCCGTCGTTCCCTCTGTGTCAAACCGCGGAACATAAGTTCAAAGCGCGCCGGTATGCGGCTACGCAGCGCCGCAACTCAGTCCAGATCGATCCGGAACGGCGCGCTGTCGACCATCATGGCGCCGGGCCCGATCGCGTCCAGCGCGCGCACCATGCGGCCGTTGCGGCCCAGCGCCCTGTCGGCCAGGCTGACGATCAGCCGGTTCGGCGAGGCGATCGGCGAGGCCTGCCGGATTGCCCAGGCGATATCGAGCTCGTCGCGATGGGGGTTGAGCGCGCAGGCCGCGGCGAAGGCGCTCGCGGTGGAGCGGCTGATGCCGGCATAGCAGTGGATCACCAGCGGCGCCGCACGATCCCAGCCGCGCACGAACTCCAGCACCTGGGCGACGTGATCCTCGCTCGGCGCCATGAAGCCCGGCAGCTGCTCGGTGATGTCGTCGACCGAGACCCGCAGATGGTTCTCGGGGCGGATGGTCTCCGGCCGCCGCACCTGCTCGACATTGGCCATGATGGTCAGCACGTGGCTGGCGCCGGTCAGGCGCACGGTCTCGGGCAGGGCGGCGAGTGAGCAGACGTGGATCATGGCGAGCCTTTGAACGCCCGATTATACGAATGGGGGCACAAGGGCAAAAGCGCGTTTTGCAAAAGCGCGTTTTGGATGTCTGCCGTCGGGCTGGCGCATGTGTGCGCCGACAGCCCTCAGCGCGTGTTCTTGAGCTGCCGCAGCTCCTGGCGAACCAGATGGGCCTTGCCCTCGATCTCCGCGTTGAGCCGCTCGATGTGGTCCACGAGACCGTCGCGCAGACCCTCACGCCGTGCCTGTGATGAATGGACCGGCTGTCGAGCGCCCGTCTCTGCCCACGGACGCCGCAGGACGAGGGCGTACAGCGCCACCATCGCGGCCACCGCGAGCGGCATGCTCAACGCATAGATCTGGCCCATCGTCATCGGAGCCCTCCAAGGACCCATTGCCCCACCAAATGTAGGATCAAACCGGCCATGAAGCAAACCGGGGCCGACACATAGATCAGCGTCGGGTCGGTATTTTGCGGCAGGAAGCCATAGATTTCCTGTCCAATCGGCACGAAAACGCCGACCGAAACGATCGCGGTCGCCAGCGTGTTGGCCCAATTGGCCAGCAGCTTCAGGCGCTCGTTCTGGCGCTCTTCGGGCGTCAGCGGCATCTCAGCACGCCCCCAGCACCGTATTGAAGCGGGTCAGGAACTGCTTCTCGGCCTTGGCCGCGCTCCAGGGCGTCAGATAGTCGGTCACGGTGGCGTCCGGCAGGCCGGGATCGCGGCCGAACAGCTTCTTCGCCTCGCTGTCCGAGAAACCGGCGAGGCGCGTCGCCTCCAGAAAAGCGGCGCCGCGGTCGGCCGCCTTGATCTGGCGCTCGATCTCGGGGGCAATCTCGGCCGGCAGGCCGAAGCGGATGTGGATCGCCCCGAGCAGCCGCTTCTCGACTGATTTGTAGCTGCCGCCGAGCACCGCCTTGAACGGCGAGATCATGTCGCCGATGACGTATTCCGGCGCGTCGTGCAGCAGCGCGGCGAGCCGCAGCTTCGCATCGATGTTGGGCTTGCGCGCGCGCATCACCGTCTCGACCAGCAGCGTGTGCTGCGCGACCGAGAAGATGTGCGCGCCGGTGGTCTGGCCGTTCCAGCGCGCGACGCGCGCGAGCCCATGGGCGATGTCGGCGATCTCGACATCGAGCGGCGAGGGATCGATCAGGTTGAGCCGCCGGCCGGACAGCATGCGCTGCCAGACGCGGTCGTGCCCGCTCGGGGCCTTGTCAGTCGTCATTTGGGAGGCTTGAGGCGCGGGGCGCGGCGCTTGCCGCTGCAGGTCTCGTGGCAGAAGCAGGTGACGAGATGGTCGTTGACCATGCCGGTCGCCTGCATGAAGGCGTAGACGATCGTCGGCCCGACGAACTTGAAGCCGCGCGACGACAGCTCCTTGGAGATCTTGATCGACAGCGGCGTCGAGGCCGGCACGCTGGCGGTGGTCTTGAACGTGTTGACCTTGGGCGCGCCGTCCACGAAGCCCCACAGCAGCTTGGAGAAGCCGGGACCCTTGTCCTGGATGTCGAGCCAGGATTTCGCGCTGAGAATCGTGCCTTCGATCTTGGCGCGGTTGCGGACGATGCCGGCATCGTTCATCAGCGCGTGGATCTTCTTGTCGGAGTAGCGCGCGATCTTCTCCGGCTGGAAATCATCGAAGGCGCGGCGGAAATTGTCGCGCTTGCGCAGGATCGTGATCCACGACAGCCCGGCCTGGAAGCCGTCGAGGATCAGCTTCTCATACAGCGCGCGGTCGTCATATTCCGGCACGCCCCATTCGGTGTCGTGATAGGCGACATAGAGCGGATCGCTGCCCGGCCACGGGCAGCGTGTCAGGCCATCGGGATGGACGACAGCAGCGCGACCCATGAGACCGGCTCAGGCGACCGTCTGCTTGGGCGCGCCCTGCAGCGCGTCGGGATCGGCGATGCGCAGAACGAGGCCGCCCGCGGTGAGCGGCGTTCCCGCCTCCAATGCCTCGGCGGCGCGGTCGATGCGCAGCAACGCCATGCCCTTCTGCGCGGCGGCCGAGCCCATCGTGCCGACGGTCTTGTCGCCGGCCAGAATCGGTGTGCCGGGCTCCGGACCCGGCCCGTCGAGCAGCACCTTCGCCGCGCGTGTGCGCGTGGTGCCGCGATGATGCATGCGGCTCACGACCTCCTGGCCGACATAGCAGCCCTTGCCGACGTCGACGCCGTGCAGCCGGTCCATGTTGGTCTCGTGCGGGAAGGCGTCGCCATACATGAAGTCGAGCCCGCCGCGCGGCACGCTGCAGTCGATGCGATGCGCTTCATAGGCGGCGGAATCGACGAGCTCGGCGTCGAGCCGTGCGGCGATCTCCGCCAGCGCCTCCTGCGGCGCAATGACGCGTGCGCCGAGGCTCTCATGACGCGGATCGGCGAAGCTCGGCTCCGGCGTGGCGCCGATGGCGCCATCCCAGACCGCGATCACGCCGACCTGGTCGGACAGATTGCTGACCGCAACCTTGGCCCTGAGCTTGTAGAGATTCAGCTTGTCGGTGAGCGCCTGGGCGAGCGCGCGCGGACAGTCGAGCAGGAAGCGCTCGCCGGCGTCGGCCGCCGGCACCTGCGCCACCAGGAAATCAACGATGATCTTGCCCTGCGGCGTCAGCAGCGCGCCAAACCGGGCCTCACCCGGCTGGAGCTTGGTGACATCGGTGGTGAAGAGACCGTTGAGGAACTTGCGTGCATCCTCGCCGCTGACCTGGACCACGCCCCGGTCGTCGAGAAACGTCGCCTTCATTCGAAAAACCTCTTGCGACAGGCCGCACTGAAACGTAAGCCGCCCTGGCATAAACCACAAGGCTGAAACGCCGCCGCGCGGTGGCTTCATTCTAAAGATCGGGACTCGCGTGCCGCCGGAGGCCAGCAAATGGGCAGGCGCGCAGCATGATCGAGCTGTCTTGGGGTTGTCAGGAGAATGAAATCCTATGAGGGCTTCATGAGCGCGCGGTTCGACGTCATTCTGAAATCCGGCACCGTGGTCAATCAGGACGGCGAGGGTGTCCGCGACGTCGGCATCTCCGCCGGGCGCATCGTCGAGATCGGCAATCTCGGCGCCGCCTCGGCCGCCGAGATCATCGACTGCACCGGCCTGCACGTGCTGCCCGGCGTGATCGACACCCAAGTGCATTTCCGCGAGCCTGGCCTCACTCACAAGGAGGACCTCGAAACCGGCTCGCGCAGCGCCGTGATGGGCGGCGTCACCGCCGTGTTCGAGATGCCCAACACCAATCCGCTGACGGTGACCGAGGAGGCGTTCACCGCCAAGGTCGAAGCCGGCCGCCATCGCATGCATTGCGACTTCGCCTTCTTCATCGGCGGCACCCGCGAGAATGTCGAGCAGCTCCCCGTGCTGGAGCGCGCCGAGGGCTGCGCCGGCGTCAAGGTGTTCGTCGGCTCCTCCACCGGCTCGCTGCTGGTCGAGGACGACGACAGCCTGCGCCGCATCTTCCAGGTGATCCGCCGCCGTGCCGCGTTCCACGCCGAGGACGAGTACCGCCTCAACGAGCGCAAGGACCTGCGCGTCGAGAACGATCCGCGCTCGCACCCCGTCTGGCGCGACGAGGAGGCGGCGCTGCGCGCCACGCAGCGTCTCGTCAATCTCGCGCACGAGACCGGCAAGCGCATTCACGTGCTGCACATCTCCACCAAGGAGGAGATCGTGTACCTGCGCGACCACAAGGACGTCGCCACCGTCGAGGCGACGCCGCACCATCTCACCCTGGCCGCGCCCGAGTGCTACGAGCGGCTCGGCACCTATGCGCAGATGAATCCGCCGGTGCGCTCGGCCGATCATCGCGACGTGATCTGGTGGGGCGTCCATCAGGGCATCGTCGACATCCTCGGCTCCGATCACGCGCCGCACACCGCCGAGGAGAAGTCCAAGACCTATCCGGCCTCGCCCTCCGGCATGACCGGCGTGCAGACCCTGGTGCCCATCATGCTCGACCACGTCAATGCCGGCCGGCTGTCGCTGCAACGTTTCGTCGACCTCACCAGCGCCGGCCCCGCCCGCATCTACAACATCGCCCGCAAGGGCCGCATCGCCGCCGGCTACGACGCCGATCTCACGGTGGTCGATCTCAAGCGCAGCGAGACCATCACCAACGAATGGATCGCCTCGAAAGCCGGCTGGACGCCCTATGATGGCCTGCGCGTCACCGGCTGGCCGGTCGGCACGTTCGTCCGCGGCCAACGCGTGATGTGGCAGGGCGAGCTGCTGACGCCGGCCACGGGCGAGCCTGTGCGCTTCATGGAGACGCTGCGGCCGTAACGTAGCTGCGTGTGATCTGACTCCGTCATTGCGAGCGCAGCGAAGCAATCCAGGGCCCGGCAAGGACTCTGGATTGCTTCGCTGCGCTCGCAAGGACGCGGAGCTGATAGTACGACGGTCCCGCCGCAACTCACGTGAACAGCTTGTCGATGTCGTCCTGGGAAATCGCCACGCCCGGCCGTTTCGGGCCCTCCAGCAAGTCCGGGACGCTCGAGGGGGCAGCAAGCTCGGCGGCCACCCGCGCCAGCTCCTCTTTTCCCCAGATGCGGACGAGCTTGTTGATGTGGTCCTCCATGAACTTCAGCGACTTGACCACCCGCGTGATCCGCTGCCCGGTGAGGTCCTGGAACGCGCAAGCCTCGAACACCTTGTTCGTGCTGTCGACGATCTCGTCGCAGACCGCTACGGTCTTCGGGTCCTTGACGCCTTGCAGCTTCCCGACGCTGGCGCTGATCGCTTCCATGCTTTCGAGGATCGCGTTCCCGGCTACTTCCGTATTTTCCACGATCGCGTCGAGCGTGTCGGTCATCGACGCAAAACTGCCCTTGCCGTCGCCTTGAAGAGCGGCGAGTTCGCGCCGCATGCTGCTGATCTGGCCGAACATCTCGACCAGGTACGTCTTCAGCAATCTCTCTTCTTCCGGCGCGATCATCAGAAATCCCCGACTTCTCTTTAACGTTTCCTTACCAACTCTTCACGCGGCAGTTGCACCCCCGGCCTGCTCTTCTGTGAAGGCATTTCGGATTCGGTTCGGCCGTTGCCCGCTCGCAACGCGGCTCGAAGAGGTACCGTAGTCAGCCAAGTGAAGAATAGCTGCCTATTTTTGCCCGCTTTCGTTAAGGGCGCATGTTCATTCCCGTCAAAGGCGCTCAAATGGTGAAGGGTTTCTGACGGGACCTCGCTGCCGCGGCTGCCGTGCGGCAGTTCCCGGTCCGCCGCCGCTTGACCCCCGGGCTCTCTACCCGACCGCAATGGCGGTCCACAGTCAGGCGCACGGCCCCGGCGCGCCGCTGACGAAGCCGGATATTTCGACTATCCTGCCCAGCGGACCATCAAGGCGGGGCAGAACAGGGTCCAGGAGGGGACGTCGATGAGCACAGTCAGAAGCGCGCTGGCCCAGAAGAGTGCCGCCGTGATCCATGTTCATTCCGGCGACATGGTCGTCGAAGCCTTGCGGCAGATGCGCGACAATCGGGTGCGCTCGGTGCTGGTCATCGACGACGGCGTACTGGTCGGCATCATCACGCAAGGCGACTGCGCCATCAAGGTGCTGCTGCCCGGGCTCGATGCGAAGCAGACCCCGGTGAGCCATGTGATGACGGCCAACCCGGTGACGATCAGGCCGGATCACAAGCTGGATAGTTGCATGGCGATGATGTCGCAGCGCGGCTTTCGCCATCTGCCGGTGCTGGACGCGGGCAAGGTCGTAGGCGTGATCTCGATCGGCGACGTCGTCAAGAACATCATCCGGGATCTGGAGCACGACGTGGACGACCTGATGGGCTACATCATGAAGGACGGCCCCGGCGGCTGACGGACGAACGTGGTGCCGTCGCTCTCCGCCTATGGCCCAACGCGGACCTCTCCGGTCCGCGCTGGCGACGTCTGCTCCAGGGCTCAACCGGAAGTAACCCACGACCGGACCGAAAGGCGGCTTTTGGACCCATACCGGAAGTCGCACCGTTTCTGTCAACGGTGTGAGAGCGGAAAACACGGCGTCAGGAAAACGGCTAATCTGGCGTTGCTCGGCGACGCCCGCTCGAAGATGACTTTCGCGCCTGGACCCGACGTTGCTCTTCAGGGGACGTAGCGATTGCCGGTCCAAGTTCTTGTAGCGTTTGCGCTATCATGTCGTGTCAATCGACCTTCAACTCCGTGATCTCGCTCGCGTTGCGGAGAATATGGTCGATGGCGTCGGTAACACTGTCTTCCGTCGCGCCGCCAATACCCGTCACGAGCAATACTAATAGCGACTCGTCGCCAGGACTAGCTCCGAGGATGCAAAGTACGAAGGGGCCGCCACCCTGCGGAACGGAGAAACACCACCCGCCTTCATCGAGGTCCGGGTCACTCACCGCCAACCCTTTGTTGGACATTTCAGACTTCAGCCAAAAAGCGAACTTTTTGGTCTTCGCACCAGCTTGGGCCGCGGCGGGCGCATCGTGCAGCGCCTCTTTTTCAGTGACCTTAGCCGATGGCTCGAAAAGCGTGGGGGCCCTGAACTGGAACTCTTTACTCAATGTATCCCTCCAACACTTCGGCCGATCAAACCTGGGGACTGGCTCCTGAACGGCAGCTTTAGACGCCAAACTGTTGCGCAAGTTAGTTGGCTCCCGAAAATGCGCGCCGTCAAAATCTGCCATTTCTCGTATTGCCCCATTGCAGACCTTTCGACCTGCGCAGGGAACTTCCGCTCTTGGGACAACCGGAATTGAAACGGCCAGGACACCGAAAGGCCGCTTTTGACCTGAAACGGACAGATGCCGCATCAAGTTCCCCAATTGATTGTCGCGATCCGACTTCTGTCCTACGTTCACGCATGCCCTACGCTCGAAAGATCATTCTGCACACACCTCTCGTTGATCCTGCGAAACTCGACTCCTTTGTCGAGGCCTGCCTCGCCGATGGCGTCGTGTTGGTTGCGGCTGTGGGGCCGGATGCGAGCTTGGTGCACGATTTAATCGACGAGATTGTCGTCGGGGATGGCTCGGATCCTGGTCGGATCGGAAAGCTTATGACCACATTGCATCCTGACGAACCGCTCGCGGAAGTGCTGGACTTTGTTACCAGCTGGCCCGCGAAGCCCGACGATCGAATCGAGCAGGTCCGGTTCTAGGAGCTAAACCTGGCGCGCCGTTGCCGGACCACGTCCGCTACTGGCCCATCTTGGACCTTCCGATCGGCCCTGGCTGACATCGGCTGCTGGGGCTACTCGCGGGAGCGGAGGGCTGCTTTTGATCCTTAGCTGACGTATCGCGGACACCAGTACCCCCCACATTCCCCAGCGCTTGCGTGAGCTGAGCTCGTGTCCACGCAAACAGTGGCATTCTGATTACGGCTCAATTGAATTTCGTCCAAGTTGAGGTGCGTCGGGGCGCGGACTCAACTTTCTCTGTGACGTGCTTACGTGGGATGTTGATATAGACCTCCTCCGGGACATCAACGAAATGCTGACTTCGGCGTCCGCGAGTGAACGTTCAATCTATGGATACCGTCTACGTCATCCTGCTGATCGCGAGCCTCGTTCTCGGGTTTGTCGCAACCGTCCTATGGGGGCCGGACTTCGAGTGGTTTGGGCGCGATGTTGAGGCCGCCTACATCTTCAAGCTGGTCGGCATCGGGCTGATCGTGTTCTTCTTAATCGCGATCACCTTCGGCCTCATTTGAGACCTCACAAACCCGGACGGCGCGGCGTCCCAGAGGAGCAGCAGAGCCTCAAGTCGATGGCGGAAGCCGGAACTCGACCAGACGAAATCGCCGCCGCACTCCAGCGTGGCAAAGCATTCGTCCGTGTTCGAGCTTGGCAACATCGCGCTGCGGTTAGTTACAATAAAAGCGGAACTAGATTGCTCGCCTCTGGACCGAGCGTAGCGAGTGCACGCGAAACGTCGGTTTATGGCCCATAACGGATCTGGTCGCCGGCTCGCGTGAAGGTCTGCTTCTGATGTTCAACCGAAAGCAGTGGTGTCGCTTCGTCGATCCATGGCTCTATCACGGAACGCTCGCTGGCCCAGCGGCTGGCAGCGCGGCGGCGGGCGCTTTGGCCTGTATTCTGCGCGGCAATTTTTGAACTTGGGTTCATTGGACTTAGGAACTTGGTCTCTCCGTGACGATCCATCTCATGGCGCTGACTGCCGCTTTCATCGGCGGCTGGTTTCTTGGCGTCATTGGCGGAATGGATTGGGACTGAAGCGCCGCTAGAAACGCAAAGCAAAGCAGCCCGTCGGGCGAATCAGTCGCGCGATCTTGTTTGTAACGCCGTCGTTCGGGCTCGCCGCAACTACACGAAACGCCTGTGCCGAAGCGGCAATTTTGCGCATTGTGTCAACATGATCGCGCTTGCAACCTCTTCCGCGTGAAGAATTTGGCTTTCGTTTTTCCGGAATATGTGTCACTCCTCCTCCCATCCCGCCTCAACGAGAGGGGCGTACGCGCGGTCGTCACGAGACGCGAGGCGGGGAGGCGGTGGACGCGTCGGGTTGCAGCGTGGCTTTGGCTGCGCGGACGAACAACCTGCGATGCGGACGTGAAGTCGTGTGGTCCTGGCCTCCCGGTGCCGAGGTCAAGCCGGCGATCGATGCGAGAGTGTCGGCGCGGGCGATGGGGGCAAACAAGCCGGTCCCCAGGGAGAGCACGAAGCAAGCGTTAAAACCATCGCGCAGGGAAGGCTGGGCTCATCCGGCTGCACCTGTGGTTCCTGCCCCGTGCACTTTTGTTCGCACGGGGGCCATGGGCGTCAGCCGACGCCCAGCCTTCCCTGCGCCCTCGATTGTCGCGAGGGCCGAACGTCGGTCATCGCTCGGACGCATCGCGCCGCGAGGACGATGAGACGTGTCTCGAGCTGTTTGAGATGTGAAGACGGATCTCGGCCCGTCCGAGGAGCGGGAGACCTACTGCGTCGCGCGCGACAGCGAGAACTCGCCGTTGCGGACGCGCTCCGGCAGGCCCTCGACGAAGGTCGCGACCGCGTCCTCGCCATAGGTCGTCACGAGCTCGGCGAGCGCCGCGAACAGGCTGGCCTGCGCCAGGCAGTCGCCGTCGACGCCGTCGTGGCGCGCTTCCGCCCAGGCTTCGTTGAGGTAGCTGAGCGCGGCCTGCTTCTGCTCGTGGTCGGGCAGGACGGCGGGGAGGGCGCTGAAGGTGACGGGAAAGCTCATTGAATTCAGTCTGGCGGGGCCGCGAGGCATGTTGATTCCGAACGCGGGCGCGCCGGACCCGTGTGGTTTACCACGCAGGCGGCGGACGCCTAGGCCAGTTCTTTAGGAAAGGTTAACAAGGTTAACGCAATCGGGGATATCCCCGGCCGTCAGTTGGCGTAGCGCGCCGTGAGGTCGCGCGAGATCTTGGACCCCTCGTCGATGTAGCGGCGGATTGCCACCATCGCGGCCGGCGTGCAGGTCCGGTAGGTCTGCTGGAAGCCGTTATAGCCGCGGTTGAAGCCGGCGATCATGCGGGCGCGGCGCTCGCCCGACGGGGTCTCGGCATCGATCAGGGCCTGCATCTGGTTGCGCCATTTGGCGCCTTCATTGCTGCCGCAGATGCCGCGGAGGTAATGCAGGGTTCCGAGGATCTCGGCCAGCCGTTGCAGATCGCCATCGAACGGCGCGGCCGCATCCTGCGCGCGCGCCGGCACGACGGCGCAGGCGGCAACGAGCATGAGGATGGCCAGGAGGCGCTTGGGGATCATGGGGAACACCGACGTCATATGCCTTTGCCCCGTCGCGGACGCAAGGCGCCTACACCAGGGTCCGTGCGGCGGCGATGATCTCCGGCAGCCCGTCGGTCAGCGTCAGGCCCTCCAGCGCATCGGGGCGGCGCCACTGAAAATCGTCCAGTTCCGGGTCGAGCCGGGGCTCTCCGGCCCGCCAGCGCGCCGCAAAGGGAAGGATCACGTAGTGGCCGCCGCCGCCCTGGGCCGGCAGCACCTCGCGCCAGCCGGCCAGCCCGACGATTGTGATCGAGAGCGCCGTTTCCTCCATGACCTCGCGCGCGAGGGCCTCGTGCAGGGTCTCGCCGAACTCCACCCGGCCGCCGGGCAGCGTATAGACGCCCTTGGCCGGCGAACGCGCCCGGCGTACCAGCAGGAGCCTGCCGTCGCGGAAGATCGCGGCGCTGACGGCGAGCTGGGGACGGCGGGGCGGCGTTGGGTCGGTCATGCCAATGGCTCCAGGCGGGGTCTGCACCGTAGCGCGAAGACGACCGCGCCGGCAGCCCGTGCAACTCAGAAGCTCGCCATGATGGCGTCGACGGCGTCAACCTCATCGACTTCGGCCACGGGCTCCGAATCGAATTCGATGTCGCCATTGATGATGCCGCCGGCCTGGGCCACCAGCGGCTTGACCCAGTTGGCGGCCTGCTCGGCGAGTTTGGCCTTGGTCGCGTCCTGCTTGGCATCGCGCATCGCGCTGCCGACCGCGAGCAGGATGTCGGTCATGGTCTTCGTGAGATGATCGAACTTGTCGCGAATCGCCGGGTCGGCCTGCTCATAGGCCTCGATGACGAGATCGCGGGCCTTGAAATTGGTGTGCGTGAAATGTTCTGGATAGGTCAGCGGCGACCACGCCAGAAAATCCTCGGCGCATTCCGGAATATCGGGAATCATTTCGAGCAGCATCACGGCTTCGTTGAAATGATTCAGATAGTCGGTGGCGAGCCCGGTGCGCGGATTGATGTTGGCAGCGCGCAGCATCGCGGCCCGCGCCGGGTCAATGGCGCTGCCCGCCGGTCGTTGGGTCGTGCGATCGGTAGGCACGGAATGGGTCGCCGCTGCGGTCATCCGCTGCAGTGTTGGCAACCCAAGTTAAAAGGTGCTGAACACACGACGATTTGAGTGAGATTATGTGTGGACGCTTCGTGATCACTTCACCACCCGCGGCTCTCAGGCAGATTTTCGGCTACCAGGAACAGCCGAACTTTCCGCCGCGGCACAATATTGCTCCGACGCAGCCGATTCCCGTAGTTCTGCTGGATCAGGACGTCAGGCATTTTCGCCTGATGCGCTGGGGTTTCATTCCGGCCTGGGTCAAGGATCCCCGTAGTTTCACGCTGCTGATCAACGCGCGTTCGGAGTCCGTACGCGAGAAGCCCGCGTTCAAGAACGCGATTCGGCGGCGCCGCGTGCTTGTGCCCGCTGATGGGTATTACGAGTGGCAGATGATCGACGGTCGCAAGCGGCCGTTCTTCATCCATCGCAGCGACCGCGCGCCGCTCGGCTTCGCGGCTCTCGCCGAGACCTGGATGGGTCCGAATGGCGAGGAGGTCGATACGGTGGCGATCGTCACCGCGGCTGCGAGCCGCGATCTCGCCACGCTGCATCATCGTGTTCCCGTGACGATCAGGCCGGATGATTTTTCGCTGTGGCTCGACTGCCGTTCCGACGATCCCGATGAGGCCATGAGGCTGCTGATCGCGCCTCGCGAGGGCGAGTTCACGTGGTACGAGGTGTCGACGCGCGTCAACACGGTGGCCAACGACGACGAGCAACTGCTGCTGCCGATGACCGCGGAGATGCGCGCCGCCGAGGACGCGCAGCGCAAGCCGGCGAAGAAGGTTGCATCCCGCAAGGTTTCAACTGTGGCCGATGACGGGCAGGGGAGTTTGTTCTGAGGCGGGATGTATCGACAGAGAAGGTCGTCATCGCCGCGTATGCCGTCGCCTCAAGACCCGCGACCGAGCGTTGGCCGCGCTCAGCCAAAGATCCGCAACGCGGCGTGCTGCAGCAGCATGATGGTCTTGGCATCCTGGATGCGGCCGTCGGCGATCATCGCCAGCGCGTCGTCGACCCCGAGTTCCAGCACCTCGATCTCCTCGCCCTCATGCGCGAGCCCGCCGCCGGCGCTGACGCGCATCTCCGGTTCGTAGGCGGCGACAAAGAAGTGGATCTTCTCGGTCACGACGCCGGGGCTCATGAACGCCTCGAACACGAACCTGACGTCGTGCAGGCGGAAGCCGGTCTCCTCCTCGGCCTCGAGCCGGATGCGCTCCTCCGGCGAGGCGTCGTCGAGCAGACCGGCCGCGGCCTCGATCAGGAGATCGTCATGGCCGTTGACGAAGGCGGGATAGCGGAACTGCTTGACCAGGATGACGCTGCGCTGCGCGAGATTGTAGGGCAGGATCGCCGCCGCGTTGCCGCGGTCGAACACGTCGCGGCTCTGCATCTGCCAGGTGCCGTCGTCGCGCCGCCACTCGAACCTGGTCGAGGTCAGCGTGCCGTAATGGTCGGAGAGCACGCGCGTCTCGTGGACGCGGATGCGGTCGGAGATGCTCATGCTGGGCCTCTACTTCATTCCCGGCGTCGGCGGGCGGCCGTCGAGCCATTTCGAGAACACCACGCTGTCCTGCACGGCGTAGTCGAGTGCCTGGTAGAATTCCTGCACCTTGGTGTTGTCGCCGCGCACCATCAGCATCAGCTTGGCGACGTCGCGCGCGCGCAGCCAGTCCTCGGCCGCCGCCATGATGGCGCGGCCATGGCTGTGGCCGCGATGATCGGGATCGACGCTGACGTAGTAGACCCAGCCGCGATGGCCGTCATGGCCGACCATCGCCGACGCTGCGATCGCGCCGCCGCTGCGGCCGACGAGCACGGTGGCGTTGTCACCGCGGCGGGCAAGCGCGATGTCGGCGGCCGGATCGTTCCACGGCCGCGTCAGGCCGCAGCGCTGCCACAGCGCGATGATGGCGGGCACGTCGGCATCGGTGATGTCGGAGATCGCGAGAGCAGGGGCAGTGTTCATGGGAGCGTCGAGAGCCTAGAGCACCTTGCCGGGATTCATGATCCCGAGCGGATCGAACTGCGCCTTGATCGCGCGCATCAGCGCGATCGCGGTCGGGTCCTTGACGTCGGGCAGCTCGTCGCGCTTGAGCACGCCGATGCCGTGCTCGGCCGAGATCGACCCGCCCATCCGCAGCACGATCTCGAACACGACCGCGTTGACCTCGTGCCAGCGCGCGAGATAGTCGGCGGTGTCGGCGCCGATCGGCTGGCTGACATTGTAGTGGATGTTGCCGTCGCCGAGATGGCCGAACGGCACCGGACGCGCGCCGGGCATCAGCTTCACGACGGCGGCGTTGGCCTCCGCAATGAAGGCCGGGACTGCCGCGACCGGCACCGAGATGTCGTGCTTGATCGAGCCGCCCTCCGGCTTCTGCGCCGCGGAGATGTCCTCGCGCAGCTTCCAGAACGCCATGCGCTGGGCGAGGCTGTCGGCGATCGCAGCGTCGTCGACGATGCCGTCTTCGAGGCCTTGCTCCAGAATGGTCTCGAGCGTGGCCCGGGCATCGTCGCGCGACGACGACAGCTCCATCAGTACGAACCAGGGATGGGCGCCCGCGAGCGGCGCGCGGTTGCCGGCGGCGTGGCGGATCGAGAAGTCGAGCGCGATCGCGGCGATCAGCTCGAAGCTGGTGAGGCTGCCCGCAGCCTCGCGTTGGGCGATCGCAAGCAGCTTCAGCGCGTCCTCCGGCGATTTGAGCCCGACGAACGCGGTCTCGATCGCGCGCGGCTTCGGGAACAGCTTCAGGCTCGCCGCGGTGATGATGCCGAGCGTGCCTTCGGCGCCGATGAACAGATTGCGCAGGTCGTAGCCGGTGTTGTCTTTCTTGAGCTTGGACAGCGCATTCAGCACCCGCCCGTCGGCCAGCACGACCTCGACCCCGAGCGCCATCTCGCGCGCGACGCCATAGGCGAGCGCGGCGGTGCCGCCGGCGTTGGTCGAGAGATTGCCGCCGATGGTGCAGCTGCCCTCGGCGCCCAGCGACAGCGGAAACAGCCGGTCGACCTCGGCTGCCTTCTGCTGCGCCACCTGCAGCACGACGCCGGCCTCGGCGATCATCGTGTTGGAGGCGGTGTCGACGTCCCGAATCTTGTCCATGCGCCTGAGCGACACCACCACCTCGCCATTGTGCGGCGTCTGGCCGCCGACGAGGCCGGTGTTGCCGCCCTGCGGCACCAGCGCGATGCGATGCTGGCTGGCGAGCTTGCAGATCGCGGCGACCTCGGCGGTCGAGCCGGGGCGCAGCACCAGCGGCGAGCGGCCGTGGAACAGGTTGCGCTCCTCGGTGACGTAAGGCGCGACGTCGGTCTCCGCCGTCAGCGCCTGGCGCTCGCCGACGATGGCGGCGAACTGCGCGATCAGGTCGGGTGGCAGCGGCGGCACGGCAGGCTGGCTGATGTTCATCGTTGGTCGCTTCCAATGTTATCTCGGCGCGGCGGCGCGGCGCAGCCGGTCGTTGATGGCCTCGCCCAGGCCGTCATTCGGGATCGGCATCACGGCGATGCTGCGCGCGCCCTTGGCATCGAGGCTGCGAAGATAGCCGAAAAGATGCGTCGCCGCCTCTGCCGGATCGCCGGCGGGGGAGAGGTTGAGGATCGCGGCAGCTTCGCTGGCGCCGGGCAAGGTGACGGGGCCGAAGGCGAGCAGGGCCTCGCCAGGCGCGACATCGCTGGCGTCGAGGCGCACGTGAGCATGCGGAGCATAGTGCGAGGCCAGCATGCCGGGTGCCAGTGGTTGCTCGGACGTCTCAGTCGCTGCGGCGGGCCGCGCCAGCGCACGGCCGAGCACGGCCTCGATCGCCTCGCTTGGAACTCCGCCCGGGCGCAGCAGCGTCGGCGCATCGAAGCAGCCGACGATGGTCGATTCGACGCCGACCGCGACCGGCCCACCGTCCAGGATGAGGTCGATTCGCCCGGTGAGATCGGCCGCGACATGCGCCGCCGTGGTCGGCGACACGTGGCCGGAGATGTTGGCGGAGGGCGCCACGACGGCGCCGCCGAACGCCGCGAGCAACGCCTGCGCGATCGGATGCGCCGGCACACGGATTGCCACCGTATCGAGGCCGGCGGTGGCGAGGTCGGCCACTGCGCAGCCGTCGCTCTGCGGCAGCACGAGGGTCAGCGGTCCCGGCCAGAACGCGGTGGCCAGACGCTCGGCGGTGGCATTGAAGCGGCCGATGCGCCGTGCCGCCGCGATGTCGGCGACATGGACGATCAACGGATTGAAGGCAGGCCGGCCCTTGGCCTGGTAGAGGCGGGCGATGGCTGCGGCGTTGGCCGCGTCGGCGCCGAGGCCATAGACCGTCTCGGTCGGGAACGCGACCAGTCCGCCGCGCGCGAACGTCGCCGCGGCCTGTGTGATTCCAGCCGCGTCGGCGGGCAGGATCCTGGTCTCGATCGCTGGTGTGTGTGCGGTGGGCATCGATGGTACAAGACGGTGGTGGCTTACGCGCTCGGCTATAGCGGGCGGGGACGTTCGAATGAAGCGCACAATTCGCCTGTCGCATTGCGCCCGCGCCATGGCCGCCCGACAAAGCCTCACGGCCTCAAGCAGTTAACCCCTCCGCCGACGATCGACGATTTCGATGCGATTTCCTGCCTTGTGTCCTTGCGAAGACGGAAACCCGACGCTATAAGCCGGCTTCCCAAGTCGGAGCGTGGCTCAGCCCGGTAGAGCACTGCGTTCGGGACGCAGGGGTCGCAGGTTCGAATCCTGCCGCTCCGACCATTTTTTGAGGCGCTCAGCTTTTTATCTCCCGAGAAGCGCAACGAAACGTACAATGAAATCACGCGGCGCCGCCCTGCACCATCCGGCATATCGGCTGTTCGTGTGCATTTGCCGCCTTCCTCCAAACGCCTCAGCCGCCTCGCCCTGGAAATCCGGATGGTGGGGAGCCGTAGGTTTGCTCTAACTGCTCGACGGTCGTGCCGAGCCAACCGGCCGCTTGCCAATGGTCGGTGCCTTGCTGCGTCAGCGACGTCGCGGCCGTGTGGCGCAGGGAGTGACGCACGACGTCATCGCCAAGCCCTGCGTCTTCCAGAATGCCCCATGCCGAGCGGATCTTGCCGGCGAGCGGCTGGCGATCGTGCATGCGGTTGATCGAAGCGGATCTCCTTGCCGGTATCGAAAAGGCCGCTGCGCGCGGCTCTGCAGATCGGCATCCGTCGATCTTACGCCAGCGCACCAGATGCGGCCGCAGCCGATTGGCGATCTTGGCCGGCGGTCCGCCCTTCTTTGTTCTGCGGCCATCGCATGGAGGTCCATCCATGGATGCGTCGTCGTCGGCACCCATTGCGTCCGGCGGATCGTCTCCTCGCGCCGGGGGCTTAGAGCCCAATCAGGATGAAGCGGGCCGCCGGCCGGCGTGCTCGCACCCATCAACGACCTGTTCTTTCGTGTGCGAGGACTTGACGTAGTTCCTTGGTAGACGACAGCGCCTATCCAGCGTCCAATTCCTTCAGCTTCCGGTAAAGCGTGCGCAGGCTGATGCCGAGGGATTTTGCAAGCGCTTCCCGATTGCCGCGATGCGTCGACAGGGCGGTCCGAAGCGCTCGCGCTTCCCGTTCCTTCAATGACAGCGAGCTCTCATCCTCGGCATGCAGCAGCCTTGCTGCCGTTCGCTGCGCATTGTCGCGACCCGTGATGCCCGGCGCTCGCAACGCCAGAGCACGCTCGATCGTTGCGGCTGAGATGACATCGTCATCGCAGAGCAGGGCCGCGCGCTCCAACACGTTGCGCAACTCGCGAACATTGCCCGGAAAAGCGTAGCCCTCGAGCCGTTCGAGTGCCGGGGGGGACAAGGTGAGCTTTCGCTCCGGTGCCACGCGGGCAAGCAGCGCTGCGGCGAGAAGCGGTAGATCGCCGGGGCGGTCGCGCAATGCCGGCAGAAGGATCGGAAAGGTCGACAATCGGTAGTAGAGATCGTTGCGAAAGCGCCCGTCTGCCACCATGCGCTCGAGGTCCCGATGCGTTGCCGAGACCAGTCGCACGTCGGCGCGACGCAGCTCCGTGCTGCCGACCCGGCGATAGGTGCCGCTTTCGAGCAGCCGGAGCAGCTTCACCTGCATCGCAAGGGGGATGTCGCCGACCTCGTCGAGAAACAGAGTGCCGCCGCTGGCGGCTTCGACCAGCCCGCTCTTTGCCGTATGCGCGCCGGTATAGGCGCCCTTTTCGTGACCGAACAATTCGCTCTCGAACAAGGTCTCCGGCATGCTGGCGCAATCGACGACGACCAGCGGGTGCGAGGCGCGCGTGCTCGCTTCGTGAACGGCCGCAGCGACGAGCTCCTTGCCGACGCCGGACTCGCCAAGCAGCAAAACGCTCGCGTTCGATGGACCAACCCTCGCGACCAGTTCGAGCATCTGCCGAAACGGCGCAGAACGCCCGATCAACCCTCGCGCCGCCGGCTCTCCCTTGGCAATCCGAAGTGGCTCCATCTTCTCGACAAACCAGGCGTCGTGTCCCAACGTGTCGCGGACGGGCGTCAACTCGATGTTCACGTAGGCTTCGCCAATCGGCGTGTGATGCAGATGCAGCACGCGCTCGCGCTGACCGGTTTTCTGCAGGCGCGCACGCGGACAGCTTTCTCCGGCCTGATCGCAAGGCACGGTGAAATGGTGAGACACTTCATAACAGGTGCGGCCGACGACCGATTCGTTGGGGCTGAAGTGGGCGCGATAGGCCGCGTTTGAAGCGATGATCCGGTACTGCTCGTCGACGAGAATATGCGGCTCCGGAAGGGCTTCGAGATAGGATGCAAGTTCGGGCTTCCGGCGCGTGGCCTCTGGCAGCCGGCCCGGCACTCGCGCTTTCGACGTCATCCTGCTCCGCCGCTCCGTGTCGTTCCTTCGCTGCACTGTGCCATGGACTGCCAAATAATGCCAGAATTGGCATCATGGCACGGGACGCGATGACGGCCGTTTCGGCAACAGATTGAAATAACACAATAATTCATCACGCCGCCCGCTGGCACGGGTCTTGTTAAGCAATGGCCATGAATGACAGGCGCCTCTTCCGACATCTGGGCGTCGCGATCGTCGCCAAACTCGTGCTGCTCCTGGCGCTGTGGTGGGCGTTTGTTCGCGACGCCCGCATCGACGTCGATGCGCCGACCACTGCTGCTCATCTTGCCGGCGTCAATTCCGCGCGGCAGCCGCTGGGCTTGCCAGGAGCTCTCCCATGATTCCCGACCAACTCGTCGATCTATCGCGGCTGCAGTTTGCCGCGACCGCCATGTATCACTTCCTGTTCGTGCCGCTCACGCTCGGCATGGTGTGGCTGCTCGTGATCATGGAAGCCGTGTACGTGATGACCGGCGCCGTGGTCTGGAAAGACATGACCCGTTTCTGGGGCAAGCTGTTCGGGATCAACTTCGCGCTCGGCGTCACCACCGGCATCACGCTCGAATTCCAGTTCGGCACCAACTGGGCCTACTATTCGCACTATGTCGGCGATATCTTCGGAGCGCCGCTGGCGATCGAGGGCCTGATGGCCTTCTTCCTCGAAAGCACCTTCATCGGCCTGTTCTTCTTCGGCTGGGATCGCCTGCCAAAGACCCAGCATCTGATGGTGACCTCGCTGATGGCGATCGGCACCAATCTCAGCGCGCTATGGATTCTCATTGCCAATGGCTGGATGCAGAATCCCGTGGGGGCCGCGTTCAGCTGGCAGACCATGCGCATGGAGATGGTCGATTTCTGGGCCGTCGTCTTCAATCCCGACGCGCAGGCCAAGTTCGTCCATACCGTCTCGGCGGGCTACGTCACCGGCGCGATGTTCGTGCTGTCGATCTCGAGCTGGTACCTCCTGAAGGGCCGCGACATCGAATTTGCCAAGCGCAGCTTCCGGGTCGCCGCCGCGTTCGGGCTGGCCAGCGTCGCGAGCGTCATCGTGCTGGGCGATGAGTCCGGCTACACGGTCGGTGAGGCGCAGCAGACCAAGATGGCCGCGCTGGAGGCGATGTGGGAGACCGAGCCGGCGCCGGCCGGGCTGAAGCTCCTGGCTGGCATCAACGAGAAGGCGGGCCGGAACGATTGGGAGATCGAGATTCCCTGGGTGATGGGCCTGATCGGCACACGCTCCGTCAGCAAGACGATCCCCGGCATCCATGAGATCAAGGAACACAACCGGCGGCGGATCGTCGATGGCATCACGGCGGTCCAGGCGCTGGAAGCGCTGCGCAAGGACCGTCATGACCAGGCTGCACTGGCCACGCTCGAGCAGACCAAGGGCGATCTCGGCTTTGGCCTGTTGTTGAAGCGATACACCGCCGACGTGGCCGAGGCGACGCCAGCGATGATCGATCGTGCGGTCGACGATACCGTGCCGCCGGTGTCGCCGATGTTCTGGAGCTTCCGCGTGATGGTCGGGCTCGGCTTTGCGATGCTTGTCCTGTTTGCGATGGCCTTTCTCAGCACGCTGCGGCTGCAATGTGCGGCGCGGCCATGGATCATGCGTGCCGCCGTGATGCTGCTGCCTGCGCCCTGGATCGCGAGCGAGCTCGGCTGGTTCGTCGCGGAATATGGCCGCCAGCCTTGGACCATCTACGGCGTGCTGCCGACCCATCTGTCGGTGTCGACGCTGAGCGTCGCCAGTCTCTACGGCTCGCTCGCCGGCTTCGTTGGCTTCTACACGCTGCTGCTGGTGGTCGAGATGTATCTGATGGTGAAGTTCGCCCGGATCGGCCCGGGCAGCCTCGGCACCGGCCGCTATCAATTCGAACCCAAGCCCGTCTGAAGGACGCCGTCATGCTCGATTATCCCACATTGAAGGTCCTCTGGTGGCTGCTCGTCGGGGTGCTGCTGATCGGCTTCGCCATCATGGATGGTCATGACATGGGCGTCGGCACTTTGCTGCCATTCGTCGGCCGCACCGACACTGAGCGCCGCGTCGTCATCAATACGGTCGGCCCGCATTGGGACGGAAACCAGGTCTGGTTCATCACCGCCGGCGGCGCGATCTTCGCCGCGTGGCCCGTGGTGTATGCAACGGCGTTCAGCGGATTCTACTGGGCGATGCTCGCCGTGCTCTGGGCCTTGTTCTTTCGCCCCGTTGGATTCGACTACCGTAGCAAGATCCACAACGTCACCTGGCGGCGGACCTGGGACTGGGGCCTGTTCATCGGCGGGGCGGTACCGCCTTTGATCTTCGGCGTCGCGTTCGGCAATCTGCTCCAGGGCGTTCCGTTTCACTTCGATCGCTACCTGGTCTCGACCTATAGCGGCAGTTTCTGGCAGCTCCTCAATCCGTTCGCGCTGCTTGCGGGCGTGGTCTCGAGCGCCATGATCACGCTGCACGGTGGCGTCTACCTGGCGCATCGCACCGAAGGCGCCATCCAGGCCCGCGCCGTCCGTGGTGCGCTCGGAGCCGCGTCGATCATGGTGATCGCCTTCATCGGTGCCGGGCTCTGGCTGCGCTTCGGCGGCTTCCAGGGCTACGCCATCACCTCGGTGCTCGATCCGGCCGCGCTTCCAGATCCGCTCGCCAAGACCGTGGTCCGCAGCGCCGACGCGTGGTGGGGCAACTATGACCGATGGCCCGTGCTGTGGGCGCTGCCGCTGCTCGGTATCGCGGGCGCGCTGCTGGCGGGCGCACTCGCCGCCGCAGATCGCACCCTCGCAGCCTTCGTGTCGTCATCACTTGCCATTGCGGGCGTCATCGGCACGGCCGGGGCCAGCATGTTTCCCTTCGTCATGCCGTCCTCCGCGGTTCCGGATGCCAGCCTCACGGTGTGGGACAGCGTCTCCAGCCACCTCACATTGGGGCTGATGTTCTGGGCCACGATGGTCTTCATGCCCTTGATCATCGTCTACACCGGCTGGGCCTATCGCGTCATGCACGGCAAGGTCACGGAAGCCCAGATCCACGCCAACGAACATTCCGCATACTGACGGCGGTCCGATCCCCACGCCGCCGGAGCGGCCAACTCGAAGAGCTTAGTCATGTGGTATTTCGCCTGGACTCTCGGCGTCGGCTTCGCTGTCTTGCTTGCTATCATGAACGCGATGTGGGGCGAGACCGAGGAGGCGCGCAAGGCCAGCAACCGGACGGGGGAATGAACATGGCGCCAGTAGCCACGTCTCAGGCGCGCATCCATCTGCCGTGCCTCGTGGCCGCGCTGGTGATCATGCTGGCGAGCACGCTCTATCCGCCGTTCCTGGCGAACGCCGCAGGGCGCGCCGACCACCTGTCGGCCGGTCTGGCATTCTGGGCCATGAGCGCAGGCTTCGTCCGCGGCGTCGGCTTCGTGCCGCACGCGATCTTGCCGCGATGGCTGTTCTCCGGATCCGTATGTCTGCTGACTCTGCTGGCCTTGACGGGACTGAAAGTCCTCACGTGATCACGCAAAGGCTGAGTGCACGCTTTCGCAAAAACCATCGGCTCCAGCGTCGCAGCGAAGCCGATAGCCGGGCAAATCTCAGTCTGTCACGAGACTGACTTCGACTATGGAATAGGCCATTTTGCTCTCCGAGGATCAGCTCAGCATCTTGGCATTCTCGTCCTCTACGGCCAGGCATGATGGATTTCGTCATTTGGATGTCCATTGCGACTAGCCTTGCCTAGAAAAGGGAGTGCGTCTCATCCTTGACTGGAGTCAAAGATGAGACGCATGCGTGCGATCGATTCCGTGGACCAGGAGAGCGCGATCAGGAAGGCCGGTGCGCGACCATTCCGATCAGCGCAGAGCGGCCATGATGGCCGCTGCCTTCGCTGAGCTCGGTCTCGTATTCGCGCAGTTCGATGATCTCCAGCTCATGGAACGCCTCTCGGAGCATGGCTTCCGTATAGAGGTGCGAGACGGCGGAAGGGCCGCCCGTCTTGTATTCCAACTGCCTGGGCGTATAGCCCTGCAGGATCAGAGTCCCGCCCGGCTTCAGGCTTGCGATCATGCGCGCGAACAGCCGCTTCCTCAAATCCGGGGCGGCGAACTGCACGAAAATCGCCGCGATGCCGTCATACGCCGCACTTGGCCACGCGAAGCCATCGCAATCGGCAAGCTGGTAATTCACGCTCACTCCGGCTGATGCGGCAAGCTTGCTCGCTTTCGCCAGACCCACTTCCGAGATGTCGAAGGCGTCGACCTGGAATCCCCGCCGGGCGAGCCAGACGCTGTTGCGGCCTTCTCCGTCGGCGACGCAGAGAATACGACCGCGGTGCGGGAACGCGCCGGCATGGCGGCGCAGCCATTGATTGGGGTCGGTTCCGAAAACGAAATCATCGCTTTCGAACCGTCGGTTCCAGCGGCCGGCGTCGGCGTCTGGCGGTACGTTCGTTACCATCGGCAATCCCACTTTGAAGATGACAAGCGTGTTTGTTGGCAGACGCAGGGAGCTTGCGAACTCCCTCGGTATCAGCTTGCGAACCCTTGATCGCAAGCTAGGCGAACTGAAAGCCGGATTGTAGTTCTCCATCAGCTCGTCAGACATGGCGGGCGCGTGAGCAGGACACGCTCGCTCCGGCGTCTCGATACCGTCTCGCACGAACCGCGCCGGGACAGGCGCGACCGCCTGTTTGTTATCGCCTCGCCAAAGTGATAGCAACACGGGGCGGCCATCGACACGACGCAGTGGCCGCCTGGATGTAACCGACCAAATCGGGCGATTGGGGAATATGCGGACGAACATGGCAACCAAGCGTGCACGCAGCAGGTCTTCGCTCGAGCCTGACGCGTTGCTCGAGAAGGCTCACAAGGCAAGCGAATTCCTCAAGGCGCTGTCGCATGAAGCGCGGCTTGCCATTCTGTGTCTGCTGCTCGACGGAGAGAAGTCCGTCAGCAGCATTGAGGATTCGCTGCAGCTCCGCCAGCCGACGGTGTCGCAGCAACTTGCCCGGCTGCGCGCGGACGATCTCGTCAAGGTGCGCCGGGATGGCAGGAACGTGTATTATTCGGTCTCGCGGCCGGAAGTGATCGAGGTCATGTCCGCTCTCTATCGCGCTTTCTGCTAGGTGGCACTGATGGAGTCTCGCCCGCGGAGATCGTCCGTCAGGCGGAGCCGGGGACGGCGGCGAGTGTGTTTCCTGCGGTGACTCGATCGACGAACCCGGCCGCCGCAGCTATCACTGCCGAGGTCGCCTGCTGGTGGGGCGCGTGCCCGCAGCCTTCCAGCACGCAGGTCTCGATCCGGGTCGGCAGGAGGGCGCGGAGCGTCTCAAGCTGCGCATGCGTGAAGAACTCGTCTTCGCTGCCCTGAACAGCCAGCACCGGGGCGCGAACCCGTCCGACGTAGGGCTTGATACCCCAGTCGCGCGCTTCTTCTCCAGTCCAGGCATCGACCAGCCGGCCAAAAAGATGATCGGTTCTGCTGCCATGATACCGTGCGAGCCGTGCCCTCAGGTCACCGTGCTCGAAGTCCCTGATCTGGGCGGCGATGCCGTCAACGGTCCGCTGTTCGCGGAAGAGGTGAGGGGCGATCGCGACGACCCCGCTGACCTCATCGGGAAACGCGCCGGCAAACGTCAACGCGATCGCAGCACCGTCGGAGTGTCCGACCAGGATCGGACGCCGCGCTCCGGTCGTCCGTAGTACTTCGGGCAGGGCATCCAGAGCCTCGGCGAGCAGATATTGCCGCGAATGGGGCAGCTCGAGCGGCTCCGAGTCACCGGAGCCCCAGCGGTCGAACACCAGGACGGAGGAGCCGGTCGCAGCCGCAAGCCGCTCGGGGAAATCGCGCCACAGCCGGGCGCAGCCCAAGGCGTCATGCAGCAGGACGAGCGGCGGACGTTCCGGTCGCGTCGCCGCGAGCCAATGGCCGCGAAGCCTACGGCCGGCCGCAACGAAGCTGAGCTGCCGCGCTGCCGCGACGACAACATCGCGAATGTCCGGCGGGCCGAGATTGACGAAGTCGGCCGACGTGCGCGAGAAGAAGTTCTCGACGATCGATCCGGCATTGGCCAGTTCGGCGCCGCGCAGCGCCGCCTCGAGATCAAAGATGACGCGTGGCGGCGTGACGAAGAAATCGCCGGTGATCAGAGCTTCGCGAATCCGTCCGCGGTCCGGCCCCTCGAGGCGGATATCGGCGCGCAGGCTGCCGCCACGCCGCGTCAGAGTGGCACTGACCAGCGAGCCGTCCACCTCGGGAGCGTCGACCATCTCGACGAAGTCGTCGCGGCCGATCTCGTCGCGATACAATTGGTCGGCGAGTTCTTCTTCGTGCATTGACACCTCGCCCCATTGCGGAACGATGCCGAGGCCTTCGGCCAAGCCGTCGAGCAGGGCTTGCTGGATGGTGGCCAGATCAGGAAGGTGGTCGCCGAGGATCTCGCGCATGCTGACGACGCGCTGGCGGGCCGAGGCGAGGTCACGCTTGGCGAGCTTTTCCACCGGCACTTTGAGTGCGGCAATCATCTGCTCGGGATCGAAGTCGATCAGCAGAGTTCCCTGGTAGAACAGCGTATCGCCGTCAAAGAAGCCGCCGGTGCCGCTGATCTTGCGGCCGTCGACATCGATGTCGTTGCGCGGGCGGTAGCGCGCGGGGACGCCGAGCTTGTTGAGCCCGAGTGCGACGCTTTCGCAGATCCGGCGTGTCGTTTCGGTGAGATCCATGGCGCCGAGGCTGGAGCGGCCGAACACGAGCTCCCATCCGATCTGACCCTCGTCGAGATAGAGGCCGCCGCCTCCCGTGATCCGCCGGCCGATCTCGATTCCCTTGCTCCGGCAATAGTCGAGCCGGACCTCATGGCTCAGGATCTGATGGAGTCCGACGAGCGCTGACGGACGAAACCGCAGGAAGCGGATGGTATCGGGAATCTGCTGCGCCTTGTGAGCGTCGATGAGCGCCTGGTCGAAGGCGATATTGGCGCGTCCGCTTCGAATCCCGGTGTCGATGACCCGAAATGACCTGGCGCTGCTGACCATCGCATCTTCCTTCCGGTTATTTGGGTAGTCCGCGCCGGAGTTGGCTGCGCACGTGGCGAATGTCGCGGCGATCGAGCTTGAAAGGGTATGAAGCAATGTCGCGCGGCGGCGAGTCGCCGTAGGGGCGGTCGCAGGCGGACACGTCAGCGGCCTCCTTGCCAGGGCAGCCGGACGTACGGAAGGCCACGCCCGCGTCGATGATCGCGTCGACTTCGTCCTGCGGCAGACCAAAATCGACGAGTTGACCGCGTTCGTCGAAACGCATGCGCTGCAGGGAATGGCTTCGATAGTCGATGAGATAGCGGGCGAGCTGTATGCGTCGCCATTGCGGGCGCGGCGCCGGCGGGAGATGATCCATCAAAGAGCCTTGTTCGGGAAAGAATGCGAACAGGTGGCTGTGGCCGCCGAGGTCGCGAATTCTCTGCACCTGCGAGAGAACGTCGTGGTCGCTCTCGCCCATCCCAACGATGAGATGGGCGCCGAAACGTTCCGGGCCGAATATCTCGGCGGCGGCCAGCAGGATCTCCCAATATTTGTCCCAGCTGTGCGGCGATTGAACGCCGTGGCCGCGGGTGCGGTCAAAGATGGCCGGGTTGGCGGCATCGAGCGCGACCGTAAATATCTCGGCGCCGAGATCCTTCAGCTCCTGCACATCCAGTCGGGTCATCGTCGTCGGGTTGGACAGGATGGACACGGGCACGTGCCTGATGCGTTCAACCCATTTCCGCAGGACGATGCGGGTGTCCTGGTCCGACCGCGGATGCGTGATCATGCTGATACACATGCGATGAAAGCGCCCGCCGTCGCCGCCCGATGCGACGATGTCGATCACCTGGTCGTAAGGCACCGCAGGCCAGTCGACACGAATAAAGTTGCGGTCGGCATAGTCGCGCTCCGCTTCGCGATGGCGCGCAAGCCCGCAATAAGCGCAGTTGGCGCGGCAGCCCTCCGGGTAGGTCAGCAGCAGGTTCAGGCAACGGGTGCAACTGGTGCGATGCATGTAGCCGTTCATGATGCCGAGGGTGATCGCCGCTGCCGTCGACATTTGCACGTAGTCGGGTGATCGCATGTTCGGCGTCAGAACGTTGTCGTTCGGCAGGTAGACGCCTTCCGGCCGCGCGTCCTGTGCTTTCACGCGCCCGCCGTTGCGTGCTTCCGCCGGCACGTCGCCGGGCGCGCGCGGCCGCATGGCTTCGGCCGCGTTGAAGGCGCGCGTCTCCCCGGTGAGGAAATCCGGCACCGGATGCGTCGGTCCTTCGAGACAGCTCATGACTTCCTCTCCTGATCCTGCATTTTCACGCCCAATAGTTCGGCGAACTGATCCACCCCTCGGCGAGCGCAGCCGCGTCGGGGCGACGGCCGTCGCCGTATTGCGCCAGAACTTGCCGTCGTCGCCGTGATGCCCGGCTCAAGGCCGCATCGAAAATGTCGCTGAGCTCTTCGTCATAATCATTGAGGGCGCCGCTGCGGCCGGACAGCATGTCTGCCGCGGCTTGCCCGGCGAGTGCGCCCGATTGCACGGCGGAGGCGATGCCGGCGCCGGTCACGGGGTTGGTCAGGCCCGCCGCATCGCCGGCCAGCAACACCTGGGTTGCGCCAAGCCGGCCTGTCGAACCCACCCTGCCGCCCACGGGTATCGCCCCGCCCGTCAACGCGAACGGGCGCGTTCCGATGCGGCGCGATGCCGACAGCGCGCCAAAGAGCGCGGCGAGCATCGGTTTCAGCCGCCGCCGGTCCTCCATCATGACGCCAACGCCGATATTGGCCACGGCGCCCTTGGGAAACAGCCAGCCATAGCCGCCGCGATAGTCGGCGCTCAGGAAGATATCCGTGGCATCGTGCGGCACGATCAGCGGCGCGGTCAGTTGCCTCGTATCGACGAGCGCGCGATTGGTCTGGCCGATCGCCGCGCCGACCCGCGAGCGAGGGCCGTCGCACCCGATGAGCACGCGCGGCTTCAGGGCAAGACCATCGGACGTATGAGTTGTGCCGTCGATGTCGATGGCAACCACGGAGGTGCCGTATCGGCACGCGGCTCCCGCATTCGCCGCCTCATCAGCGAGCATTCGATCGAAGGCGGCGCGATCGATCATCCAGCCGCGGAAATCCGGCGTTTCCTCGCAATCTGTCGCCTCGGTGAAGGTCAGCATGCGCGTGATCTTCTGTTGGGCGACGGCCGTGATGTTCGGAACGTCCCGCTCGATCATGGCGGGCACGAACTCGGCACACTGGACCGGGCGACCCGCCTCGAGCCGGCGATCCACGGCGACGACGCGGTAGCCGGCCTTCGCGGCAACTGCGGCCGCACGACTCCCAGCCGGTCCAAGCCCGACGACGACGATATCCGTTGCCTCGGCGTTCATCGTGCACCTCAGGCTGCGCAAGCCCGCCGTCCGGCGAGGCCGTCAAGCGCGATCGAGCAGCAGGCATGCTCCTGCTCGACCGGGCGACCGATGGCGCGGGCAAGAGCTACGATGCCGTCCGCGGGATAGGCGATGCCGTCAAATCCGGCCATGACGGCGTATGCATCGGTCATCAGCTTATGGCGGCCTGCGGGGCGGATACAGCCAAGTTGAACCGGCGCGTGATTGATCCGTTGCCGCGCGGCGACCAGGACCTTCGCCACGTCGTCGGTGGATATCGTGGCGAAGGGCCGATCCGGCGGCGCATAGATCGGCGTCACCACCACCAGGATCAGCGCGGCGACCGGATGGCGCGAAACGATGTCCAGCGCGGTCTCCTCGCCGAGCAGCCGGCCATAGTGCAGACCGATGACGATGTGTGGCACGACCTGCATCTTGGTGCCCGAGAGCGCGGCGAGCGTCGCCTCGAAATCCGCGACGGGACGGTCGAGGTGATAGACGTCGCGGATCGTCTGCTGCGAGCCGATCAAGTCGAGCATCGCGACGTCGACCCCGGCCGCTTCCATGGATCGGGCGCGCCGTTCGTCGAGCAACGCGGAGTGGACGGCGATGCGCAGATGGGGAAAGTCGCGCTTGAGCCTTTCGATGGTCGGATAGAAGCGGTCGTACGGAACCTCGTTGCGGCGGTTGGATCCGCCCGAGAGCAGGAACCCGCGCAGATCCTTGAGCAGAACGAGATCGCGCACCTTGCGGTCGAGTTCGTCCGGGGTCGTTGCCGCGATCATCGGTTCGAGGATCTTCGCCTGACAGTGATCGCAATTCAGCGCGCAAGCGCCGCCGGTGATGGAAAAGGCAGGAAAACTCGCCTTGCCGCAGCCCTTGAGTTCCTCGCTGGCATAGGCGCGGAACGTCGGCGTGTAGAACCGCATCGGCCCGAGTGCGCGCTCGCGCGCCGTCGCCTCGAGTGCATCGACGAGCCCACGGTCAAAACGCAGGTCGTCGAGCGGTTCGATCTCCTGCAGCTTCTCATACCATGCCATTGCGTTCCTCGCTTTTCATATGCGAAAAAACATATATATTTCAGGTCTGCCGTCGGCTTCGGCCGTCATTGATGCTTCATTCAGTTGTCGCGGTTCGCCATGAAGACACTCTGCGTCCTGCAGCATTTCGAGGCGGACTATCTCGGCTTGATGGAAGATCAGTTCGAAGGACGCAACGTCGGCTTTCGCTATTGCCGGCCGTTTACGGCCGGAGGATCGATACCTGCTACGGCGGGGGACTTTGACGGCCTCATTGTTCTTGGCGCCGGACCGCTCGGAGTCGTCAGCGGCAACCTGCTTCCGAGCCTCGGGCCGGAGTTGCGGTTGGTACGGGATTTCCTGGCGCGCGGCCTGCCCGTCATCGGCATCGGAGCCGGCAGCTGCATACTTGCAACCGCGTGCGGCGGCGGCACTCAGGAAGCTCCGCTCCGCTTCGTCGTGGAGACGGCCCGACGGGTCGATCCCGCTGCGCTCGGCGGTCATCTGCCGCAATCCTTTCCCGTGGCGATCTACATGCGCGATCGCCCGGTGCTGCCGGCCGATGCAAGTGTTCTCGCGATCGACTCTGCGGGGGAGCCGGCGGTGTTTCAGCTTCGTGATAACTGCTTCGGGTTCCTCGGCCATCCCGGAATCAAATCGGCCATGATCGAGGATCTGATCATGGCATTCGAAGAATGTCCTGATCGCACGGCGGAAACGCTCGCCGACCTGCGCGTGGTGCAGCGCGAGATCGCTGCGGCGCTCGGGCCGCTGATGATTGGTTTGATCGAGTCGACGCATCTGATGCGGCCGCTCCCGTAGGACCGTTCTCCCGAGCAACGAATTATTTTCTTCACCCTATAGATGTCATTCAAAAAATGGAATATGTTTTGTGCGTTCGTCCGATGGATTGGATGAAATCGATGTCAGCTTGTTGTCCACCTGGGACTTCGGTTCCTGGGCTTGTTGATCTTCATCAACTCCAAGGCGATGCGCCTCGAGATAACTTGTCGTGCACGCTCCTGTGTCGATGTGCGCTACGCGCGCTCAATAGCAGACGATCGGGGAGGACATCGTAGGAATGGCGAAAAAGCTCATCATCATCATGGTCAATACCGATCCTCGCAACGGCGAGGAACTCGGCGCGCCGTTCTTCCAGGCCACCGTTGCCGCGGCGATGGACTACGAGGTCGATGTCGTCTGTACCGCGACGGCGGGACAGCTCATGAAAAAGGGCGTGGCCGAGAAACTCGTGGTCAAGCCCGGATCTCCGAAAACCGTCTATGACTTCATCAAGGACGCGCACGGAGCGGGGGTGAAGTTCTATTGCTGCTCTCCGAACCTCGATCTGTTCGACATGACCGAGCAGGATCTGATCCCTGAATGCGAGGGTATCGTCGGGGGTGCGAAGGTCATCGAAGAGGTGATGGAAAACGATAATGCCAAGGTGCTGACCTACTGAGGAGAGCCGCCAGATGACGAGCGGAGCTTCAATGGAGCTGACCTCTATCGGCGACCCGGTCTCCGAGGCGCCGGTCGTTCCCTATGAGAAGCTGGAAGAGGTGTTCGACGACATTCGCTCGCACGTCCTCTACGATCATGAGCTGCACGGCTGTCTCAATTGCGGCATCTGCACCGCGACCTGTCCCTCGGCGCACTACTACGATTATTCGCCCCGCGAGATCGTCCAGCTGCTGTGGACCGAAAATCTCGAGGGCATCTACGACGCGATGCAGGAGAAAATCTGGTCCTGCGCGCAGTGCTACACCTGTGCCGCCCGCTGTCCGTTCGAGAATTCACCGGGCGGGCTCGTCATGATCATGCGCGAGGTCGCGATCAAGCATGGCATGCAGTCGGCGAAAGATGTTCTGCGACCGTTCTCGCGGGTGCTTCTGAAGGTCATTTCCACGGGAAATCAGCTCGCGCCCAACATGATCACGCGCGATGCGTTTCCCGACTGGGGCCCGAACGTCGCCAAGGTCGATGCTCCGCTCAATATCCTGCGCAAGGCCATTCCAGTCCCAACCATGCACACCATGGACACGGCCTGGGAGGTCAACCTGAAGACGTCCGTCGAACTCTACACCATTTGGGAGGCGACCGGCGTGCTCGATCAGCTCGAGACGATCGACGAGAATCTGTTCGACGTCGTCAGCGACGTGATGGATGAGAAGCGCGAGGAATACAACGAGTGGCTTGAAGAGCAGCAGGAAGAATAGGCCGCTGAGACGACCACAATAGACGGCGAGATCAATCGCCGCGGTGGACGACGGAGGAAGCGATGGACGAAAAGCGCAGTGACAGTCAGTCGGCTTACGCCGGCTTTGGCGCGGAGTGGCGCCCTTCCAACCTGACGCCGAGCGAGGCGCAGACGGCGACGGCCTGGGTGGAAACCCGGATCGACCGTCGCTCCATGCTGACCAACAAGGAGCGTGTCCACGACATCCGCGACGCGATGTGGGAGTTGGAGAAGGACGGCGAAATCGTCGTTCATCGGATCGACGAGCGCCACGAGCCGGTGGTGGCGCGCACACTGTACGGCTGGGACAAGCGCATTCCCACCACCAACCTCTGGCAGCACAAATCCTGCGGACAGTGCGGCAATATCCCCGGCTATCCGTCGAGCGTGATGTGGCTGATGAACCAGCTCGGCGTGCGCTATCTCGACGAGACCGATCAGACCTCTTGCACCGCCTGGAATTATCACGGCTCCGGGGTCGGCAATGTCGTCAGTCTGGCCGCCGTCTTCCTGCGCAACTTCCACCAGGCATACATGTCGGCCAAGGCGCAGGGCCTGCCGGTCGGAACCTACTTCCCGCTGATCCACTGCGGCACGTCGTTCGGCAATTACAAGGAGATGCGCATCTTCTTGATGCATTCGGCTGAACTGCGCGAGCAGGTGAAGAAGATTCTCGGCAAGCTGGGTCGTCTGGTCGACGGCAAGCTGCTGATCCCCGAAGAGATCGTGCACTATTCCGAGTGGCTGCACGTCATGCGCCACCGCATCCGGGAGCGGCAGGTCATCGACGTGAGCAGCCTTCGTGCCACCGTTCATCCGGCCTGTCACGTCTACAAGATGGTTCCGGAAGACGTGATCTATGACGACACCGTCATGGACGGCAACCGCGTGGCGGTATCGACCGGCCTGATGCAGGCGCTGGGTGCACAGGTCGTCGACTACTCGACCTGGTACGACTGCTGCGGCTTCGGCTTTCGTCATATCATCGGCGAACGTGAGTTCACGCGCTCCTTCGCCATCGATCGCAAGATCCGGGTCGCGGTCGAGGAGGCGCGGGCGGACGTCATGATCGGCCACGACACGGGTTGCATCACCACACTCGACAAGAACCAGTGGATCGGCAAGGCCGTCGACAAGGTCTATGCGCTGCCGATCATGGCCGATTGCCAGTTCGCGGCGCTCGCCCTCGGCGCGCATCCCTACAAGCTCGCACAGCTTCACTGGCACGCCTCGCCGTTCGAGGGGCTGCTCGAGAAGCTCGGGATCGACTGGCAGAAAGCCAAAGCCGAGTTCGAGGCCTATCTCGGTGAGGTCAAGGCCGGCCGCATCGAGACGCTTTACGACCCCAAACGCGCGATTACGTCGGGCCCAGGCTATGTCAAGCCGACGGCGACCCTGCCAGGAGCCGCATCATGACCCGTCCCGTTCTCATCGTTGGCGGCGGGCCGTCGGGGCTTTCCGCCGCACATGCGCTGGCCGCGGCCGGCCAGCGCGTCGTTCTCGTCGAAAAGGCGGAGCAGCTCGGCGGTGCGCCGATCCAGTCAGGCTACGCCAGGCTGGTGCCGTCCGGCGAATGGGCCAAGGACGCCATCGGTGGCATGGTGCGCCGGGTCGAAACCGACAGCCGTGTCGAGATCCGAAGGCGCGTCACGGTGAAAGCCTTTTCGGGCAGCCCAGGCGACTTCCGCGTGACGCTGTCGGATGGCGCGGTGCTGGAGGCGGGGGCGGCGATCCTGTGCACCGGCTTCACGCATTTCGATTCCGTCAATAAGCCGGAATGGGGTTTCGGCACCTACCCTGATGTGGTTACGACGACACAGGTCGAGCAGATGCTCTCCTCCGGCAGGGGCGTGCGCTGTCCGTCCGACGGGCGCGAGCCGGAACGGGTTGCGATCCTGCTATGCGTCGGCTCGCGCGACCGCCAGATCGGTCGCGAGTGGTGTTCGAAGATCTGCTGCACGGTCTCCGCCAACATCGCCATGGAGATCCGCGAGGCGATGCCACGGTGCAACGTGTATGTCTACTACATGGATATCCGCACCTTCGGCCTCTACGAGGATCTCTACTACTGGGAAAGCCAGGAGAAGCACCGCGTCAAATACATCAAGGCGCGGATCGCCGAAGTGACGTCAGACGGCAGGCGGTTGATCGTGAAGGGCGAGGACACGCTGGTGAAACGGCCGATCTCGATCCCGTTCGACATGGTGGTGCACGCCATCGGCATGGATCCCAATGTCGACAACATGACGTTGTCGGCGGTGTTCGACGTCAAACTGCAGAAGCACGGCCATATCGAGAAGGCGTCGGTCTATTCCAACACATCGGCCACCTCGCGGCCCGGCGTCTTCGTCGCCGGCGCGGCCACCGGGCCCGAGACCATCGACGATTCCATCGCACAGGGCCAATCGGCAGCGATGGCCGCGCTGGCCCTGGTCCGCGGCGCCATGATGGAAGCGGCCGAGTGATGTGGCCGATCACCAACCATAGAGGCAAGGCGGTGGTCGAGCCGACGCGGCCGGTGCTCGATCTGTCCGGCCCCAGGCTGCGGCGGGCGTTCGAGAGCCTCGTGGAATCCGCCGACGACAGCGGTGGCGTCGAGCGCTATGTCGGAGCGCTCGCGCTCAAGGCCTCGCTGTTCGAGGAGGTGTTGGGCAAGGGGGGGGTCAGCGAGCTGACGGAGGCCGAATTCTGCGACCTTGCCACGTTCATCACGCCGGTGCGCCGGCGTGTGGGGGCGTGGCTCGGCCGCAACGGGTTTGCGGCGCTGCGCAGCAGGCTCGAGGCGCTGCTGCACGGATGGTCCGACCTCGGCACAACCGACCAGCGCGTCGCCGCGTTCGTCACGAGCTTTCCGGCCGATCGCGAGCACCGCTGGTCGCGCGATCTTGCCGCCGAGGTCCTTCATTTCACCGCGCCGGACCACTATCCGCTGATGACGCGCTGGATGTGGGACGCCAGGGTCAATACCGGCGTATTGCGCGAGATATGGTACGACGAGGCTGCCGAGACCGGCGCGATCGCCGTCGGCGACGGCTTCGCCACTTTCACGATGCTACGCAAGGAGCTCGAAGGTTTCCTGCAGGCGAACGGTGTCTTCCGCGATCTGGCCTTCTACGTCGATCTGCTCTGCGCCCACACCTATGCAAGCTATATCAACGACAAGGGCGGCCAGTTCCTGAACGCGGACTTCTGCGGCAGCTTCAAGGCGGACGCGATGGCGCATACGCGCCGTCTCCTGGGACTCGATGCGGTCGATACCGAGTCGGGGCGCACCCGCCTGAAGCTGATCGATGGCAGGGCCCATGTGCTCGGGCAGCCTCGCCTGCTGAGCGAATGAGGGAACATCCATGCCGATTCACGAAAAATCGCTGATCCGGCCCGAGAATCTCGTCACGCATGAGCACCTGGAAATTGATGGCGTCGATGTCTCCGGGCACTGGAGCACGTTCATCACCTCACGCGCCATCACCGACTACAACGAGCAGATGCAGGAGGAGATCGCGGCGCTCCCGGGAGGCGAGTTCATCCACCGCTGCTGGCAATGCGGCTCATGCACCAATGCCTGCACGATCAACGCCGTGAATCCCGACTTCAACCCGCGCTATTGGATCTACCTGATCCGAATGGGCTTCGAAAGCGAGCTACTGCGCGACAAGGACATCATCTGGCAGTGCGTCTCCTGCAACAAATGCACCTATGCCTGTCCTCGCGACGTCAGTCCCGAAGGCGTGATGAAGGCCACGGCACATTGGCTGGAGCTGAAGGGCCATACCGAGAAGAAGCCGTCCACCGCGTTCGATGAGGTCTTCTCCGAGCAGGTCTTCGCCACCGGCAAGATCGAGGAGGGCCGCGTGCTGCGCCGGTTCTTCGCGCGGACCGGGCAGTCCCTGTCGCAGGGGTGGCTCGTCGAACTGATACGCAGACTCGCCAGCCGATTGCCGGTGGGCCTCCTGGTGAAGTTGGGACTTGCCAGCGTGGTCCGTCCTCGCACGCGCGGATGGGGGGGCGCCAGCCTCGCGATCGACGAGTATGTCCGTGAGTGTGAAGCAGCGGCCCGCAAGGCGCTTCGGTTGGACGTTCAGGGAGCTGAGTGATGAGCGACAAACACAAGCGGGTCGCCTACTATCCGGGGTGCGCGCTCGAAGGAACCGGGCACGCCTACAACCGCTCCACCCGGGAGGTCGGCAAGGCACTCGGCCTCGATCTGGTCGAGCTCAGGAACTGGAACTGCTGCGGCGCCATGGAGGTCAAGAACATCGATCCCAAGCTGCAGACCTATCTGTCGGCCCGCAACCTCTCGATCGCGGATGCGATGGGGTTCGATACGGTGATGGCGCCTTGCAACGGCTGCTATCACAATCTCAAGAAGGCCGAATACGACCTCGCCAAGGATCCCGCGTCGCGTGAAGTGACGGACCGATTGTCGCGCAAGGCCGGCCACGCGACCTACGAAGCGGGCAAGGTCACGACCATTCACGCGCTCGACTGGATCAAGGAATCCGTCGGCGAACAGGGCCTCAAGACACGCGTGAAGAACTCGCTCAAGGGCCTGAAGGTCGCCAACTACTACGGTTGCATGTACACGCGGCCGCGTCACATCTTTCCGGAAAAGGATAAGGGGCCCGGCTCGGAATCGACCTCGAAGCCCCATTTCATGGACGACCTGCTGGCTGCGGCGGGGGCCGAGAACGTCGAGTACCCGCTCAAGACGGCATGCTGTGGCGGCGCTCACACGCTGTCCGACAGCGACACCTCGACCAAGCTCGTTCTCAACCTGCTCACGACGGCCGAGGCCTGCGGCGCGGACGTGATCGCCACCGAATGCCCGACCTGCCACACCGGGCTCGAAATGCATCAGGTGCGCGCGGAAAAGGTCTTCGGCCGCAAGACCAGCGTCAAGATCCTGTACTTCACCCAGCTCCTTGGCATGGCGCTCGGGCTGTCGGCGCGCAAGGTCGGCGTGCAGGAGAATTTCTCGGATTCGACCGGTCTGTTGCATGCGCGGGGGCTCGGGTGATGGCGGATATCGGTATCACGAGCCTCGACGACGTCGCGGAGCGGCTGGACGGCATGTTGGCCGCGTCCGATGCTGCACTCGGGGCGGCCGCCGCGCCGCTCGCCGAGGAGTTGCTGCAGCTCGGCGAAACGATTCTCGAAACATGGCTCGCTGCGCACGGCGAGATCCCGACCGATCGCCAGGTCGAGACGTTTCGCCTGCTGGCGCTGCATCGGCAGGGCGCGCGCGGCGATGCAAGCTTCAACGCCTGCCGCGAAACCTGCCGCGAGCTCGTCTATCACTACAATCTGGTGCGCCTCGAGCCAGGCCACGCGCAGGTCGCCCGGCGGCTGCGGCTGGGCGCCATGGTCGCGCGGCATCTTATGCTGTTCATCGGAGGCAAGCTGGAGGTGGCCGGGCTCGGCGAGTTCTGCTGCGCGTCCCGGCCGCTACGTCAACCCGATGCATCGACGCAAGCCAACGAAACCATTTGAGACAAGGAGAAGACGATGCCCATCGTCCGCGGCTGCAACCTTCCCGACGACCTCCTCTATGACGTCGAAAACAACATCTGGTATCGCGAGAACGCCGACGGCACCGTGACGCTCGGGATGACCGCTGTGGCAGCGGCCATGGCCGGTCAGCTTGTCGCCTTCACACCAAAGAAGGCCGGCCGGTCGGTCGATGCGGGCAAGTCCTGCGCCACGATCGAATCCGGCAAGTGGGTCGGCCCGGCAAAGGTCGCCTTCAATGCGGAAATCGTCGAGGTCAACGATGCAATGAGCGCAGCGCCCAAGCTGGCCAACACCGACCCATATGGCGACGGATGGATGGTCAAGGTGCGCCCGAAGGACTGGGCTGCTGCCAAGGCCGGCCTCGTGCCGGGCACGGCGGCCGCCGCCCCTTACGAAGCGAAGATGGCTGCCGAGAATTTCGCTGGCTGCGCGTAAGGAAGTGGACAGGCTGTGACTGAGACCGCCGCAATCAGGACATCGATGATAAGTCGCGGCCTCGCGGCCGTCATGTCGCTGCCGACCTACTTCCCGGGCGTCCTGGCCAGTTTGATCATCGCGATCGCGGCAACCTTCCTGTCCGAGCACTATGGCGGGCCGGTCATGCTGTTCGCCTTGCTGCTTGGGATGGCCTTCTATTTCCTGTCGCAGGAGGGGCGCTGCGTTGCCGGCATCGAACTCGCCTCAAAGCGCATCCTGCGCGTCGCCGTCGGCCTGCTCGGGGCGCAGATCACGATTGCCGAGATCATGAAGCTCGGCCCGACGCCCGTGATCACGGTCGTCGGCGCGGTGATCCTGACCATCCTGTTCGGCGCGCTGGCCTCCCGCGCCATGGGGTTGAGCCGGCCGTTCGGAATCCTCACCTCCGGGGCCGTGGCGATTTGCGGAGCGTCGGCGGCGCTGGCGATCTCGTCGGTGTTGCCCAAGGGGGAGCACCACGAACGCGACACGGTCTTTACCGTGATCGGCGTGACGGCGCTCAGCACGATCGCGATGATCGTCTATCCGCTGGTGATCGCAGGATTCCATCTCGATCACGCTGCCGTCGGCATGTTTCTTGGCGGTACCATTCACGACGTGGCGCAGGTGGTTGGCGCCGGCTTCAGCGTGTCGGAGGAGACCGGAAACGTCGCGACCTTCACCAAGCTGCTCCGGGTTGCCATGCTGCTGCCCGTCGTCGTGATGCTGTCCTACGTGTTCCGCGCCCATCGCGTCGGCAAGGCCGGGCGCCAACTGCCGGGGTTCCTGGTGGTGTTCGCCGTTCTGGTGATGCTCAACAGCGCCGGCGTCATTCCCGCATTCCTGCTTGCCGTCATCAAGGACATTTCAAGGTGGTGCCTCGTGACGGCGATCGCAGCGCTCGGGATGAAGACGTCGCTCAAGGCGATGGCCGATGTCGGCGGCCGGGCGATCGCGCTGATCGTCGCCGAGACGCTGTTCCTCGCAGTCCTCGTGCTGATGGTCGTGCGTTGGAAAGCAGGAATCCAATGACGCGCGCGGTTGCGCCTGCGAGAGACCAAACGGAGAGATGCAATGGCCGAAGACAACAATACCAAGCGCATGTCGATGATTGTCACCAAGGGGACGCTGGATTGGGCCTATCCGCCCTTCATCCTGGCCACGACAGCGGCGGCCATGGGCCTCGACGTGACCATGTTCTTCACCTTCTACGGCTTGACGCTGCTCAAGAAGAATCTCGACCTGAAAATCTCTACGCTCGGCAATCCGGCCATGGAGATGCCGATGTTTGGAATGCACATCGGTATGCCGAATCTCGTATCGGCCATCCCCGGCGTCGACGCGGCGGCGACGACGATGATGAAAAACCTGATCAAGAAGAAGGGGGTCGCATCGATAGAGGAGTTGCGCACGATGGCCATCGAAGCCGACGTCAAGATGATCGCCTGCCAGATGACCATGGATCTGTTCGAGTACACCAAGGACGACATGATCGAGGGGCCGGTGCTCGGGGGCGCTGCGACCTACATCGAGACGGCGACCAAGAGCGACATCAACCTGTTCATTTGAACGTGTCACGGACCCAGCACCAGAAATGACGGAGAGACAGGATGGCTGACCAGGTTCTCGATGCCAAGGGATTGAACTGCCCGCTGCCGATCTTGCGCGCGAAGAAGGCGCTCAAGGACGTGCCGATCGGTGGCACGCTCCAAGTGCTCGCCACCGATCCCGGCGCTGTGAAAGACTTCGAGGCGTTTTGTCGCACGACCGGAAATGATCTCTTGGAATCCAAGTCGGAAGGCAAGCAGTTCGAGTTCCTGATCAGGCGAACGTCCTGACGCTGCGCAATCTCTGCCACGCCGAAGTGCCTGTCGTCATGATCGAGACCGGGGCCGCAACAAGGCGGGGGCGCCGACGCAGTCTACGTTGCCCCGCGGCCCGCGTTGCGCCGCCGTTTGCCCACGACGCAAGGCGCACGACTGTGAGCCGTCACCCTTGCGTCTTTGCCGGGGCGTCCTCGATCAGGTGATCCGCAATGATCTCCACCAAGCTCGCGAGGCCACCTTCCCATTTCCAGTGGGCCTTGCTCTCGTCCATGGTCAGCCGGCAGTTTGAGCATGCCGAGACCATCGTCTTCGCGCCGGTCTTCTCCACCTGATCCATTTTGATCTTGAAGACCTTGTGGCGAAGATCGGCTGCGCGCGCGATCGCCTGCACGCCGCCGCCGCCACCGCAGCACCAGTTGAGATCTCCGGTCGGGGTCATCTCGCGGAAGTCCTTCGCGAAATCCTGCAGGAGGAATCGCGCATCCTCGGTCGCGCCGCCGCGACGGGAGATCTGGCAAGGATCGTGATAGGTGATCGACTCCTCGATCGGTTTCAGCTTCAGCCTGCCGTCGCGCTTGAGCTGCGCCATGAATTCCGAAATGTGCACGACTGCGAAGGGAAGGGGGCGGCCGAGCACATTGGCGCCCGACCAGCGCAGCACACCGAAGGCGTGGCCGCACTCCGGAATCACGACCGTCTTGGCTCCGACCGCCTCGGCGGCTTCGGTGATCCGCTGAACCATGATCCGGGCGACGTCTGCCTTGCCGGCCAGATAGCCAAAATTCGTGGCTTCATAGCCCTTGGTGCTCAGCGTCCAGTCGACGCCCGCGTGGTTGAGCAGCTTGGCCATGGCCACCACGGAATCGGGGTATTTCATCGTTTCGACGGACGAGAGCGTCAGCAGAATGTCGGCCTTGTCCTTGTCGAGCGCGATGGGCACGTCGTGCTCATCTTCGAGCCATTCGATGCGATCGCGCAGCTTGTCGGCTGTCACGCCCAGCGGGCTTCCATGGTCGCGCGAATTGTCGGCGGCCTGCAGAAGGTCCTTCGGCCCAAGTCCTGCCTTGACGAAGGCCTGCCGCGCGCCGCCCACGATGGAAGCGATGTCGACCCCCATCGGACAGATCGTGGTGCATCGACCGCACATGGTGCAGGTATCGAACAGCAGTTCCTCCCATTCCTTGAGGTCCTCTTCCGTGATGCGGGGAGCGAAGAGGGAGAGCGGGAATTTCTGCCGGCGATAGGCCTTGGCCATCGGAAACAGCTTGTAGGCGGGCGTATGCCGTGGATCTCCGGAGGCCTGATAAAAGTGGCAGGCTTCGGCGCAGTTCCCGCAATGGACGCAGGCCTCGAGATAGCTGACCAGATGTTCCTCGGTCCGCGCCAGGAACGTTCTGCTGGCTGCTTCGACGTCGATTTCGCCGCCCATCGCCTTACCTCACCCGCAATTGTATCAGCTCTTCGCCGTCGGGATCGATCACATGCACCGCGCAGGCGATGCACGGATCGAAGCTGTGGATCGTGCGCTGGATCTCGAGCGGCTGCCGAGGATCGTGGAGCGTGTGGCGATCCATCAATGCCGCTTCGTAAGGTCCGGGCTGGCCCTTGGAATCGCGCGGCCCCGCGTTCCAGGTCGAGGGCACCACGGCCTGATAATTATCGATGCGCTTGTTCTTGATCACCACCCAATGCGCCAGCGCCCCGCGCGGCGCTTCCATGAAGCCGACGCCCTTGGCTTCGGTCGGCCAGGTCGAGGGATCCCACTTGTTCGAATTGTGAACGTTCAGATCACCCGCGCGGATGTTGGAAAGAAGACGGTCGTACCAGGTCGACATCTGGTCGACGACGATCTTGCTTTCCAGGGCGCGCGCCGCTGTGCGTCCCATGGTCGAGAACATCGCCGTCAGCGGCAGGTCGAGCTTGCCCAGCGCGTAACCGGCCAGTTCGCGCGTCGGCTCGTGACCTTTGGCATGGAGCATCAGCACGCGCGCGAGCGGACCGACCTCCATGACATGGCCCTTCCAGCGCGGCGCCTTGAGCCAGGAATAGCTCGCGCCGACATCGAGCTGCTCGAAGGGGGGCTTGGGACCGGTGTAATGCAGATTGGTCTCACCCTCGTAGGGATGCAGGCCCTTGTCCTTGCCGCTTGCATAGTCGTACCAGGAATGGGAGACGAACTCCTGGATTTCCTCCGAATTGTTCATGTCGACGGGATGGATCGTGGTCAGGTCGCGATTGAGGATCGCGCCCGCCGGGATCAGCCAACTGGCCGGGTCGTCCATGCCCTTTTCGGGGAAGTCGCCGTAGGTCAGGAAGTTGCCCACGCCTTCGCCGCGCGCGAACCAGTCCTTGTAGAAGGAGGCGATGGCCAGCGTGTCCGGCAGATAGACCTGCTCGACAAAATCCTTCATTCGGCCGATCACGGTCTTCACCGTCTGCAGGCCGTCGATGCCGATGGCGGTGCCGCCGGTGTTCAGGCTGATCGCTGACGGAGCGCCGCCGACCAGGAAATTGGGATGCGGATTCTTGCCGCCGAAGACGGTGTGGAGCTGCACCACCTCGCGCTGCCAGGCGAGCGCTTCCAAATAGTGCGCGACCGCCATCAGGTTTGCTTCGGCCGGCAGCTTGAATCCGGGATGTCCCCAGAATCCACCTGCAAAGATACCGAGCTGGCCGCCTTCGACGAAGGCTTTCAGTCTCTTCTGCGTGTCCGCGAAATAGCCCGGGCTCGACTTCGGGAAGCTCGAGATCGATTGCGCCAGTTGCGACGTTGCCGCCGGATCGGCCTTCAACGCCGACACCACGTCGACCCAGTCGAGCGCATGCAGATGATAGAAGTGCATGACATGGTCATGCACATATTGTGCGGCAATCATCAGGTTGCGGATGAGTTGCGCGTTCGGCGGAATGGTGTATCCCAGCGCATTCTCCACGGCGCGGACGCTGGCGATGCCGTGGACCAGCGTGCACACGCCGCATATGCGCTGAGCGAAAGCCCAGGCCTCGCGCGGATCGCGTCCTTTCAGGATCAGTTCGATGCCGCGCACCATCGTGCCGGAACTGTACGCACCGGTGATGCCGCCATGGGGATCTGTTTCCGCCTCGATCCGCAGATGCCCTTCAATGCGCGTGATGGGATCGACGACGATGCGCTGGTTCATATCTCGACTCCCCGGCGGCTGTAGAAGATCCCGGTCTCGCTCCTGGTCAGGAAGACGAGGAAGGCATGCATGAGTTTTCCGAACGGGAACCAGATCAGGAACAGGCACACGGTCAGGATGTGCACGGACAAGAGCGTCTCGTACGGCGCCCATAGGTGGCTCACCGCGATCAGCCCCGTCACGACCGGAAGGAACGTCACCAGCCAGCTGAAGTAGTCGTCAAGCGTCGAAAGCAGTCTTAAGACCGGATTCGTCATCCGTCGCGCCAGCGCAGCCAGGAGCGACGCCAGCGTGACCACCGAGGCGGCCGAGATCACGCCGGTGGGCAGATTCGGCCATGAAAAGCCGAACAATCCACGCAGGAAGAGAATGTGCTGCGCCAGTCCGAACACGATGATGGCAAGGCCGACGTGAAAAACATAGCCGTTCACCGTGCTGAACAACGAGGCGCGCAGATAGGTGTTCGCGGGCCATAGGTGACGCACGAAGCCACGGAACGCGCCAACCACGGCATGCGGTGCATCAGCTCGCCTCGCCGATCTGTCGCTGGTCCAGGGCAGGAGCAGCAGCGACGCGAGCCGCCACAACACGCCGCCCACGAATATCGCGATTGCGATCTCGATCGCGGGTCCGCGCACGAAATCCAGCAGGCTCATGGCTGGGCCTCCCTCTCTGCTCGTTGTTTGCGTCGCCGCGCCAGCCATGCGCTGGCAATCCCGACCGCCGCGCCCGCAGCCGCGGCGCCGCCGATGATCTCCGGATCATTCAACGTGTTTGAAGAAAGTGGCTGGTAGAAGCTGCCACGATCCCAGAAATTCGGTTCGGAACAGCCCAGACAGCCGTGTCCCGACTGGATCGGGAAAGAGACGCCACCATTCCATTTCATGGTCGCGCACGCATTGTAAGTCACGGGCCCCTTGCAACCGACTTCATAGAGGCACCAGCCCTTGCGCGCTCCCTCATCGTCGAACTGCTTGGCGAACTGCCCCTTGTCGTAGAACGGCCGGCGATAGCAGCGGTCATGGATCGTATCGCCGAAAAACGCTTTCGGTCTGCCCTTGTCGTCGAGATCGGGAAGCTTGTTGAACGTCACGAGATAGGCAACCGTGCCGGCGATGGCTTCCGGAATGGGCGGGCAACCGGAGACATTGATCACCGGTTTGTCGGTGATGATGTCGCTGACGGCAACCGCGCCGGTGGGGTTGGGATTTGCGTGGGGAATGCCACCGAAGGCCGCGCAGGTCCCGACGGAGATCACCGCGGCTGCATCTGCGGCCGTCTCCTTCAGCACCTCGAGGTTGGTCTTGCCGGCGTTGGTGGAGTAGACCCCGCCATCCCTCGTCGAAACGGAGCCGTCGACCACGACGACATATTTGCCCTTGTTCTCCTTCATGGCAGCGAGGCGGGCCGCTTCCGCGGCAGTACCCGACACTGCCATGAGCGTTTCGTGATAGTCGAGCGAGATGAGATTGAAGATCATGTCCTCGATGGTTGGACCGAAAGAACGCGTCAGCGACTCCGTGCAGCCCGTGCATTCCTGAAACGAGAGCCAGATCACGGATTGGCGGCGCGTATTCGCCAACGCCTCCGCCATGCCCTTCGCGGCCATCGGGGGCAACGCCAGAAGGCTGGCAAGATAGCTCGTATATTTCAGCAGGGCGCGGCGGGAGACGCCGCTGCGCGTCAAGAGCTCGCCGATCGTCTCGGTTTCATGCATCTTCGGTATCCTCTGAAGAGACGCGGTCGATCAGGTCTTCAGCCAGTCTGTTGCTGGCCGCAGCGATGTCGGCCGCATGGCTCGTCAGGATCTCCGGGGACGCCGTGATTTCAATGCGTTCGGCGGCGAGCTTGTCCCCGGCGCCGAAATGGCGAACCCACCACACGCCGGCATAGCGCGTCTCCCAGATTTCACTGGTGCCGGCTGCGGTCAAAACGGCCTCCAGGTCACCATGGCCCAACCGCTCTTCCAACTCGCTGCGGTCCGCAGCCGTGAGAGGCAGGCTGCACAGATCGATCGCCGCGCATGTGCCGGTTTTGGCAAGCACACCGAGGTGATGGGCGATCTCGCGGAGCAGGCTGTCGATCATCCCCGTGCGGAACCCTGCCGCGGCATCCGCTTCAACTGTCATGGTGCCACCTGCTGAGCAGTGTTTTGATCTGCTGACACGCGGAGGGAATGGCCGCGCCAACCGCGGGCGTCAGCGACAGGCCCCATTGGGTGGATTCAGGTTGAATTGCGACCAGCGCCCGGCGCGCCGGCTCGCAGCCGGCCAGCCGCGCCGCCGACATCAGGTCGGCAAGCGCGACCTCATGAGCCGTCCGCTTCTTGCCCGTGAGCTGCCGGTCCATCTCCGGACCTTGAAAGATCTTGACGGTGCCGGGCTTCGCGCCCAGTTCCACGGCGTCGACGGCGATCAGCGAGCCGAAATCTTCGATCTCCGAAAACAGGGACAGCCCGAGCGTCCCGCCATCCCGCAGAGCAACACAAGGCGGTATCTCGCCCGCACATTCAAGCGCATCGAGGGCCCGAATGACGTGCACACCAATGCCGTCATCGCTCAGCAGGATATTGCCGAGTCCGAGCACCAGCGTGGTGGTCGCCGCGACATTGGTCCGCATGGAAATCCCCGCGAGATCAGACGCCACATATTCTATGCAGCGAATATGATTCCCTTATCTTGATCCACGTCAAATCGAGTTCATCGATCGGGCTATGATTTCGGACTCAAGTATTTGCGGGTGGAACCGAGATGTGCCTTGGCATCCCGATGCGGGTCGTGGAGAGTGACGGAGTCATGGCGCGATGCGAGGCTAAAGGCATCGAGCGCACGGTGAGTCTGTTTTTGCTACAGCATGAAGCTATCGAGCCCGGCGATCACGTCGTGGTTCATGTCGGTTACGCCATCCGGAAGATGTCGGAAGCCGAAGCGTCGGGTGCATGGGATCTCCTCGACGAAATGCTTGCGGCGGAAGACGCAATGCACGGCAATACATGAGCTCGCCGGCTGTGGAATATCTCTACGGCGCTGGTGGCGCGGTTCAGCGCATCCGCTTCGGGCTGGGGATGCCACCTTCCGGCATATCGCTTACCAAAAAAAGAAAATTTTCGACGTCCCGAGATCGATCTGACCCGCACACCCGATGTTCCCTAACGGAGGCCTGATTTGACCGGCGGCTGATAAATGCCGTTTCTATGGGTTGCGTTTGCTTTATAGTTCAATTCTTGAATGTGATGCAAGACAAGCAAGAAGGAGGGTCAATGCGATTGGTTGTCTTCCTCGCGGTGTTGATACCACTGGGCCTATCTGTGGCACATGCCAAAGGGGCTCCACATAAGCCGATAAAGGCGGAGCCTATTGGTAGATGCGAGTATACTTCGATTTGTGGCACGGGTTGCAGATTTTGCCCCACACATGGCGCTTGCCGTTGCAGCAATTGTTGCCTCGCGACATCAAGACATAATAGATAGTAGATCTAATAATCAATTTTGCGGATTGCTTGGTGAACGTCGAGCCATGTCATGCTATAGGGCAACCGTTTTAGTTGGTGGCCTCACTATTTCATTCGCGATCTCGTTTCGGCCTAATGCAATTTGGATCATGGCTGAGACCATCGGCGGCGCCGCGCTTGGGACCTGTTCGGCGTCACCGTCCGCACGATTACCGATCTGGCGAAGCGTGGCATCATTGCGTGCGCCGTGCGCTGCTACGAGCTGACGGCCAGCTTCGCGGCTATTGCGAACATTTGCTGAAGCTGGCGACGGGACGCGGCGGCGGTCAAGCGATTTGCATCGGCGACGGTAGAGCGGGCTCGCCTGGCGCGTGAGCAGGCCGGCCACCGGTTGACCACCGAACCCCTGTGAACAGACGGCGAAAATGGTCATCAATCACGAGCAAACTTCATTTTCCCTATTGGCCTTTTCGTTCGCTATTTGCGTTCGGGACGCTGGGGGCGCAGGCTCGAATCCTGCCGTTCCGGCCATTCTTCGCGTGACATCTCACGCGTTTCCCGATTTCACCTTGCGTCTGCGACGTTGACCCGGCGTGGTTCGATATGGCGAGGTAGTCCCGATATGACAGCGCGAGATCAACGCAAGGCGCGGCCCACCGGGCAGACGGCATGGCGTCACGCCAATGTCGGCCGGCTGCTCAACAATGCGGTGCGCCGGTTCGAATCCCGGGTTCTCCAATTGATGGCGGAGAGCGGTCACGGCGAGACGCGGATTGCCCATGTCAGCCTCACCCGCAACCTCGACGTCGAGGGCACCCGGCTGACCGAGCTCGCGCGGCGGGCCTCGATGAGCAAGCAGGCGATGGGCGAACTGGTCGATCAATGCGCCGAGCTGGGGCTGGTGTCGCGCGAGGCCGATCCGAGCGACCGGCGCGCGCGCCTCGTCCGCTTCACGCCGGCCGGACTGACATGGCTGGAGGCGTTTGGCGATGCCGTGGATGTGGCGGAAGCCGAGATGCGCAAGGAGCTCGGCAAGGCCGCGATGGACGCGATTCTGCAGGGATTGTCGGCCTATGGCGCCCGCTTCGACACGCTCGACGACACCAGATAGTCAGGCTGCTTGACTAATTCGCGGGGCGCGCTAGCATTCCTCCATTGCGAGGAGGAGCGCCGTGATCGAACGTCTGAGCGCCTCGGTGCTGATCGTGGGCGGCGGTCCGTGCGGGCTGATGCTGGCCAACGAGCTTGGCCGCCGCGGCGTGTCCGCAATCCTGGTCGACGAGAAGCCGGGAACGGCGTTCAACCCGCAGGCCAACGCGACGCAGGCGCGGACGATGGAGCATTTCCGCCGGCTCGGATTCGCCGACGAGGTCCGGCGCGCCGGCCTGCCCGCGGACTACCCGACCGACGTCGCTTATTTCACGCGCTACACGGCGCATGAGCTGGCACGTTTTCAATTGCCGTCCGCGGCGCGCGCGACGGAACTGGTGAAGGGCCTGTCCGGCTCATGGAGCGCGGCCGAGCTGCCGCACCGGGTGTCGCAGAAATTCGTCGAAGAAATCCTGCGCCGGCATGCCGCGCGCCTTGCGGGCATTCAGTTGCACTACGGGCACCGGTTGATCGGCCATGCCGTTACCGACGGCGGCATTGCCGCCGAGGTCGAGCGTGTCAGCGACGGCGCGCGCCTCGAGATCGCGGCTGATTTCCTGATCGGGGCCGACGGTCCGCGCTCCCAAGTGCGACAGTCGCTCGGGATCACCTATGGCGGAACGACGGGCGTGCAGCGCGATTTCATGGGCGGCCGCATGCTCGCGGTCTATCTGCGCTCGCCGGAGTTCTACGCCAGCGTCCCGCATGCGCGGGCCTGGATGTATGTCTGCTTCAACCGCGACCGCCGCGCCTTCATGGCCGCGGTGAACGGACGCGACGAGTTCGCTTTCCATACCCAGCTTCGGCCCGGCGAGAACGAAAGCGCTGTTACCGCCGACGATGCGCGGGCAGCGTTCCAGCGCGCCTGCGGTGCGCCCATTCCCTGCGAGGTGCTTTCGCATCTCACCTGGACCGCGGGGCATGCGCTGGTCGCCGAGAGCATGCAGCGCGGCCGGGTCTTCCTTGGCGGCGATGCGGCGCATCTGTTCACTCCGACCGGCGGGCTCGGCTACAACACCGCGATCGAGGACGCGGTCAATCTCGGCTGGAAGATCGCGAGCGTCGTCAAGGAAACGAGCCCCGTCTCGCTGCTCGACAGCTACGAGGCCGAGCGCCGTCCGGTGGCGCTGCGCAACACCGACTACGCGCGCGGCTTTGCGGATTCGCTCGGCCTGTTTGCCGCGGTGCCCGAGATCGAGGACGCGACCGCGGCCGGCGACGAGGCACGGCGCATCGCCAGCGCCTATCTCGATCAGCATGCGCGCGCCGAGTTCAACATCCCCGGCGTCACCTTTGGCGGCCGCTATGATGGCTCACCGATCATCATCCCCGATGGCACCCGGCCGCCGCCGGATGCGGCCAACGCCTACGTGCCGAGCGCCTGTCCCGGCGGCCGCGCGCCGCACGCCTGGCTGGAGCAAGGTATCTCGCTGTACGACCGCTTCGGCTTCGAATGGACGCTGTTGCGGTGTGAGGGCAGCGACCTCGATGAGGATCAACTACGTGAGGCCATGGGGCCGCTGCGTGTCGACGTCGAGATCGTCACCTTGCCGCGGGCCCTGCGCGATCTCTACGAGGCCGACCTCGCTTTGATCCGTCCCGATCAGATCGTGGCCTGGCGCGGGAGCGCAGCGCAGGCCGGCCTGCTTCGAGGCGTGCTGGCTCGGGCGCTCGGCGGGGATGCACGCACTCACTGAGCGCTGCATGGCGCGGGTCCGAAACCGAGAAGTCGCGGACGTTGTGCTGCAGGGACGGTTGTGCCGCAGCATTTGGAACCCGCCGCGTCGTTGCGCGCGGAAGCATTCTGCAGGGTTGCCGCGCGGGGCTTAGGAACGATCGTCGGGTAAGGCTCTTGCCGTCGCGACGATCAGGAGTCGAACCCCTCGGAGATCAACGATGAGCAGGATGATCCACAACCATCAGACGAGAGCAATCCGAATTGCCCTGGCCGCCTCTGCCGTGACCGTGTTGGTGGCCGGCGGCGCGGTCGCCGCTCCGAAGGGCCGGTCGCCCGCCAAGGATCAGCATTTCATGACCGAGGCGATCGAGGGCGACATGTCCGAGGTGAACATGGGCAAGCTGGCGCAGCAGAAGGGGCAGAGCGATCAGGTCAAGCAGTTCGGGCAGGCCTTGCAGCAGGACGATAGCGAGCATCTGCAGAAGGCGCAGCAGCTTGCGAGCCAGAACGGGATGAAGGTGCCGTCCGAGCCGAGCAGGAAGCAGAAGGCCATCTACAACCGGTTGGAAGGCATGTCCGGCGGTCGGTTCGACCAGGCGTTTGCGCAGGCGATGGTTCGCGATCACCAGGAGGATATCAAGAAGTATCAGAAGCAGGCGGCGGCAAACTCACCGCTGTCGGACTTCGCCCAGCAGACCGTGCCGGTGCTGCAGAAACACCTCGACATGGCGAAATCCTTGGCGAAATGACATGCGCCAGAGCGATCACAATGCCTCAGCCTTGTCGAGGGGGCGTGATCGCCAATGAACGCGCTATCTGAAGAACGCGTTGCAGATCACGACGCCAATGCACGCCGGCCGAGACGCTGGCAAAGCAGCATCGCAAGAGGGCCGAGCCAGGATCGGCGGGAAATCGCACGTCGGCATCGCGCGTTCGGCATTGGAGTGCCGTCTGCCCGAGCATTGCCCGACCTTCGTCCGGCTGCTAGCGTTCTCCCGTGAGGCACGGGCAAACGAAAAGACGATGACTGACGTGATGACCGAATCGGAAAAGGCGCAGCAGATCGTGGCTGCGCTGAGGGCGGCGGAAGTGAGCCCGCCGGAAGCGGCACTGCAGACGTTGAACGGCCTGATGGGCCTCGTCCGCAGCCCGAGCGCGGAGCAGCCGCTCGAGGTGGAGGAGGCGCGCTCGGCGGCCTTCATGTCGATCTGCGAGGTCGGCAAGGCACTGCATCGGGGGCAGCCGACGGAGGCGCTGTGGCCGACGGCGCTGTCGGCCAGCGAGCGCTGGCTGGCCCTCGCCAAGTGAGAAAGGGCGAGTGAGAAAGAACCAGACCATGAGGTGGCGCGCAATGGCGCCGGGCGATCTTGCTGATGTCGATGAGATCGCGGCCCGCGTGCACCCGAACTATCCCGAGGACAAGAGTGTTTTCGCGGAGCGCCTGCGTCTCCATCCTGATGGCTGCCGCGTGCTGCGTGGGACGGGCGCGGGCATCGCCGGCTATGTGCTCAGCCATCCCTGGCATCTCGGCCGGCCCCCGGCCTTGAACCTGCTGATCGGCAGCATTCCGCCGGCTGCGTCGACCTACTACATCCACGATCTCGCCTTGCTGCCCGAGGCCCGCGGCAGCGGCTCGGCGACCGTGATCGTCGAGGAGCTGATCCGACACGCGCGTGCGCTCGGCCTGACGTCGCTGTCCTTGATCGCCGTCAACGGCTCGACGCCATTCTGGGAGAGGCAAGGATTTGCGGTCGACAAGACAGCCGCTGCCGATCCGACCGGCAGCTATGGCAGCGACGCGAACCTGATGATCCTGCGGCTCGCCTGAATTGCACGCGCTTCGTTCGCGGCGGCGGTCCAACGCGAAGCGGCCCGGCGATGGGCCGGGCCGCTCGCTGGTCTTGATGTGCTCTATTCCGGCATCGACATTGGCCGCCGCCACATGTCGCGCCGCCGGCTGAAGCGGTTGGCGTGCAGCATCCATCCGGTGACAGGCTTGCCGTCGCGGTGACGGCCACCGCTCTCCGCAGCCGCCCAGGCGGCGACGGCGCCGAGCAGCAGCGCGGTGGCAACCGAGAACGCCAGGATGACGGTGCCGGCGCGGGTATGCGAGATGGCGCTCTTGGCTTCTGCGATCACGCTGTCCACCCGCCGCTCGGCATCGGGCGCAGCAAGACCCGTCGTGCCGCTGACGAGCTGCACGAGATAGCTGCGATCGTCCGGGCTGACGCCATTGTGGCTCGACGCCGTGAGCAGGATGCGGCCGGCCTCGCTGCGCGCGGGGGCGAGATCCGGGCTGGGTACCCGCCGGGGCGCGCGGAACAGATGGTCGAGCTCATAGCTCAGGATCGACGGTTCATTGGCCGTCGCCGGCGTAGTCAGCGGATGGGTCCGTGTCGCCGCGGACGCGCCGAGTACGGCCAGGGTGGCGCCGAGCACGACCGCCAGCGCCCAGGCTGTGACGCCGTGCAGGCCGTCCCGCTTCTCGGTCTCCTCGCTTTCGGCGAACCCGTGCGGTGCGCGCAAGCGGCCCGCCATGTAGCCGCCGCAGCCGAAGCTGATCAGCGCCTGCAGCACCAGATAGAGTCCGGACAGGAGCCAGAGCGCCACCGAGGCGTCGCGCCATGTCGGGGCGGTGGAGCTGACACCGAGACCGACCGACATGGCAAAGCTGATCAGGATCGAAGAGACCGCCGCCGCGGTCAAAGCTCCCGCAACGACCGGCGTCCATTGCAGGGTCCAGCTATCGGCCGTCGCGCTTGAAACGGGTGAGGCGACGACCGGCGCAGTTTCCATGGCCATGATCGTCGTCTCAACGCAGGCCGAAGAACGATAGAACGGCCATGATGACCACGATCAGCCCCACGAGATAAATCAGTCCGTCCATGATGATCCTCCTCCGGTTGGACATTGGTCGCCGTATAAGCGACGGCGAGCCGCAATGTTCCGTGCGCCGAGCGGCGGAGGAGGAGAGCACGCGCGGCTGCCGGCGCCGGAGTAAGGCTTGCCACAACAGCTAACGGATCATCGTGCCGTTGCGCGACGTAATAGAACAGGGCCGGGGGAGCACGGGGGCCTGACATCCCGCCGCTAGCCATCTCTCAATCGATGGCGCTGATCGTGCACCGCGCAAGAGGCTGACGCAACAGTCCACGCTCAATAGCGTCGGTCGTAGCCGCGCTGCCGGGCATAGGCGTAGGCGGGGTTGATGCCGCAGCCGGCATCGGTGCCGGAGGCGGAAGCCAGGCACTGGCGATAGGTGGAGAATTGGCAGTTGCCCGGATAGCCCCAGATCCTGCCTTGCAGGCAGTAGCGGTCCTGGGCGGCGGATGCGGGCGAGATCGCGGCAAAGCTCGCGAGGACGGCGGTGGCGGACAGCGAGGCAAATAACAGGCGGCGCATGCGTTTATCCTTGCGTTGAAAAGTCCCGTTGCAACGCGAGGGTGCGCAGGCCCGTTCCTCGCGCGCAACATAACTGTTTTGTGTCGGCGCCGCAGCGATGCGTTCACAGGCCCGCGAAATTGTCTGGATGTTGGCGCCCGAGTTGGCCTCTTGAAGGTCTGAGGCAGCCCCACCGTTGCGGAGCCTGGCAACGCGCGTCATGACGTGATGCCGGAACATTCGTCCACCGCACCGGTTGCTTTTTGGCCGCTGGTGATGGACCGATCCCATGTTTCGCCGATCCAAGACGTCAGACGCCGCCCATCGCGACTCTTCGAGCGTTTTCGCGAGCCGCCCGCGCACACCTGGCACCGGCGGGATGCTGGCTCTGCTCGGGTTCGCGTTCCTGATCCACTATTTCGATCAGCGGCCCGAACAGGCGGAGCGCTCGCGAGGCGCGAGCCGGGCCGGCGCTGGACACGGCCGGCTGGCGCGTTCGCCCGCGGAGATTCCCGAGCGCGGCTGGAAGGACGTCCTGCTCCGGGTCTATGAGAATGTCACCGAGCACAGGATCGTTGCGCTCGCCGCAGGCATGACCTTCTACACCCTGCTGGCGATCTTTCCGGCGCTGGCCGCGCTGGTGGCAATCTACGGCCTGTTCTCCGATCCGGCCAAGATCACCGGACATCTGGAACAGTTGCAGGGCTTGATGCCCGGCGGCGCCATCGACATCGCGCGCGACCAGTTGACGCGTGTTTCTGCCAACGGCCGTCAGGCGCTCGGCATCACCTTCCTCGTCAGCCTCGCGATCTCGCTGTGGAGCGCCAATGCGGCGATGAAGTCGCTCTTCGACACGCTCAACATCGTTTATCGCGAACCCGAGAGGCGTGGCTTCATCAAGCTGAACGCGATTTCGCTGCTGTTCACCGGCGGCGCGATCCTGTTCGCGCTGCTCGCCATCGGTGCCGTCGTCGTGCTCCCGGTGCTGCTGAACTATCTCGGCATGTCCGGGGCCGGCGATCTGGTGCTGCGGATCGGCCGCTGGCCCGCGATCTTCATCTGCGTCGCGCTCGGACTGGCCCTGATCTACCGCTACGGGCCGGACCGCGAGGAGCCCAAATGGCGCTGGATCAGTTGGGGCAGCGCGCTGGCGGCGGCGCTGTGGCTCGCGGGCTCGGCGCTGTTTTCCTGGTATGCGGCCAATTTCGGCAGCTTCAACGCGACCTACGGCTCGCTCGGCGCCGCCATCGGCTTCATGACCTGGATCTGGATCTCCGCCATCGTGATCCTGATCGGTGCCGAGCTCGATGCCGAATTGGAGCATCAGACCCTGCGCGACACGCGGCGCCACGATGGCTGACACGGTGGGCCGGGCGAGCTGATCGGCCGTCGGCTGAGCAGAGAAGGCGGGGTGCGATCGGCGTGCGAACGCCTGTCGGACGTCCGTCCTGCGCGCCGGCGGACGTGCGATGGAACTATGGAACTGGGGAACCCGAGGCGGATCGACTGTGTTCCTATCCGGTCGTCGCGAAGCCCCGCGTGATCGGTTTCGCTGCCGCGTCGTCTTGATTGGTATGGAGCTTTTGCATGACGGAGCAGCCTGTTCGCGGAAGCGACGAGGGCGGGCCCACGGATCTGCCGCGCATTTCGACCGGAAGCGAAGGCCTCGACGACATTCTCGGCGGCGGCTTCGATCCCAATCGCCTGTATCTGTATGAAGGCCGGCCCGGCACCGGGAAGACCACCATCGCGCTGCAGTTCCTGCTCAAGGGCGTGAGCTGCGGCGAGCGCGTGCTCTACATCACCTTGTCGGAGACCCGGCGCGAGCTCGAGCTGGTGGCGCGGCGCCACGGCTGGTCGCTGGCCGGCGTCGACATCTTCGAGCTGGTGCCGCCGGAAACGACGCTCGACCCCGAGCGCGAGCTCACCGTGTTTCATCCGGCCGAGGTCGAGCTGAGCGAGACCACCGGCCTGATGTTCAACGAGGTCGAGCGGATTGATCCGAGCCGCGTCGTGATCGACAGCCTGTCGGAGCTTCGCCTGCTGGCCCAGAGCCCGCTGCGCTACCGCCGCCAGGTGCTGGCGCTGAAGCACTTCTTCGCCAAGCGCAACTGTACCGTCGTCCTGCTCGACGATCTGTCGTCGGCCCAGGACGACCTGCAGCTGCACTCGGTCGCACATGGCGTGGTGATGCTGGAGCAGCTTGCGATCGACTACGGCGCCGAGCGCCGCCGGCTGCGCGTGATCAAGATGCGCGGCATCGCATTCCGCGGCGGCTACCATGACTTCACCATTGCGTCCGGCGGGCTCAAGATCTTTCCGCGCCTCGTCGCCGCGGAGCATCACCGGACGTTCGCGGGCGATGTCACGCCGAGCGGCAATGCCGAACTCGACCAGCTCCTCGGCGGCGGCCTGGAGCGCGGCACCAACGCGCTGCTCATCGGTGCCGCCGGCGTCGGCAAATCGTCGGTTGCGCTGATCTATGCGATCGCGGCGGCCCAGCGCGGCGAGCATGCGGTATTCTTTGCCTTTGACGAGGGCCGCGGCACCGTCGAAGCCCGCGCGCGGACGCTCGGCCTGCCGCTCGATGAACACATCGACTCCGGGCGCATCCGCTTTCAGCAGGTCGACCCGGCCGAGTTGTCGCCGGGCGAGTTCGGCGCCATCGTCCGGCAGAGCGTCGAGCAGGACAATGCCCGCGTCATCATCATCGACAGCCTCAACGGCTATCTCAACGCGATGCCGGACGAGCGGTTTCTGATCCTGCAGATGCACGAGCTCTTGACCTATCTGGCCCAGCAGGGCGTGCTGACGATCCTGGTGCTCGCGCAGCACGGCATGGTCGGGCCGATGGATACGCCGCTGGACATCAGCTATCTCAGCGATGCCGTCCTGATGCTGCGCTATTTCGAGGTCGGCGGCGCGGTTCGGCGCGCCTTGTCGGTGGTCAAGAAGCGCAGCGGCCACCACGAGCACAGCATTCGCGAATTTCGCCTGAGCAGCGCGGGTATCAGCCTCGGTCCGCCGCTCAAGAATTTCAGCGGTATCTTCTCCGGCAATCCACGCTTCACCGGGACGGATTTCCCCGACATGGACATGCGGGATGAGCATTGAGCAAGATCACCGTGTCCTCGTCTTCGCGCCGATCGGGCGGGACGGACCGGCATCGGCGGAGCTGCTCCGCAGCGCAAGGATCGAGGCGGCGGTCTGCTCGGACCTGGCGCATCTGCTCCGTGAGATGAGCGCAGGCGTCGGCGCGGTCTTTGTTGCCGAGGAAGGGCTGTTTGCCCAGGACACCGCTCCCCTCACGCAGTGGGTCGAACGCCAGCCGGCCTGGTCCGACCTGCCCTTCATCGTGCTCACCAGCCACCGCGAACAGCGCGCCGTCGTCACCTGGCGGCGAAACCTCGTGAGTGCGCTGCGCAACGTCTCGCTGCTCGAACGGCCGATCCAGCCGATCACGCTCACAAGCGCTGTTCAATCGGCGCTGCGGGCGCGGCGCCGCCAATACCAGATCCGCGCACTGATCCAGGCGCGCGAGCAGGCGGCGCAGCAGCTCGAGCAGCTCGTCGTCGAGCGGACCCGGGCGCTCGCGGAGTCGAACGAGCATCTTCGCATCGAGATGGCCGAGCGCGCACGGGTCGAGGAGACGCTGCGCCAGGCGCAGAAGATCGAGGCCATCGGCCGGCTGACCGGCGGCGTGGCGCACGACTTCAACAATCTGCTGATGGTGATCTCCGGCGGCCTCGACATGCTCGACCGCCAGGGCGATCCGGCGCGGCGCCGCCGCCTGATGGACGGCATGATCCAGGCGGCGCAGCGCGGCGCGAGCCTGACCCGGCAGTTGCTGGCGTTTTCGCGCCGGCAGGAGCTGCGGCCCGAGCCGGTCGACATCGCCCGCCAGATCGGCGGCATGCGCGAGCTGCTCGACCGCAGCCTGCGCGGCGACGTGCACGTCGAGTTCGATTTTCCCGACGCGCTCTGGCCCGTCGAGGTCGATCCGGGCGAGCTCGAGCTCGTGGTGCTCAATCTCGCCGTCAACGCCCGCGATGCGATGCCGGCCGGCGGCACGATCCTGGTTCGGGCCGAGAACCTGCGACATCTGCAGGACGACGAATTGGCCGGCGACTATGTCCGCCTCTCCGTGATCGACACCGGTACCGGCATGACGGACGACGTTCGGATGCGGGTGTTCGAGCCGTTCTTCACCACCAAGGATGTCGGCAAGGGCTCGGGCCTTGGCCTCGCCCAGGTCTACGGCTTCGTCACCCAGTCGCGCGGTACCGTCCGCATCGACTCGGAGGTGGGCAAGGGCACGACGATTGCGCTGTACCTTCCGCGATCCGCGCAGGCGGCATCCAGGCAGCAGCACCATCTCCTCGACCTGCAGCGGCCGCGGGCGCGGGCGCATGATGAGGGCCGCGTTCTCCTGGTCGAGGACGACGACGAGGTCGCGGCCCTGGTCGGCGAGATGCTGCGCCAGCTCGGCTACGAGGTGACCCGCGCCTCCAGCGCCGCGGCCGCGCTCGGCGCGCTCGCAGACGGACGCACGGTCGACCTCGTGTTCTCCGACGTGATGATGCCGGGGGGCATGAATGGTGTCGAGCTGGCACGCGAGATTCAGAAGCGGCGCGGCGACATGCCGATCCTGCTGACCAGCGGCTATTCCGGCGCTGCCGTTCACGCCGCCAAGGAGGCCGGCGTCCGCATCCTGTCGAAGCCGTATCGCATCGATGAGCTGGCCGCCGCGCTCGACGCGGTAAAGATGGGCCACGTTTGGACGCAGGCCCGCATTTCCTCATAGGGAGCTGCTGATAGCGAGCTGCGGCCTTGGACCGTTCACAGCCGTCAACCGCGCTCGATCAGCACCGAAACTGTGACATGCCCGATCTGGCCGTCATCGGAGCTGACCTCGAGGCAGACGTTCGTCGAGGAGGGATGGAGTCGCTCGCGCGCGATTGCACAGTGGGAGCACGATCATCCCTCTGCCGCCGGCTCGAAGCGGGGAAGCCCGCGATCATCGAAAACGGCTGAATGCGGGTTTGTTCCTCGCGGATCAGATTTTTTTTGCCGGCAGCCAGTCGCGACCGAACCGGTTGCTCACCGCCGGTCGTCCATCCAATTGACGGATCCGCAGGCGGTACAGTTGAACAGCCGCGCCGCTTCGCCGGTTCGCGGGTTCAGGATGCTCTGAACCGCGCGCGCCGGTTGGCCGCAGCTGCGGCAGCGCGCCGGCTCGGTCCGGCCGCTGCGGGAGTCACTGCTCTGATCCGACACGTCTGTCATGGCCGCCCCGAAACGGACGGGAGCAGACGGTGGATCAGGTCGAGCGCGCACGCCGGTCTGAGACGGGAGCGGGGGCGCCCGAAGCTGGCCTTGTCCAGTCGATCCGCGGTTCGCTGCACCCGGCCGCGCTGCGATGACCTGCCGACAAAATAGATGGCGTCGGTGTCGGGCCGCCGAGCCTTGCATCGTCCTCTGCGAAGGATACGGAGGACTCCAGACATGACCCCCAGAATAGTCACCGCGGACGAATGGACCGAAGCTCATCGCGCCCACCTCACCCAGGAGAAGGCCTTCATCAGGCAGCGCGATGCGCTGGCTGCCGCCCGCCGGGCGCTGCCGTGGGTCCGGGTCGAGAAGGACTATGTCTTCCAGGCGGCGGATGGACCCGTGAGCCTGGCTGACCTGTTTCAGGGACGGAGCCAGCTGATCGTCTATCATTTCATGATGGCGCCGGGCGATCCGCACCGCTGTCCCGGCTGCTCGTTTCTGTGCGACCACATCGACGGCGCCAACCAGCACCTTCGCCATCACGACGTCAGCCTGGTCGTCGTCTCGCGTGCGCCGCTCGCCGAGATCGCGCCGTTCAAGGCGCGCATGGGCTGGACGTTCGACTGGGTGTCATCCGAGGGCGGTGATTTCAACTTCGACTTTCAGGTCTCGTTCTCGGACGAGCAGATCGTGACGGGCAAGGCCGTCTACAATTTCGCACCCTTGACGCGCAGGTCGCCCGAGCTCCCGGGCCTGACCGTGTTCACCAAGGACGACGCCGGCAACATCTTCTGCACCTTCCAGGTCCGCTCCCGCGGCGGCGATCCGCTGATCGGCGCCTATCACTATCTCGATCTCACGCCCAAGGGCCGCAACGAGACCGGCCGCGGCAATCTCTCCGATTGGGTGCGCCTGCACGATGAATATGAGGAAACCGGCGCGCGAGACTGTCATTGCGGCCGGTAGATCGAAACGGGCGGGGCGGATCGGCGCAGCGTGATCCGCCCCGCCGTCACGCCGACGGCGACGGCAAGATCTCGCTGCGGGAATTCCAGGCGACGCATGAGCGCATCTTCAGGGCCATGGACAGCAACAAGGACGGCAAGTTGACCCCGGAAGAGATGCAGGCGTTCATGCGCGGGCCGCAATGACCGGCGTCAAAACAGCGTGATGGCCTGGCCTGCGCCGCCGCGAGTCCGGCACGTGCGGCCATTTCGCTGATCTCGATCAAGTGCACGCCGCACGGACGCGCAACAGTGCCGCCGGGAGATCCCATGGCCGCGCGCGACGAACCGTGTTGACGCGGCGGCAGACCAGCCGGAAAGAGGCGAACATGAGCTACTATTTTGCCAAAGCGGTGAATCTATCGTTCGACGCAGCGATCGAGCGGGTGACCGCGGAGCTGAAGGCACGCGGCTTTGGCGTTCTGACCCGCATCGATGTGCAGGCGACGCTGCGCGAGAAGATCGGCGCCGACTTTCGGCCCTACATCATTCTGGGCGCCTGCAATCCGAAGCTGGCGCATGAGGCATTGCAGGCGGAGAGCCGGATCGGCACCATGCTTCCCTGCAACGTCATCGTCCAGGAGATCGGCGGGAAGGTCGAGGTCGCTGCCGTGAATCCCGTCGCCTCGATGCAGGCCATCGAGAACGCGGCGCTTGCGACGCTCGCCACAAAGGTCTCTGACGCCTTGAAGGCGGTGGTCGAGGCGGTCTAGCGCTGCTGTCCAACGGGACCGCCGCCGATCGAGGCTCGCCGGCCCAGGTGCATGACGACACCGGCGCGGATGGAGCGCGGTGATCGCCCGCGCGCATCAGGCATTCTTGCAGTGGCGGTTACTCCCGGTGCCGAAGTGTTGCGAGCTGGTGCGGTTGCTCGGAGAGGAGCTGCGCGCCAACCAGGCGACGCTCGGCCGCCTGGTCCCGCAGCCGCTGTCTGCCGCAGCAGCTGCGGCAGACATGCGATCGACCGACTTGACGCCCCGCGATCTTCGCGCCGCACGGCCGATTGCCGACGCTTCGGGGGCCGCAGCGCAGCTTCCGCGCGCCGTCCTTGTATGTCGGGCGTCATGTCACAGCGGTAGAATTACGGAAAAGCCGGAGTTTATCAACGCGCTTTAACGAGACTGGAACAAGTTGCATCAATTTTTGCGCAGACATGTCGCCGGGCGCGCGGGACGATCGTCATCGCCGCCGGCTATCTGCAAACGAACTATTCATCTGGAGGTTACCTTGTTGTTTCGATCGAACAGCCGCTCGGACGCGGAAGCACAGCTTGCAGCAATCAGTCGCGCGATGGCGGTGATCGAATTCCAGCTCGACGGCACCATCATCACCGCGAACAAGAATTTCCTGAACGCACTCGGCTATCAGCTGGACGAAATCCAGGGCAAGCATCACAGCATGTTCGTGGAGCCTTCCGAACGCGACAGCGCCGCCTACCGCGAGTTCTGGGCGGCGCTGAGCCGCGGCGAGCTCAAGGCCGCCGAGTTCAAGCGCATCGGCAAGGGCGGTCGCGAAATCTGGATCGAGGCGTCCTATAATCCCGTCCTCGACAGCGCCGGCAAACCGGTGAAGGTCGTCAAGTTCGCGACCGACATCACCGAGAAGAAGCTGCGCAGCATGGCCGATGGCTCCAAGCTTGCCGCCATCGACCGCGCGCAGGCCATGATCGAGTTCAAGCTCGACGGCACCATCGTCGGTGCCAACAAGAATTTCCTGGATGCGCTGGGCTATCGCCTCGACGAGATCCAGGGCAAGCATCACAGCATGTTCGTCGAACCCGCGCTGCGCGACAGCCAAGCCTATCGCGAGTTCTGGGCTGCGCTCAATCGCGGCGAATACCAGGGCGGCGAGTACAAGCGCATCGGCAAGGGCGGCAAGGAGGTATGGATCCTCGCCACCTACAATCCGGTGCTCGATGCGGCGGGCAGGCCGATCGGGGTCGTGAAGTTCGCGACCGACGTCACCGCGCAGAAGCTGAAGAACGCCGACCTCGCCGGGCAGATCGAGGCCATCGGCAAGTCGCAGGCGGTGATCGAGTTCAACATGGACGGCACGGTCATCACCGCGAACGACAACTTCCTGCGCGCGCTCGGCTACACCCTGGCCGAGATCCAGGGCAAGCATCACAGCATGTTCGTCGAACCGTCCGAGCGGGAGAGCGGCGCCTACCGCGATTTCTGGGCGAGCCTGAACCGCGGCCAGTATCAGTCGGCCGAGTACAAGCGCATCGGCAAGGGCGGCCGGGAGGTCTATATCCAGGCCTCCTACAATCCGATCCTCGACCTCAACGGCAAGCCGTTCAAGGTGGTCAAATACGCCACCGACGTCACCCGGCAGGTCTTCGTTCGCATGGGCAACGAGCGCGTGCGCGCCATGATGGAATCGGTGGCGGCGGGCGCGGAGGAGCTCAACGCGTCCGTGCGCGAGATTTCCGAAGCCATGACGAAGTCGCGCGAGACCGCCATGGGCGCGGTGGACCGTGTCACCTCGGCCGACGCGCAGGCGCAGCGGCTCTCCGATGCCGCCCAGTCGATGAGCGGCATCGTCGAGATGATCCACAACATCACCGGCCAGATCAATCTGCTGGCGCTGAATGCCACCATCGAGTCCGCCAGGGCCGGCGAAGCGGGCAGGGGCTTCGCCGTCGTCGCATCCGAGGTCAAGAACCTGGCCACCCAGGCGAAGACCGCCACCGACAAGATCGCGACCGAGATCGACAGCCTCAACAACATCTCCGGGGGCGTCGTCACGTCCCTGAGTTCGATCAAGCAGGCGATCCAGAACGTCAGCGAGTATGTGACGTCGACGGCGGCCGCCGTCGAGGAGCAGAGCACGGTGACGAGCGAGATGTCGTCGAGCATGGCGCGTGCCGCGGCCGAGGCTCAGGCCCTGGCCGAACGCGCGGCGGCTTGAGGCCGGACCGGAAAGCGCCGAGCGCGCGGTGGCTTGTCAATCCAGGCCGCCGCGCGGTTGCAGGCAATGCCGCCGCCCCGCGCGTCGTGCGCCTGTCGTCTTCGCCGAATTCCACCTTTCTCATCGGGGCGATCCGTGGCTGATATCCTCGCATTTCCCGCCCGGGCCTCGTTGCGGATCATCGGCGCGAAAGCAGAACGGCTGAGCGATGCGGTGGTCACCAGCGAGATCGGACGGCTGCGGCGCGAATTGGAGGCTTGGCGAAGCGCGGTCGACAATCTGGACCGGTGCATCAGGTCGGATCCGGCCCTCGCATCGCTTGCGGCCGAGTGCGACAAGATCCGCGACCTGATCTCCGTCACCGCGGCCAAGCTCGAAACATTGCCGTAGAGCCTTGCCGGCCGAGCAGTCGTGGTCAGGCCGGGATCGGCTGCTCCGGGCAGTTCGTCAGCCGGGCCGGCGTGCCCACGGCCGTGCAGCCAGCCGGCACATCGGACGTAACGAGTGCTCCGGCGCCGATCTTGGCAAAATCACCGATCGCGACGTCGCCCAGCACGGTCGCGCCCGAGGAGAGCAGCACGCCGCGGCCGATCCGCGGGGCGCGGCCGGGCAGCGCGTCGTGTCGTCCGATCGTGACGTTCTGCAGGATGGTGACGTCGTCGCCGATGCTGCTGTGGGCGCCGATGACGATGCCGGTGGCATGATCGAGAAACATCCCGGTGCCGAGCCGCGCCGAGGGATGGATGCTCACCTGCAGCGACGTTGACGTGTCCGCCTGCAGCAGTAGCGCCAGGTCGGGCTGCCCGTTGCTCCAGAGCCAGTGCGCGACGCGATGCGCCTGCAGTGCGACGTAGCCTTTGTAGTTCAGCAGGGGCGGCAGCAGCGCCGTCGTCGCTGGATCCTGCGTCGCGATCGCACCGAGGTCGTGACCCGCCGCCTCGACGAGCTCAGGCGCGGCGGCATACGCCTCGCGCGCGACCGCGGCAAACCGGGCGCGCGCGGCATCGCCGCTGCCGATGCGGACGCCAATCTGCTGCGCGACGGCACTGCCGAGATCAGAATGGTCGAGGATTGCAGCCGACAGGATGCGGCTGAACACGGGATCGGCCGCAGCGATGCGCCGGGCCTCGTGCTGGAGCGACGGCCAGAGCTCGGGACTGGATGGGGGCGTGTCGGCCATGGCAGAGCCTGCTCGATGACAGGTGACGGCGGCAATATAGCCTGACCTGCGCGCTGCTGAAACCTGGACGATGCCTCGCGGGCGTTGTCAGCCGATGTGGCCGGCGACATTCCGCCGAAAGCTCGCGGCCCGTTCAGTTCTGCGCCGTCCGCGCCGCCGCGGCGGCGACGCCCGCACCGATCAGAAGGGTGCCGCCCGCCTTGTTGAAGATGCTGATCACCTTCTCGCTCCGTACGAGCGCGCGGGCGCGCGAGGCGATCAGCGCATAGCCGACGGCGTTGGCGAAGGCGAGCACGACGAAGGTCGATTCGAACACGACCATCTGCGTGAGGAAGCTGCCGTTCGGACTGAGAAACTGCGGCAGAAACGCGACGAAGAAGGTGATGCTCTTCGGGTTCAGCGCCGTGACGATCCAGGCGTGACCGAGCATCTTCAGCGCCGAGGTTCGGTCGGTCCGCGGCACGGCGTTGAGCGCGCCGCCGGCCTGCCACAGCTTGATCCCGAGCCAGACGAGATAGGCCGCGCCGATCCATTTCAGCACGGTGAACAGCAGCGCCGAGGTCGCCAGCAGCGCGCCGACGCCCAGCATGGACAAGGTCATGGCGGTGAAGTCGCCCAGCGCGACGCCGACGGCCGTCGGCAGCGCGGTTCGCCATCCCTGGCCCAGCGCATAGGAGACCACCAGCAGAACCGTCGGCCCCGGGATCACCAGGAGGATGATGGACGTTCCGGCAAATGCGAGCCAGGTCTCGATCGTCATGCTGATTGTCTCTCGCGAGGACACATGCGACGTTGGTATATCGAGGCGGAAAGGGCCGCAATGATCTTTGTTGCGAGACCCGCTTCAACAGTTCTCCTCGACGATCACGAACGCAAGACGTGTCATGCACGACCTTCGGTCGCTGCGGCGCTCCAATAATTCGTTCGCTTTATAAGAAATTTTACTCTACTGCGTCCATCCTGCTTCGCCACAAGGGCGTATCGCGATCGTCACGACACGTGAGGCGGGGAGGCGATGGTCCTACTCACGCCCAGGCCGGAGATATCGCAGCAGCGCGGGTTCGTTCACGCCGGAACCGTCAGCGCCATCGCGGACACGGCTGCAGGCTATGCGGCGCTCAGCATGATGCCCGCGGACCGCGCAGTTCTAACCACCGAGTTCAAGATCGATCTGGTGGCTCCAGCCGTGGGCCAGCGCATCGTCGCCGAGGGCAGGGTTGTCAAATCAGGCCGGACGCTGACGCTCGCCCAGAGCGAGGTTTTCGCCGAGAGCGGCGGCGAACGGCGGCTCGTTGCTCTCCTGACGGCAACCCTCATGGCTATTGAGGGGCGAGACGAGAACTGTGCTCGCAAGATCAGTAGCGCGCGATGGTGCCGGCAATCTCCTGGCCCGAGGAGTATGACGAGATCAAGCGCCAAACCGTCGTGCATGGAGTGTTGGGATGACAACTGAGACCGCGGAGTCCCGCAATCATATGGAACGCCTTTGCGTTCTAACCATTGAGCTGGATCAAAGATAGGGTAGCAATACTAGTGCACGCTAAAATTGAATAGTGACCTGAGTTGTCAGGGAGGCTCCTGCATGGACTTTTCCCTCAAGTCATTTAGCAAACACTGCCGGCTCGCAATAGCGACCCTGGCCTTCGTCGCGCTGCAGTTCCTCCAGCAGCCTGCGGCTCGGGCAGATTCGGGCGAGTATGCTCGCGTTGGCGGGTGGTCAATCAGATACGACGAGACCGAAGAGATAAACGCCTGCTACGCAGGAATCGCCTTTGCAGACAGTACAACCTTATTAGTAACGTTGGCTGTGAGTGATAAAGAATCCGCTTGGTCCCTGGCGTTTGCGAATCCTAAATGGGACGGGGCGCTGGGAAAGCGAAACAAGATCCATCTTTTCATAACGACTACGAGTGAATGGGAGGGAAATTTCGAGGTTTCCGAGAGAGTCATAATGGTTAAGCAACTCAGTGAGGAATTTGTCCAGAGTGTTGCTGATGCGCGGTCAATCTCAATAAAGAACGAAAGTAAGCAGTCAATCGCAATCGTAAGTATGCAGGACTCTGCCAACGCGATCAATGCGATTCGGCGGTGCGTGCATGATCATCCACGAAAGAGCGCCCCGACCAGTGGGTGGTCGCTAGGATACGATCAACAAGCAGGTATCTGTATTGCAAAGGCGACGTTCACGGATGGAACGGCCGTTGGCCTGGGATTCGTTCAAGCTGCTCGAGAGGATGAAAGAGGATTTGGGCTGTTAGTGATCAATCCAAAGTGGAGGGATCTGACCGCGAACAAGACCCAGATTCGTCTTCAACTTGTCACGACGAGGGAGTTCGACGCGACTTTTGACGTCTCAGATGGTGTCCTGAGCGTCGGTCCGCTCAAGGACGAGTTCATGGCAAGTGTGATTACGGCGGGCTTTCTGGGGATTCGGACTGATGCCGGGCAAAGTCTTGCTCTGCTCAACATGCAAGACGCCATCAGTATAGTGAGGTCGATCAAGCAGTGCGTAGAAGATCATCGGTCGCGAGCCAAGCCAAGCGAAGTTTCCGTGATAACGGGAACGGGATTTTTTGTCGCCCGCGGGGTGATCGTTACGGCCAATCACGTTGTGAGCGGCTGCACGAGCCCGATCAAGGTTCGCTATGCCGACAGAGCAGAGTATGCGGCTACGGTGTATGGTCAGGATGATGCGAATGATCTGGCTTTGCTGAGGACCGATATGGGCAATGCCGCTGTTGCTTCGTTCAGCCTCCAGGCGCGTCTTGGAGACAGGGTTGCTGCATTCGGATTTCCGCTTGCAGGCTTGCTCCCGAGCGTTGGCAATTTCACGACTGGGGACGTTACGGCGTTGACCGGCCTAGGGAACGATACGAGGTTTTTGCAGACCTCCGCTCCCGTGCAAAGTGGCAATAGCGGTGGACCGTTGCTCGACATGTCGGGGCGTGTTGTCGGAATCGTGGATAGCAAATTGAATGCATTGGCCATGATGAAGGCTGGCAGGGACATTCCAGAACTAATAAACTTCGCGATTGTATCGCAGATTGTCGTCAATTTCCTCAATCGTCGGGGAGTCTCTCCGGAGATCTCGGCAGCGACGAAAAGTGCTCAGGAGTTGTCATCGGCAGACGTCGCAGAGATTGGTCAGAAGATCAGCGTTCAAGTGTTTTGTTTAGGTAGAACGGATGTCTCAGGTTCGGAAAAATAGGGGTGCACCATGCGATCTACAGGACAGTGTTTCGCTGTGGCAGTTGCAACGGTTGCGATGGTTGCCGCTTGTTGGGCTCAAGATGCGGGCAAGTCCGATTTTGCCATGTCATGTGCTCCTTGCCATGGAGCCGATGGTAAGGGGGGCGGACCGGTGAGCACGCAGCTGAAATCGGTTCCGTCCGATCTTACGGCGATTGCCAAGAAGAATAATGGAGTGTTTCCGGTTAGTAGTACCTACGAAGTGATCGATGGCAGGCAGGCAATCCTGGCGCATGGTACGCGAGATATGCCCATTTGGGGGTATCGGTATCGGCCAAGTCAAGCGACGCAGTTGAGCTCTGGAGCCGATGCATCGTCATTTGATCCGGATAGTATTGCGAGAGCGCGAATTCTTGCCATAATAGACTATCTCAATCGGATTCAGGAAAAGTAGAAGTTGCCGACTGGGCAACTATGCCGCTCACTTTGTCGATCGGGGTGGGGCGGGCCACGATCTGTGACGGCAGGGAAGTGGACTTCAGGAAACGCTGCAGGCTTCCGATTTCACAGATAGTGGCTATGTCCTTCGCAGGATGGGATGTGGCAGCGGTATGGCGCAGCTGGCGGTATGGAGCAAACTCTGACCGCCGAGAAGAAATGGCTTTCGCTTTACCAGAAAATGTGCTCTACTGCGTCCATCCTGCTTCGCCACGAGGGGCGTATCGCGATCGTCACGACACGTGAGGCGGGGAGGCGATGGCCGCTTGCCTGCCGCAGCGTGCTTGCACGCGGACGAACGGCAGCTTGCGGACGTGAAGTCGTGTGGTCCTGGCGCCGCGACGCTGGCGCCAAGCCGTCGGGCGATGATCCCGAGGGCGACGGTGGCTAAACAGCCGTACACCGGGGAGCAACTGTCTTTTTTGTAGACCGGTGATCGGCCGGCCTCAAGGCTGGCGCGAAGGCGCGCCACCGCCTTC